>JADFYY010000018.1 GCA_015232825.1 Magnetococcales bacterium
AAAGGCAAAGTCAAAGGCAAAACCCTGGGGGATGAATCCCCCAGACCCTCTCTTTTTTTTTAATAGATTAAAACAAAAAAACCCCCGAATCGGGGGTTTTTTTGTTGCAAAATCCGGTCAGTGATGAACTTTGGCCCAAATGCGCCGCTTGACGGCATACAGCATGATCGTGAAAATCACCAGATAGATCATAACCTTGATACCTAAAGCCTTGCGCGCCATGAGCGTGGGCTCAGCAGTCCAAGCCAAGAAAGTGGTCAAATCATGCGACATCTGCTTCAACGAGTTTTCCACACCATCCGTGTTCGTCACGGCCCCGTCCGTCATTGGTTGCGGCATGGCAAAGAAAAATCCAGGAAAATGCTTGTTGAAATTCTCGTTGGCCAGAATTCGTTTCAAGATCTCCTTGACCTTCTCTGGCTGATGCGCATTCAAACCCAACGTTGAAGAGACTTCTAAAAGCTCCTTTTCAGAAATCACATCATCAGCCATAACCTGCTCAACCAATTTGCGTTCCGCATCGGTGAGATAGCCGTTCAGAATGCCATAGGTATAATCCTCATACCCCTTGCGAGCCTTGGTCATCAAAGAGAGATCTGGCGGAACCACACCAAAACTATCCTTGGCCGCATTGGCATCCATGGCACTGTTCATCCGATCCTTTTTGGTGAGACTCGCCCCTTCCGCCAAAGCGATCACCTCGGCCTCTGAAAAACCGATCTGCTTGAGAGAATCGAATTTAATGTATTTGAGAGAGTGGCAATTCATGCAAACGCCCACAGCAACACGCGCACCACGCTTCAATGCGGCATTGTCGAATTGACCAAATATCCCTTGAAACCCCCAAGTTTGCTTGGGCAAAGGCGGTCCATCGGACGAAGCAAAAACCGTCTGGGGAAGAATGACTGCCGCAGCCAAGGCCGCAGTTTTGAGGAATTTTAAAAAGTCCATGATAATAAGCTCCTCTGCTTACAGGCTTTTGGGCATGGGTTTGGATTTTTCAATGTCAAAGGCCGTGATGACCCACAGCATGACAAAGTATCCAAAATAGATGGCAGTACCAGTACGACCCACTAAGATAAGCGGCAAAGCACCATCGAAACGTGTGGCATCTGCGGGATTGTATCCCACCCAACCCAACACAAAGCAGTCGATGACGAAAATCCAAAAGAGTTGCCGGCTCAATGGGCGATAGCGGAAAGAACGTACCGGAGAGCGATCCAAAAAGGGCAGGATAAACAAAATGGCAATGGATCCTACCATGGCAAGCACACCCGCCAGTTTGCTGAACGAACCTAAGAAGTCAATGGAACGCAAGATGGCGTAAAAGGGAAGGAAATACCATTCTGGCACAATGTGAGCCGGGGTCTGCATGGGATTGGCCGGGATGTAGTTGTCCGGTTCCAAAAAGAAGTTCGGCACGAAGAAAACAAAAGCACAGTAAAAGATGAGGAAAACCCCCATCCCGTACAGATCCTTGATGGTGTAATAAGGATGGAAAGGAATGCTGTCTTTGGAGAAGTCCGGGTCCACACCCTCCGGGTTGTTGGAATGAACCGCATGCAAAGCCCACAGATGAACAAACACCGCACCAAAAATCACAAACGGCAACAAAAAGTGAAGCGCGAAAAAGCGATTCAAGGTTGGATCCCCAACCGCAAAACCACCCCAGATCCAAACCACCAGATCCTCGCCAATCACCGGTATAGCACTCATCAAGTTGGTGATAACCGCCGCCCCCCAATAAGACATCTGGCCCCAAGGCAGAACATAACCCATGAAAGCCGTACCCATCATCATGAAGAAAATGACGATGCCAATCCACCAAAGAATCTCCCGTGGGGCCCGATAGGAACCATAATACATGCCACGCAGGATGTGAACATAGATCATAATAAAGAAGAACGTTGCACCATTGGCATGGAGATAACGCAACAGCCAGCCATAGTTGACATCACGCATGATATGTTCCACCACATCGAATGCCTGATTGGCATCCGGCTTGTAGTGCATGGCCAGAAACAAACCGGTCAAAATCATGATGATGAGGGTAAACAGTGCCAATGAGCCGAAATTCCACCAATAGTTCAGATTTTTTGGCGTGGCGTATTCGGTGGCCTGACTTTTAATCATCTCGGTGATGGGCAGACGAGCATCCACCCAATCCATTATTTTTTTAAACACCATGAAGTCTCCTTGCAAGAATCTCTTTTTGACGATTACCACTGAATGCACAAGGGTGATTCCATAAAAGCAAAATCACCCGGTCGCCTTACCGATTACCAAAACATTGTCCGCCTTGAAGGTATAAAAAGGTACAGGCAAATTCTTGGGTGCTGGACCTTGACGGATACGACCGGACGTATCGTAATGGGAACCATGGCAAGGACAAAGAAAACCACCAAAATTCCCAGTTCCGATGGGTTGCGGCACGCATCCCAGATGAGAACACAAGGCCAATACGACGAGGATTTCCGGGTTTTGAACACGTTCTGCATCCTTGGCCGGATCTGGAAGAGTCTCCGCATCTCCCTTTTTAGCGGCAGCGATTTGGTCATCCGTGCGGCGCAGAATAAACACCGGCTTGCCTTGCCAAGGTACCGTGATCATCTGACCTTTTGCCAGATTGCTCACATCGACTTCCGTTGTGGCCTGAGAAAGCACGTCCGCCGAAGGGCTCCAGGACTGAACAAAAGGCCATGCCGCTCCTGCAACACCGGCTGCGCCTACGGCTCCTGTAGCCAAAATCAAAAAATCCCGTTTGTTTTCGTCTGGTTGATCTAAAACTGGTGGTGCGGAATGGGTGTGTGAGTGAGCGATGGCTGCCATGAAATTCTCGACCTTGATGTTAAGGGTGAAGCGGAATTGTAGTCTGAATGTTCTGCTTGACACTATTGCCTACTATCACAAAATGTCAGAAAAGAGTCAAGACTCTTTCCCGAAATTTATGAAACTCTTTTTTCAGACGTTCCAGATGGTTTCTGGTGCTGTTTAGACCATTTATGACAAAATAGATTATCCCATATTGTATGCATACAATCACAGGAAATTCAACATGAATTGGAAACACGAAAAACCCATTGAACCGGGCTGGTACTGGTGGAAACCGGTTCCGAACTATGCCGAGGTTGTCCTGATCAAACAGGGGTTTGTCTATCAGGTCGGGGTGGCAGAGGGCAAACAGTTGGGATTGTGCGCGGGTCAATGGCTCGGCCCGATCCAATGGCCAAAAGATCGTTGACAGCTGTGCGCACACAAGTCTATTTTGATGAAAATTCAATCGATTTGGCAACCATTTGTGGATGCAGTGCAATGAAACCTTGGCGTATTGTTTTCATGGGGACTCCGACGTTCGCAGTGCCAATTTTGCAAGCATTGCTGCAAGGATCGGACCCGGTAGTGGGAATTTTCACCCAACCCGACAAACCCACAGGCCGGGGCATGACCGTGCAGCCTACCCCGATCAAACAAGCGGGAGCGGATTGTGGTATTCCCATTTTTCAGCCGCAACGATTGCGAGACCCTGCAACCATTGCCGATTTTGCCGCATTGCAGCCGGATCTGGCGGTTGTGGCAGCCTATGGGCAAATTCTACCAGAGGATTTCTTGACAATCCCTAAGCGTGGTTGCATCAATGTTCATGCCTCTTTGTTGCCTCGGTGGCGAGGGGCCGCGCCCATTCATCGCGCCCTGCTGGCCGGAGATGTGGATTCCGGGGTGACCATCATGCAAATGGATGCGGGACTCGATACCGGTCCCATTCTGGCCATGGAGCGATTGACTTTGGCTCCAACCATGACCGGAGGGCGTCTGCATGACGCACTGGCCCAACTTGGGGCTCAATTGCTCATGAAAACCATCGCAGGTCTCAAAGCCGGAACCATCCAACCCACCCCTCAACCAAAAGAAGGGGTGGCTATGGCCGCCAAACTGACTCGCGAGGATGAAAAAATTCATTTTCACGACAAAGCCGGGCGTGTGCAACGTCATATTCTGGCTCTCAACCCCTGGCCCGGTGCCGTGGCCACGTTGGGAGAGAAAACAATCAAAATTCTTCGTTGTCGGGTGACTTCTGGGACAGGCTCTTCTCCTGGTGTCATTATCGCCATTCATGAAGATGGCCCAGAAATCGCCTGTGGCGAAGGGGCCGTGGTCATCACCGAAGTGCAGGTTCCTGGCAAACGACGCATGACCGCCGCCGAATGGATGCGCGGTCATACCGTGACCGTGGGGACGCGCTTGCAATAAAATTCAAGCAGAGGAAGGCTTGGTGAGATCCTCATACAAACGACACACGCCACGCCCAGCATCCTTGGCGGCATAAAGGGCCAAGTCGGCATTTTTCAACAACCTTTCCACCGAGTCGGCATGATCCGGGTAAATGGCTACACCCACACTCACCCCGATCAAACAGTCATGACCTTGCAGCAGATAAGGACGAGTCACCTCCTGAATAATGCGGTTTCCCATCATGCGGGCCATCTCTCCACCAGCACACTCTGGAAGCAATGCAGCAAATTCGTCACCACCGAGACGAAACACCACATCAGACTCACGCAGTGCCAATTTCAGGCGCACAGAGACCTCTTTGAGCAACAAGTCTCCAATGTCATGACCAAGGGTGTCGTTGATAGGCTTGAAATGATCCAGATCCAAATATAAAATCGCCATTTTTCTCTGATGGCGTGCGCACAAAGAAATGGCCTTCTCCAACAGTTGTGTAAACAGTCGGCGGTTGCCAAGTCCCGTGAGGGGATCCCGAATGGCCATATCTTCAAAACGTTCTTTTTGATGATTTAATTCGCAAATATAAGAATAGATGGCGGTGGATGCCGTCTCAAAGGCATGATCCAATATTTTGATTTCATTGCCTTCCACACCCTTTGCGACCTCTGAAATTTGCGGTTTTTCATTGGTGCATACTTCGATCAAAATCAATGCCTTGTTGCGCAACCGGTGCAAGGGTTTCAGGATCAGAAACTGCAAGGTCAAACCCAACAGCAAGATCATAAATATAATAATCAGTGATGACCATGCCAAACGCTGGGTGTGGTCTCGTAATGTCTGATGAATGGGCTCATAGTCCAAAGGCAGAATGAGACAAAAGGTATTACCCATGATCTGCAAAGGTGAATAATAGAGTCCCTTCTGGGAGTTCTCATCCAAGGTGACCAGGGTATTGGCAAAACAGGTCTGGAGAGAATCTGGGGTGATGGTGGGCCAAATTTTTTGGTCAAAAGAGCTGGTTAGGGTTTTATCGGGTCCAGCAAAGGCCAGACCAAGGGTATCTTTGACGGTCATACGTTTGGCCAAATCCTGATTGATCCAACGACCAAGAACCAGTACCCCTACAATTTGTCTTTGAATCAAAATTGGGGCTAGGGACATGAAAGACCAGCGATTATTGATTGAATTGCTTAAAGTATAGCTATTCCCTTTGAGGGTTCTTTGAATCGCCTCAGCGGGAAATGCCACATCCTCACCAGAATCGATGGTGCTAAAAAGGGTTTTGCCCTGGGCATCGATCACACCAAAAAAATCGACGTCATGAATGGTTTCGGACAAAAACAATACCTTGCGCATCAAACGATTGGCATCTCGCTTATAATAGGTAAAGGCCTCTTGCAACTCCCCATCTCTGGAAATGACCAAAGCCAACTGAATCAGGGTATTGGATTCGTGTTTCAACAAAAAACCGATATGGGCCGCCCGCGCTTCATTTTCGATTTGCGCCTTGTTGTGCAGGGATTGATACAAGAAGGGATAATTGATGAAATAGCCAACGGCCATGGTGGAAAGAACGGTTAAAATCAACAACCCAACCAAAGGGAAAAGTAGGCTACGTCTGCGGATGATTCCCGATTTTGGAAGAGTGGGGTGCGCGGTCCCATTGTCCATATTGAATAATCCATGATTCGATTGGGTGGCAAATTAAATAAAATTATGGATCATACCAGCAATTATGGTCACTCACAAGTTTTGATTCTGACGTAAAAAAGCCTCAAACATCAACAATGCCCACAGAGGCGCGGAATAATCCCGACGGCCCACAAGATGCTCTTCGACCATGCGTCGCAGAACGGTTGGATCAAACAGGTTGCATGAGACCAGAGTTTCACCCAGAACTCTTTTTTGCAGGTGTGCGGTCAAAGGGCCTCGCAACCAAGCGGCCAAGGGGAGGTTAAACCCTTGTTTGGGACGAAACAAAAGATCAGCAGAAAGTACTGGACGCAACGCCTCCTTAAAAACATATTTTCCCACGCCCTGATGGAGCTTATATTCGGGAGGCAGACTGGCCAACCATTCGACCAGACGATAATCCAGCAATGGGGCGCGGACTTCCAGGCCGTGGGCCATGCTGGCGCGATCCACCTTGACTAGAACCCGCCCGGCCAAGAAACTTTTGAAATCCAGGTATTGCAAACGGGAAAGGGGGTGATCTGGGGCGTTTTTGGCATAATGTCGAAACGTCTCTTCTGCCCTAAACCCCTGCAAATCCCGACGCAAAGCAACACTGAACAATTTTTTTCTTAAATCTTCTGGCAGAATAGAGACGCCATGAAAACAGCCTCCCACCCAATCCATGGCCAAGGATTGAAAGGTAGAACGGCCACGTAGCCAACGGGGAGCCCGGTCCAATTTGGGATAGTATGCGCCCAAAAGGCCAAAAACGGTCTGGCGTAACGGACTAGGCAAATGATTCCTAACTCTTTCTTCCGCAAGAAAGTGGCGGTAGCGGGTATAGCCTGCCAAGCTTTCATCCCCGCCATCCCCAGAGAGTACCACCTTGGTATGAGCGCGAGCCAAAGAACAGACCAACCAAGTAGGCAAAGCGGAAGGGTCGGCAAAGGGTTCGCCATAATGGCGTGCCAGGGTATCCAGCAAGTCAAAGCGTGCGGGTTCGGCCTGTTCCATGTGATGTCGCAAACCATACCTGGTAGCCACTTGGGCGGCATACACCGATTCATCCACGGTGGGATCAGCAAATGAGACGGTACAGGCCTCTGGGGGTTCGGCGGCAACCTTGGCCATCAGCAGGGAGACTGCGGATGAATCGATGCCGCCGGAGAGAAAGCTACCAACTGGGACATCGGCAATCATATGAATGCGGACAGACTCTTCCAGTCGTTCCAGGAGTTCGCCAGTTGCGGCTTTGAAGGAGATTGGGTGGCTTTGGTTAAAGGTTATGAGATCCCAGTAGCAATCGGGTTGCGGCAGGGGTTGATTTTTTTTCACCAGCAACCGGCTTCCAGGTGGGAGTTTGTGAATACCGGCAAAAATGGCATCGGGATCTGGGACATATCCCAAGGCAAAATAGGATTCTACCGCTTGCGGGGAGAGTTTCCAGGAGTGTGGATAGCCTGTGGTGAGTCCGACGAGTTCTGAGGCGAATCCGAACCAGCCATCGGCTGACAGGGTATAATAGAGGGGTTTCATTCCCAGTCGGTCGCGGGCGAGAAACAGGGTATTTTTGTGATGATCCCAAACTGCAAAGGCGAACATACCGCGAAAGCGGTCTACGCAATTCACGCCCCACGCTTCCCAGGCATGGATAATGACTTCGCTATCCGAGTGGGTACGGAACTGGTGACCAAGGGCGATTAGTTGGTGGAACAATTCTTGAAAATTATAAATTTCACCGTTGAAGACCAGCATTGCGGAGTGATCTTCATTGCCCAGGGGTTGGCGTCCTCCTTCCAGGTCAATGATGGCTAGGCGTCGATGTCCTAGCCCCACTCCTGGTGCGACATAGAGGGCTCCATCATCGGGTCCGCGATGGTGTTGGGCATCATTCATCCGTGCCAGCACCGTTTCATTGACGGTACGAAAGGCTTGGCAATCAAACAGACCGACGATGCCACACATTAAAATGCCATCTCCTTGTCCATTTTCGGGCCAGATGAGGAAGCAGCAAACTGGGAGGCATGCGTAGCCAATGGGACCGCACATACAGCAGCCACTGGGCGAGACCTGCAACGACGCCCTTACTGTGTTGATTGGGATTTTCTGGCAGGATTGCCCAGGGGATCAATCGATTCATCAGGATGCGGGTTAGCCATCCTGGTTTGCTGATGTGGATTGGGGGGATTGGGGTATGGCACAATTTGACGGTGAAATGGAGTGCGTAATAGAGCGGTCGGGTTAATTCCAGTTCTTGTGCCCGTGTTACCAAGGATTCCCAGAAGCCGGGATTTTGGCCATAGTGACGCAACAGGCCATCCAGATCCAGTAAATTGCGCAATCCTGCCTGTTGAAAATCGTTATCATAAAAAAGGTGGGCCATGGCGTGCAGGACCAAATCCTGTGAGCCAAGGGTCCACACTCCGTCGTAACCGGGTACGGGTTGGACATTAGCCAGCAATCGGGTGGAATCGGGATGGAGGCGTCCGGTGATGGGCAGGATAGCATGATGCATATCCACTTCGGTTTGCCGATAGCGATGGCGCAAGGGAGGCCATTCGTGCATCCACTCTCGATAATAGTGTTGGTCATAAGGGTTGGCTTTGACGGTGACCCAATCGTGGGCGTGGAGGCACTGTTGGGCCAGGGGAAGATCGGTTTTGGGCAACAGAATATCCACATCCCCCACCAGTCGTCCTTTGGCCACAGGCAGATTCAGCATCACGTAGGCAGCCCCTTTGAGTAGTATCACTGGCAGAGCTGTGCCATAGAAGGCTCGGTGGATACGGTTGACCTCCCAGCGAATAGAGCGTTCCTGTTCAGTACCGATGATTTGGCTTCCTTCCAGATAATCTTGGATACGTGGGGACAAACGGTCCAGTACATTTGCTTGTTTTAGAACCGTTTGCAATGAGGCCAGCAATCCGGCCCGTCGTGCTTGACGCAGAATTAATTCTTTCTGTGCGGTGGGCAGGTCAGGAAAGGTATTGGGTTCACGCCAAGTGGTTAGCAGTAGTTCCGATAAAATCGATCGTTTCATTTATTAACTATTAAAAAAAAAGAGAGGGTCTGGGAGATTCATCTCCCAGGGTTTTGACTTTGATTTTGCCTTTATTGCTTTTGCGCGCTTTCTAACAAGCTTTTTTTCGCGCCTTTTGCGAAAAAAAGCGCAGCGCGCCTAAAAATCACCCGCGCTTGTACGGGTGAGCCTTATACCTCATCAATAAAATTGGGAATCTGACTTTCCATGCCAATGGCCTTGTCCACATCCAACACAAACGCAATGCCCGCCCCTGGTTGATGAAAAGAACCAACTTTTTTGATGATCTTGAGTATGGATTTCACCAAATGCTCTTCCAACAAAAGCATAATAACATCCCGCTGAATATCCATGGTAAGACCAAAAATGGTCTTGGTGCCATGAATGCCTACCCCACGCGCCGGTATGATGGTGGCACCCGTAGCCCCAGCCTTTCTGGCCGCAGAAACAATGGCATCACTCAAATCAGCACGAATGGTGACAACAATCAATTTAAAATGCATGACATTCTCACCTTCATTCCAAGCTACCATAAGAAGAGGGTTTGCGACGACGACGAGAAAGAAGTCCGATGATAAATCCCAATAACAAAACACCCGCCCCAGACAAAAAGAATAAAGTATCCGACTGCTTTTCCAAAATGCGATTGTCGTCAGAAGCCTGCTTTAGATCTTTCTCTAAACGAAGCACCTTGGCCATAAGCTCCTGATTTTCCTGCTCAATGCGCAAGGCATTGCGCGAAACCTCCTGAACACGCTTCAATTCATTCTGAAGCTTCTCCTGAGAGCCCAACTTGCTCTTCATCTCGGCTAGTTCCGAACGCATGTGATCACGCTCAATCTCTGGCGGAATCTTGGCAGAAAGACCACGATGGGCGACCCATCCTTCATTGCCATCGCCATTGCGTACCCGATCCCAACCGCTGCTGTTGCTTTCAAGAAAGGTCAGCTTGTCGCCAAACTTAAGCGTGCGCAATACCTGAGAGCCAACCTGTGGACCTTGACGCATATTGATGTTTTGATCAATAACGTAGCGATCTTCCGCCAAAACAGGTACACTGCCAACAAACATCAACAGCGTCCAAAAAAAGCCTTGGAAAAAAAATTTGTTCAATTTGTTCATAAAAGGAATCCAATCCGTTGAAAGAAAGCCAATTCAATTTATCATGCTTAGCTTGACAAAGTTGAGTTTACCATACAAAACAGCCAACCCAAGCGAATTTATTCATCATCACGAGAAGGAGTAGCCATGTCTCTGGACACACAAGTCAACAAGGCGCGCATACTCATTGAAGCCTTGCCCTACATGCGTCGCTTTGATGGTCGAACCTTCGTCATCAAATATGGCGGTCACGCCATGGTCGATGACAAACTGAAAAAAGCCTTTGCCCAAGACGTGATACTGTTGCGTCAAGTGGGCATCAATCCCGTGGTGATCCACGGCGGTGGACCACAAATCGGCCAAACCATGATCCAAATGGGTTTGAAACCCCAGTTCATCGATGGTCAACGGGTGACAGACCAAGAAACCGTGAACGTGGTGGAAATGGTGTTGGCTGGCAAAATCAACAAAGATATCGTCAATCTCATCAATCTCAATGGCGGTCGAGCAGCCGGACTGTCGGGAAAAGACGGACACACTATCCTGGCGCGCAAACGAAATCACCGGCGCAAAAGCGAAACCGATACCCCAGAAGAGATTATTGATCTGGGCTGGGTCGGCGATGTCGAGGCCATCAATACCGATTTGCTGGAGCTGTTCAAAAGTTCGGATATCATCCCTGTGGTGGCCCCGGTCGGTGTGGGAAAAAAAGGGGAGACCTACAATATCAACGCCGATGCCGTGGCCGGACATGTGGCAACAGCCCTGCGAGCGGAAAAATTGATTCTGCTTACCGATGTCCCTGGAGTTCGCGACCAAGCCGGTCAATTGATCAGTCGCCTGGAAACCAAAGAGGCCCTCCAGTTGATCAAAGACGGAGTCATCGTCGGTGGCATGATTCCCAAGGTGGAAACCTGCCTGACCGCCCGCAAAGGAGGCGTGGCCGCAACCCACATCCTCGATGGTCGCATTGAACACGCCTTGTTGCTGGAAATCTTCACAGATCAAGGGATCGGGACACTGGTGGTATGATTTCATTAGAATGGCCGCCCATAGCGGTCGAAGTGCAAAGGTCAAAACAATGATGGTTGATCCAATCACCTACTCAAAAATGCAATTTTGGTGCCGCTATGGCTGATCCGAAATCCTCAACACCAGCCGGTTCACAAGAGAATCTGGTCGCCTGGATGACCACAGGCTGCAAACCAGTCGAAAAATGGCGGGTGGGCACAGAACATGAAAAGTTCGGCTTTTACAAAAAAGATCTCAAGCCGATCCCTTATGATGGTCCAGTTGGGGTGGAAGCCCTATTAAAAGAGATGGCGCGCCGCTTTGACTGGACCATAGAGCTAGAAGGAGGACGACCAATCGCCCTGAAACATCATGAGGCCGCCATTACGTTGGAGCCGGGCGGACAGTTGGAGTTGTCTGGCGCACCCATGAAGGACATTCACGCCGCCAAAGCCGAACTTGACGAACATTTGCAACAGTTGAGTCTGGTGTGCCGGGATATGGGCATCGCCTTTTTGAGTATTGGCACTCAACCCAAATGGCCTTTTACAGAGATTCCCTGGATGCCCAAAGGTCGCTATCGGGTCATGCGGGAGTATCTACCCAACCGAGGCCACTTGAGCCTTGACATGATGACCCGTACCGCCACAGTCCAAGCCAATCTGGATTTCGGCGACGAGGCCGATATGGTCAAAAAATTCCGGGTGAGCCTAGCCTTGCAACCTCTGGTGACCGCACTGTTTGCCAACTCCCCCTTCATGGATGGCAAACCTACAGGATTTTTGTCCTATCGCGCCAACATCTGGCATTATACCGATCCAGACCGTTGTGGCTCTCTGCCGTTTGTCTTTGAAAAAGGATTCGGTTTCGAGCGATATGTAGCGTATGCCCTGGAGACTCCCATGTTGTTTTTTTATCGGGAAGGGCGTTATCAATCCGCTGGCGGCGTCCCTTTTCGGGAGTTTCTGGCTGGAAGACATCCAGCACTACCAGGCGTATTCGCCACCTTTGCCGATTGGGAGTTGCATTTGAGTTCGCTCTTTCCCAATGTACGTCTGAAACGCTACCTGGAGACCCGTGGCGCAGATGCAGGCAATTCCGCGACGTTGTGCGCTTTGCCTGCCTTCTGGAAGGGCATTCTCTATCATGCGGAGTCACTAGAGGCCTGTTGGGAGATGGTCAAAAATTGGACCGCCGAAGAGAGACGCTTGATGAATGAACAAGTGGCCCGTCTCGCCTTAAAAACCCCTATCCCCGGCAAACGCACGTTGCGGGATTTGGCTTTGGAGGTGTTACTCTGCGCCATGGATGGTTTGAGCGATCATCACTGTCTCAACGCCAAAGGGTGTGATGAAACCGTGTATCTAAAACCGCTGATGACCACCGCCGAAAGTGGCGTGACCCCTGCAGAACGGTTGTTGACCGCCTATCATGGCCGCTGGGGGGGCTGCGTGGATTCGGTTTTTGTCGAGGACGAATTCGACTCCTTTCTGGCTGAGTGCGGATAAGGCGGATCAATCCTGATTTTGGCCTTTTGTATCATCATTGAAATAATTTGCAGCACTCTGCAACTGCTCCGCACTTTCCGCCAATTGCCGTGCGGTATCTGCCATGCTCGTGGAGGTGGCGGATGTCTCTTGGATGGTCTGATCCAAACGTTGTATCGCCTGTTTGATCTGGATTGCTCCCTGGCTTTGTGCTTGGCTGGCAACGGCTATTTCACGTACCAGTTCAGCGGTTTGATGAATTTCCGGTCCCAAAGCCGCGATGGCCTCCCCCGCCTGTGTGGCCAAAGCCAACCCATGAGAGGCTGTCTGCACAATTTCAGCGGCAGAGGCTTGACTCCGTTCTGCCAGTTTGCGCACCTCGGCGGCCACCACAGCAAACCCCTTGCCTTGTTCTCCAGCCCGTACCGCTTCGATGGCCGCATTCAGTGCCAACAGATTGGTTTGACGGGCAATCTCATCAATCACACCAATCTTGCCAGCAATATCCTGAATGGCATTCAAGGCTGACATCACCAACTGACTGGTCTCCTCAACATGACGTTCCGCCTGATCGGCCAAGTGTTCTGTCTTGGCAGCATTTTCAGCGTTGTTGGCGATAGTCTCTGTCATCTCCGCGATGGAGACAGAGGTCTCTGCAATGGCCGAGACCTGCACCACGGATGTCCGAGATAAACTCTCCGTGGCATCATGCAAAATTTGACTCCCTTCATTCACAGAGTGCGCGGATATTTTGACTTTGTTGGTCATGGTACGAAGCGTCTCTGTCATCCCCCCCATGGATTGAAACAATTGACCAAGCTCGTCCCGACGCTTCAATGTGCAATGGACTCCCAAGTCCCCCGACGCCAACCGGCCAAAGAGTTGACGGCACCGCTCAAGCGGCATGGTGATACTCTTGGCCAACCAGGATGTAACCAACAAAGCAATCAACGCAATCAATAGAGAAGCCGAAAATATGACCATCCGAATGTGATCCAGGCTTGCCCCCCCTTCCAACAGATGGGTGTAGGGCTTGATGATCACCATACTCCAACCAAAGGTGGGCATGGGTTGAAATGACATATACAAACGTTGCTCTTTCTCCTTGAAATTGGCATTTCCGCTCTCTCCCTGCTTCATCCGTTCAAAGGCCTGAAGAAATTCAGGGGCAGTGCTGACGCTCGCAACCGAGGGTAAATAGTCGCTTATAGCGTGTTCCGCATCCTCGCTGACATTGGGTTTCCTGTGCAGATCAATTTTTCTGGCACTGTCTGCCACCACCAACCCATTTGGATCAAGAATCAATCGGCGCGTCCACTCTTCATCTTGTTTTTTATCCTCTCCAGCAGCCATTGTTTTTTGAAAAAGTTCCAGGGGAATCTCATAGTGAAACAACCCCGGCTTGGTGCCGTCGTCCAAAATGATGGGGGCCGTATAAGCAAAAACCCACTGTTTGGCGTCAGGAGACATGTAAGGGTAGGCGATGTGAGCCTGTCCCTCCTCAAGTTTAAAGGTAGGCGCGAAAAAAGGGGACTGGTTCTCTTTCGCCGAAAACTCTTCAATGGGGGCGATTTCACCAAAGGAGATGCGATTGTGTTCCTGGCCGGTCTGGTCGATCAGGCAGGTTTCAACAATGGGAAACCGTTTTTGCAGTACCAGAATCCATTGGTCCATCCGGGATTTAATGGCCAGTTGGGCCTCAGTGAACTGAACCACGCCCTTGGCGTCATATCGGTTTTGCCCACGGCTTTCTTCCAGCGAAAAATAGTCCCGAAACACCGGATGCTCCATGGCCAAAAGTAGATCACTACGCGCCTTGTCGTGAAAGGCATTGGCCACAGACACCCGGTTGGAAATCTCGTTTTGCATTGATTGAATGGCATTATCCACCGCCGCCTTTTCCACCGTGGAAAAGGTGATCCAGGCAATCACACCCAACCCGGCCAGCAGCACAGAAAGAAAAGTGACCTGTAATTGGTGTTTGATCTTTGAAAAACCCTGCATGATGTGTACCCCCCCGTATCGAGACACAATGATTCACAATCTACATAAAATATATGTAGTTGATTTGCGATAAATAATAAATTACTCACAAGAATATCTTTGCGACACTCTTATGTCAACTTATATTTTAAAATATAGCAAATAAGATCAGATTGTCGGAAGCCAAAAGGGTTACCCCTCTGACTTGCCTGAAGGATGATAAAGATTATACGAATTACAGGGTTTTTATGGTGAAGGGACCGACTCCAAACTGAGGGTCATGGAGTTTTGGATGTACCGGTTGTAGACATCGAGGTTATAGGTTTTTTTGTATTTCTTTTTCATGATTTCAAAGAAATGACATTTAAAACAATCGCGTACTGAGTTGTTGGCAATCGACTCACACGTATTGGCAAGAGCCTGGGAGGCCAAGGATCCGACAATGAAAATACAGGCCCGTCCCCCATTTTTTCCACCCAGAAATCCATCAGCCAAAGCATGAACGGCAACAGGACAAGTCCCCAGTTTTTTTTCCTTGGACCCACCGGGTTCCCGACCGCACTTGTTTTCCTCCCAACAGTTTTTCATGCTGATTCTCCTGCCGATAAGCCATAAAAACTGGATAACCCTTAATTAATAAGCATTATTTATGCCAACTCTTGACGATTAACAAGCATATCAAATTAAACGATTTTTTTAAATTGTGCAATGGCAATGTAAAAAAAATGGTCCATTATCAATTACCTCACTGAAAAATTATTTATTTTAAGCTCTATTATCAATAGGTTACAATATATAGCAAAAATTTTTACAGGTGCAATATTTTTTGCAACCCCAAAAGGGTCGCGGATTAAAAAACCTTGACCGTTCTGACTTCTGCCATAAAAATCGACCAACTCAATTGATTAGACATTTTAGGGTAACCCACCATGAAACGTTTTATTCAGATTCTTGCCCCAGCGGATCCCCCCTTTACCCCCATGACCTTTACCCGCATACCCGTTGTCCACCGTTTTTGGTTTGGTGGACTGGCGGCTGCAGCCATGGGATTTCCGTTGGGCTTTGGGCTGTGGATGTGGCAACATGGGATTTTTACTGGAGAAGGCCATTTTTTCTTGTTTAAGCTGTGGCATGCGCGCCTCCAGATTGAAGGCTTTTTAGGATCGTTCCTGCTTGGATTTGCCTTGCAATCCGGGCCGCACATTGCTGGTGGCAAACCTCCCCCTTCCAAAAGTCTGCTGTGGTTGTTTACCCTCTTGTGGTGCGGCCTGACTCTCTCTTTTGTACCCCTCTTAGAGTGGCTCGGTGCAGGCTTGGTGAGCCTTGCCTATGGCGGGGCCGGATATTTCTTGTGGGTTGTCACACGAGATGGCAATCCAGCCTTGCGCACGCCACGTGGCCTCCCTTTGGCCTCTGCCATGACCCTGATGGCCATCACCCCCTGGCTGCCGTTGGATGATCCAGGATATGCCTTGTTTATTTTGTGGTGTGGTCCGGTCACCATGGCCTTGGTGGCCGCCCAACAATTAATCCAAAATGTCTTGGGTGGGCGACTCCTGCAAGGCCGAAGCGGAAATATTTTCGCTACCTCTCTGCTTCTGGCCTGGCTCGCCTCTGGGATGGCGGCGTTTACGGCATGGGGTTCGTGGCCTCTGGCAGGCCTTTGTTGGTTGGCCACGCTGGCCATTTTAATCGTGGGGAGCGATTTCATCCGGGCTGTCTGGCGTTTTGGCTGGGCATCGATCTCGATCACCCTGACTTTGGGGCTCCTCTATGGTCTTCAATGCGTCTGGCTGATGCTCCAAAAGGATTGGCTGCCGGATATGGCCGTTCATCTTTTGGGTAGTGCCTTGATGACCACATTGGTTATAGGTGTCACCGTGCGGGTGGCTGGATTTTTTTCTGCTGGAGCGGTCCTTTCGGATCGGGTGACCTCCTATCTGCTGATACTCTGGGGAGTGGTGGCTCTGACCCGAAGTTATTCACCGATGACGCCGATGGACGAAATGTGGAGTGTCTGGATGAGTCTGTTGGGTAGTTTGATCCTCTTGACCTGGGGGGTGCGCACAGGCTATCGCTTGACCCAAATTCATAAGCTATTGCCTCCAACCCTTTTGAACAAAAAAATGGACGCATAGAAATTTTTATGGACGATCTGCTCTTTTTGACGCATCGCATTCCCTATCCACCACGCAAAGGGGATAAAATCCGCTCCTATCATCTCTTGCGGTTTTTGTCCCAACGCTATCGGGTCCATCTGGGAACCTTTGTGGATGACGCCGCCGATTGTCAACATGCTCAGACCGTGGCACAGTGGTGCTTGGGAGAGACGAAACTGATCTGGATCAGTCCCCTACTGGCCCGTTTACGCGCCTTACGCGGATTGTTGACCGGAGCGTCACTCACCTTTCCCTATTATGATCACCCTGAAATGGGTCTTTGGGTTGCGACAATCCTCAAGCAATACCCGATCCGTCGGATTGTGGTTTATTCTGCGGCCCCGGCCCAATTTGTTCTAAACGGGATCGATCCATCCATCCGGCGGGTGATCGATTTCGTGGATGTGGACTCCTTGAAATGGCTCCAATATGCCGAAAGACGCACAGGGTTGCCACGTTGGCTCTTCAAACGGGAGGCGCGCACCCTGCTCACACAAGAAAAAATCGTGGCCGCCGCCTTTGATGCGGCTCTATTTGTCAGCGCACCCGAAGCGGAGCTGTTCAAGACTCTAGCCCCAGAGGTGGCAGACAAAACCGACTATTGGGAAAATGGGGTCGATGGGGATTTTTTCTCTCCAGATCATACCTTTCTCAACCCCTATGCCGCTGATGATCTTTCATTGGTCTTTACTGGAGCCATGGACTATTGGCCCAATGTGGATGCCGTAACTTGGTTTGCTAAGGAAGTCTTTCCCCGCATCAAAACGCAAGTTCCAAAAGCACGATTTGTCATTGTCGGCGGACGTCCAACGCGCGAGGTGCAGCGTTTGCAAAGCGTTCCCGGCATCACGGTAACGGGTACTGTGCCAGATGTACGACCTTGGATTGGTTGGGCACGGGCCGCTGTCGCGCCTTTAAGAATTGCTCAAGGGGTGCAAAACAAAGTCCTGGAGGCTATGGCCATGGCACGTCCTGTCTTGGCCACACCCAAGGCCATGGAGGGGATTCGACAGGATCCACAGATGAACCGCTGGGTCGCCGAATCCCCAGAAATTCTTGCCAAAATGGGAATTGATTTGCTTCAGGGCGCAGACGAGGACGGTTCTGGCATCGCCTGTGGTCCACTAGGCCGCCAGTTAGTGTTGAGCCGTTATAATTGGTCGATCAATCTGGAACGCGCTGCCGCCATTGTGGCGGGTTGATTCCATGCACATTGCCCATATCCTCTATCGGCTCGATATCGGCGGTCTGGAAACCGTGGTAATGAATCTTGTCAACCGTCTGCCCCATGACCAATTTGACCACTCCATCATCTGTCTGACTGTTTGCACCGATTTCAAGCAACGCTTTTTTCATCCCCGTGTCACCTTTCATGCCTTGCATAAACAAGAGGGCAAGGATTTGTTCGTTTGGTATCGTTTGTGGAAACTGTTGCGACAATTGCAACCAGATCTCGTTCATACCTTGAACCTAGCCGCCATGGAGGCGGTGATTCCGGCAACTTTGGCAGGGGTGAAGGCTACTGTGCATGCCGAACATGGCCGGGACTCTTATGACCCAGATGGCACCAAAGGCAAATATCTTCTTCTGCGTCGTCTGTTGAGCCACTTTGTGGACGCCATCGTGCCTGTCTCTTGCGATTTGGAACGTTGGTTTATTCATACGGTGAAAATTCAATCCTGGAAAATTCATTGTATTATCAATGGAGTGTCACTACCTCAACCGGCCATAACGACACAACGCCGTCCGGTTTCCGATGGAAAAAACCCTCCTTTTGTCATTGGGACGGTTGGCAGAATGTGGCCGATCAAGGATCATGATAACTTGGTGCAAGCCTTTGCCCTCTTGCGCCAGCTTGCCCCAGCACGCATCTTGCGTCTGGTCATTGTCGGCGATGGCCCGGAACGGGGGGCCGTAGAAAAACGCATTGTCGAGCTGAACCTCACAGAACAGGTCCAGATTACCGGCTGGCGCACGGACATTGCGGAAATTCTATCTAAATTTGACCTATTTGTCCTCTCGTCCAAGGCCGAAGGCACGCCGTTGACGATCCTGGAAGCCATGGCCTATGGCCTGCCAGTGGTCTCCACCCAGGTGGGTGGAATTGCGGATCTGGTCGTCACGGGTAAAACCGGAGAGTTGGTTCCACCCAACAATCCCCAGGCACTCGCGAAAGCCATGGCCATCTATCTGAATGGGGATCTGGCCACCCGACATGGTGAGGCTGGACGTGAACGGGTCGCGCACCATTTCTCCATAGACCGGATGATCGAAGCCTACCGCAACCTGTTTGAGGAAACTTGGTTACGAAAAAACAAATAATATTAAAATTCTTGGATTGATTTTTCCCGCTGAAAGGAATACTCTTGAATCAATCGGGCTAAAATTTGCATGCGGTTACGGTAATACAATAGGAGTTTTCTTCATGAGTCCTTTTCCGAAATTAATATTCTGGATATTTGTATTCTGTTATGCCGCCTCTCCCGCTTTTGCGGTGGAAGTCGCGCCTCGTCTGACAGATCGGGAGATTATTGAATCCCTGACAGAACTCAAGCACGGGCAACTCGCCATCAACAAACGCTTCGACGATGTCAATAAACGCTTCGACGATGTCAATAAACGCATCGACGATGTCAATAAACGCATCGATGATTTGCGAACAGATATCAATAGGCGGTTTGAGGATATCAACAAACGCATCGACACCAACCATCAAACCATGCTGGCCATGTTTGGCACGTTGGTCACCTTGATTGTGGCCCTGTTTGGTTATATCGCCTGGGATCGACGCACCTTGGTCAAGCCGATCCAAGAGAAATTATTCTCTTTCAATCAAGAGTTTGAAAACGAAAAAAATCGTTTACGCTCGCTTCTGGAAGCCTTACGAAAACTGGCCCAAGAGGATGAAAAATTGGCGGTGGTGTTAAGATCTTTTGCTTTGCTTTAGAGGGAGTTGGCAATAGGAACCATTTGTATTCGGATGAGTCCAAGCTTGTCCAGTTTATGAAACAATACCCGATAATCTTCTTTTTCCTGACTCGTGTTTATGCTGAGACGTTCAAGCAGTTCTGACAGGTTTGACGCTTGTTGCTCCAAATTTTTGAGTGTCTCAACCGTTGTGGCATCCAGTATGTGGGTTTCGTTGGTGAAAGGATTGAATAAAAAAAAGGTTTCATCAACCTGTTCCAAAAAATCTAACATCCCAACAGGCACGCTCCAACGATGGAGCATAGCTGGGTCTGACGAAGTCTGAGAATGGTTGTCGGGAAAGATCAAGCGATGCCTGTACCAAAAGAGGTCCAACAGGATTGTGTTATACGAACCGGATCAACGCCTGCGACTGGTGCGGCTATTTTTCTTCCATATTCATACGTTGCATCATTTGTAGTATTGGGTGCTGGCGTGCCATCAGGGTTAACGTAAATATAGCATAAATCAGTGTCTGCGGCACCACCAACTGGAGTCATAACATATCCACCGGCTGCATCGTCACCAAAAAAAGCAAGACGTTCTCGACGCACGAAAACGTCCGTGCCTGGAGTACCGACTGGAACGCATCGATCACCGCCGTCTGTGGTCAAAGTTAAATCAATGCAACGACTGCTTGAAGAAGCGATGGCAGAACCACTGCTTAAAGTTAAAATAACAGGCCCGGACAGTCCAGAAAGCAACCCTTTTAATAATTTTCTTCGTGCGTTGTTGGTGGGTGTCGGGCAAGGTTGTTCGACACGCTCATTATCAACGTTTTTTTGAATGGTTGTCGAGTCTGATGTCATGTCTCACCTTGCATTGATAGATTTGTATCCTAGATTACAGAGTAAAAGTGCAAAAAAAAACTGTCAAGAACTATTTTGCCAATCATGAAAAAAACTCATTACACGGATGGATGGGCATTGGTTTCAGTTGAATGGGAGATAAAATCATGTTATTTTACAAATCTCTTTTTTGATTTTTGCTGGAGTGGCTATACTTGTTCAACTTAAGAATCGCTGACCTGACAACCAAGGAGATGGTCCGCCGTTTGAAACAGCATGGATTGCTGTGGCGTGTTGGCCCTTTTGTTGTGCGTCTTAGCACTAAAGCCCCGGATTTTGCCGCAACGTTTCATCTGTTATATGAAAAGCACCGCTTGGTTGAGGAACCGTTTGAAGATATTGCCGATTTTAATCTTGAATTGGTCCGTGGATCGGGTTTGCGCCGTTGGTGGCGACCCAAGGTTTTTATGGCCATGGATGGCCTTACCCCTTTGTCACCGTTTCCGTTGGATCATGCTTTCCCTTTGTTTGAATGGGGTTTTAATTATGGTATTGCCACCCGTGCCAACCAATACCTGATTTTGCATACGGCAGTCGTGGCGCGAGGAGAGCGGGCCTTGTTGTTGCCAGGTATCCCTGGATCCGGCAAAAGCACCCTGTGTGCGGCTCTGGTCTTGAAAGGGTGGCGTCTGCTTTCCGATGAATTCGCTCTGATCCGTCCGGCCAGCGGAGCCATTGTGCCTCTGCCGCGCTCCATCGCCTTAAAAAATGAATCCATTGACATCATTCGCGCCTTTGATTCTAAGGCGGTTTTAGGTCCAGTTTTCCCAAAAACCCGCAAAGGGAGCGTAGCGCACCTGCGGCCCACAGATGACAGCATGCAGGCTGAAGATCAGATGGCTTGGCCAGCCTGGGTGGTCTCTCCCCAGTTTTGTTCAGGGGTACAGACCTCATTGGATCCACTCCCCAAGGATCACGGCTTTTTACGCTTGGCAAGCAACGCCTTCAATTATGAATTGCAAGGGAGTCGTGGATTTCAAGCTGTCGCCCAGATAACCCGTTCCTGCCCTTTTTTTGATTTAAAATTTGGCAATTTGGATGAGGCCGTGACACTTTTAGAAACATTGATCCTTTAAGTGAAAAACAATCCATGGAACACGATCTGCTCATTGATTGGTTGCGGTTGATTCGTTCACCGAGCATGGGAGCCGTGACTCTTGGCCACCTGATCCGCCATTTGGGTCATCCGAGTGCCGTATTGACCGCCACACGCAAAACCCTTTCGACCATCCCTCGCCTCAGCTTTGCGACGGTCAATACCCTGGAGCAGTTCCGACACCGCATTCCGGTCGCACCGATTGCGCGGGAGTTGCAACGGCTGCAAGATATGGGCGGTCGCGTGCTGGCCCTTGGCGAAGCCGATTACCCGCCCATGCTCGCCACCCTTTATGATCCACCGCCTGCCCTGTTTATTCTGGGCGATCCTGCGGTATTGACAGGAGGAGGGCCGGTGACCGTAACCGGAACCCGCAAGGCCACCCGAAACGGCGTGGAGTTCGCAACCCGCTTGGGACGGGATCTGGCCCAATCTGGCATTGTCACGGTCAGCGGCTTGGCCATTGGCATTGATACCGCTGCCCATCTCGGTGCCTTGGATGGCGGGGGCTTAGCTGTGGCGGTTTTAGCGACGGGTTTGGATCAGTTTTATCCCCGTGCCAACCGAGAGTTACAACAACAGATCGCCCACAAAGGTTGCGTGGTGACCGAGGCTCCATTGGGATTGTTGGCGGTTCCTTGGCTGCTGCCTGCTCGTAGCCGCATCCTTGCTGGACTTTCGCGCGGCGTGGTGATTGTGGAGGCCCCGGAAAAATCTGGCGCACTCATCACCGCCCGCATGGCCTTGGAACAAGGTCGAGAGGTGTTTGCCGTTCCCGGTTCCCCCAATGATCCCACCACTCGCGGCACCCATGAGCTATTGCGACAAGGGGCACGTCTCACCGAAGGAGTTGCCGATATCCTAGAAGAACTACAATGGCCTCTGCGACCTCCACTGGCTTTGTCTGTTGACCCCAAACCCTCCATACATCCGCTTCCCGGTGAGGCCGCAACCATTTTGGCGCGTATTGAGGCTGGTGCCGTTCAGGAAGATGAACTGGCGCGGTGTTGTCAAGTGAGCGTGGCGGAACTTTCCTGCATCTTACTTCAACTGGAACTTTCCGGGCTGGTGGAACGTCGCCCTGGTGGTCAGTATGCCGCGTTTCGGCAAACCTATTGACCCAGCATGCTCAACAAGTGCCGAACTTCTGCATCTTTGGGTGGGATGGTTTGAGGTGCGGATATTTTCTTTTCAATGATTGCAATCAAAGAAAGCAATTGACAGCTTTCATTTTCCTTAACTTTTTGCAACAAATTTTCTGCATCTGAATATTTTTCCTGCTTAATCAATTCCAATATGGAGGCAACGGATTTGTGAAACGACCGATGGACCGATTCCAATAAGGCCATTTCCGCAATATTGTTATATTTCTTTAATCCGCACGAATAGAGCCATATCCCCAATTCGCAAGTGGTTTCTGAATTGTTAAAAGAATAAGCTTTTGCCTTTATAAGCAACTCCAATTTTGACAGCCAATTGAGGTGAGCTTCACGAGCTGAAGAAAATTTAATCATGATGACTTTGTTTCCAACAAAATTTGTGATTGGGCTCAAGGGATTCTATCTTTGGATAAAAATTAACACACATTCATTCAACAGGCAAGCATTTTTGAATTTGCTCTGATGACGCCGATGTTGTATTGATAGCCAGATGATCAACCCATTTATAGAGGTCAAACAAAGTTGATCCTGTCACCTGTTTCAGGACGGTCACGCCAACTCGTCCGACTGCTGTTACCGCGTTTGTTGATCGGTTTCGGACTGCTTCTGTTTGTTTTGAATCCATCCACCCCTGATGAAGGCCTTTTTTTTGCGTGGCTGTTGCATCTCTTTGTCGTCATGCTGTTTTTGCTCACCATTATCCATCTATGGTGGTTGCGCAGTGGCCGCAATCTGGAGATGCTGACCCGAATCCAATGCGCCCTTGATCCTTTGCTGGTGATGATCCTGGTGATTCTCACTGGAAGTTTTCACAGCCCATTTTTGTTTCTCAATGGCTTGGTCATTCTCAATGCGGCGTTGCTGCTTGGACGCCGGGAAGCCCTGATGACGGCAGGGATGATCTTGATTCTTTCTGCCGCCGCACTCTCTTTGACCACATTATTGATGAATATGCCCATTGAACCGGCCCCTGTGCTGTTGCGCGGTTTTTTATTGCATGCCCTAGCCTATCTCCTTACCGCTCTGCTCGGAGGCGCGTTGGCCCAGCGGGCAGCCGGGCTGCAATTGGCCTTTGATCGCCAAACCGACAGCTTGGCTGATCTGGCAGCCTTACATGAACAAATCGTTGCGGCCATGCCGTATGGATTGATTCTGGTGAATAATCAGGGCGTCATCCGAGAGGTCAATCCAGGCGTGTACGAGGCGATGGGAGGAGAATTGCCCTCTCTGACAGGTCGCGCCCTGGAGCCTCTGTTTCCTGCATTTCACTGGGCCGTGACCCAGGCCGACGGCAGTGACGTTTACATCGAAATTCCCATGGATGAACATATATTTGGGGTGAATGTCTCCTTTGTATGCAATTATCGCCAGGAACAAATTGGCACTTTGCTGGTGATTCGGGATCTCTCTTTCATGAAACACCTGGAACAGGAGTTGGCAGAGCGGGAACGTTTGGCTTTGATTGGTCGCATGGCGGCTGGCATGGCCCATGAGATTCGTAATCCCTTGGCCTCGATTCTGACCGCCGCACAGATGTTTTCCACAGTGGATGCCCGTGAGCAGCGTTTGTTGACCATTATTCAGGAGGAGGTCACCCGTTTAAAACAGTTGACCGGGGATTTTCTACAATTCTCCCGTCCGGCCAAGCCGCAAAAGCAAAAGGTTCATCTGTATGATTTTGTGACAGAACTTGGAGCCCAGGTACAGAGAGATCCGCGTTGGGGGGAAACCCGCAAGCTAAAGGTGGAACTCTCGAATCCAGATCTATCGATCTGGTTTGATCCTGCTCATTTGCGCCAAATTCTTTGGAATGTGTTTATCAACGCCATTCAGGCGGCTCCAGATGGCCAACGGGTAACCGTCAACATCAAGGCTCAAGCCACACGGGTCATCCTGGCGATAAACGATGATGGACCAGGGGTGGATGCCAAAATCCTACCCAAATTGATTGAACCGTTTTTTACCACCCGATCCAATGGTTCTGGGCTTGGATTGGCCGTGGTGCATCATCTGATGGTGTTGAACGGGGGACGACTGCTGTTAAAAAATGGACCACACGGCGGCCTGCTGGTGGAATTGCATGGCGAGAGGATTCATGGCGGACATTCTGGTTTGTGACGACGAACGCAATTTGCGGGAACTCCTGTGCTTGGCCCTGGAGGGCAATGGACACAAAACCTTGGCTGCGGCCAACGGAACCGAGGCAATCCAAATGCTGGAACGGCTGCACTGGGATCTTTTGATCACCGATTTGCGTTTGCCGGATATCAGCGGTCTAGAAATATTGCGCCGAGCCAAGAATTTGGAACCGGAACGCCCGGCCTTGCTCATGACCGCCTTTGCCTCGGCCTCCACAGCGGTCACCGCCATGAAAGAGGGGGCCTTTGATTATCTGGAAAAACCCTTTGCCATGGAAGAGTTCCATTTAGCCGTCTCTCGCGCCCTGGAGCAGGGGGCATTGAAACAGGAAAACCTCCGGTTGCGGCAGGCCGTTGGGGCGTGTGTGGCTGGCGAAGAGATCATTGGAGTCTCTCCTGCCATGCGGCGCGTATTGGAAATGGCCCGTCGAGCCGCACGCACCGACGCTTCTGTGTTGATCACGGGGGAATCCGGCACTGGCAAGGAGTTGATTGCACGCTATATTCATGCCAACAGCACCCGCTCCCAGGGTCCATTTGTCGCCGTTAGTTGTGCTGCTGTACCGGAAACCCTCATCGAAAGCGAATTGTTCGGTCATGTGAAGGGAGCCTTTACCGGGGCAATTTCACATCGTCTGGGAATCTTCGTCGAGGCGGATCACGGAACCGTGCTACTCGATGAAATCGGGGAAACCCCCTTGTCACTGCAAGCCAAATTGCTGCGTGTGTTGCAAGAACGGGTGGTGCGTGCGGTCGGTGGTTCAGGAGAGAAGGCCATCAACGTGCGTCTGTTGGCCGCCACCAATCGCGATTTGTCCGACGAAATCGCTGCGGGTCGTTTTCGGGAAGATCTTTTGTACCGGGTCAATGTGGTGAATCTCCATCTGCCCCCTTTGCGGCAGCGTCGAGAAGATATCCCTTTATTAATCACACGCTTCGTGGAAAAATATGCCCGACGCTATGGATTGTCCATCACCGGTTTGGCCCCAGAGGTGATGGCGTGTCTCATGAGATATTCGTTTCCAGGCAATGTCCGCGAATTGGAAAATGTGGTAGAAGGAGCGGTGGCCTTGACGGTGGAGGGACGGGTGGAACTGGAAGCCCTGCCAGAAGCCGTGCGGCGTGGCGAAGGATCCAAACAAAATTTTGTCTTTCATCTACCCGAAGAAGGCCTGGATTTAGAGACCCATTTGCTCCATATCGAATCTTGTGCCATGGAGCAGGCCCTAACCCTTTGCAATGGTTCCAAAACCAAAGCCGCTGAACTGCTCGGTATGAGTTTCCGCACGTTCCGCTATCGACTTGGGAAAGTAATGGATGTAAAATAAATTTCAAAACAATTGTTTGAATCAATGTTTTAATTAATACATTTCGTTACCATAATCTAAAAAATGATCTTGACAAAGGCAGGGCTGCGGATCAATTATGGTAGACAAGAGAGGGGACTTGTTTTAGAATTTCTACGAAAATTCAGTCGGAATTTTAAATCGTGCAAGGTGAAACCATGAGTACTCTATCCCAAGTCGCCAATATTGTTATAGAACGCGCCCAAATGGCCGAAGAAAAAGTTTTACAGCATAGTCGTCAAGTTGTAAGAGAAGAGATGAGTAAAATTACCACCTATAATCGACTTGTCACGCCTGCTTACACGTTGAGTATCTCTGCTGCAGCCAAACTGCGAGCCCCGCAACAATAATTAACGGTCATGGCCGTCCCCTCTGGCCATGACCGTTTAATGATTTACAAACCCAGCGATGCGAAGAAATCACCGCCTTTATCATCCACAACGATGAAAGCCGGGAAATTTTTCACCTCGATGCGATAAACCGCCTCCATACCCAATTCTGGGAAATCGATTACCTCCACCTGCTTGATACACTCCTGGGCCAGACTGGCTGCGGCCCCACCAATAGAACCCAAATAAAACCCTCCATTGGCCTGACACGCTTCTGTCACCTGCCGACTGCGATTTCCTTTGGCCAACATCACCAACGATCCACCAGCCTTCTGGAAACGATCCACATAACTATCCATGCGACCAGCGGTGGTGGGACCAAACGCGCCGGAAGGATAGCCATCTGGCTTTTTGGCTGGACCAGCATAGTAGACAATATGATTTTTAAAATACTCTGGCATCCCCTCGCCACGTTCCAAACGTTCCTGGATGCGGGCATGGGCAATATCCCGTGCCACGACAATGGGACCGGTTAGAGAGAGGCGTGTTTTGATGGGATGGCGACTTAATTCTGCCCGAATGGCCTCCATGGAACAATTGAGATCCACTTCAACGACCTCGCCGCTCGACAATTCGGTTTCAGGAAGAAAACGGGCGGGATCCCGCTCCAATGTTTCCAACCAGATTCCGCCTTCATCGATTCGCGCCTTGATGTTGCGATCAGCGGAACAGGAGACTCCCAGTCCAACTGGACAGGAGGCTCCATGACGTGGCAAACGGATGACACGGGCATCATGGGCAAAATATTTGCCACCAAACTGCGCACCCAATCCTAAATTTTGTGCCAATTCCATCACCTTGGCTTCGAAATCTCGATCCCGTAATGCCCCACCCAAGCCATCCCCGCGTTCTGGTAACGAGTCCAGATAGCGGGCTGAAGCCAACTTAACGGTTTTTAGGGTCATTTCTGGCGAAAGCCCTCCCACCACCAATGCCAGATGATAGGGTGGACAGGCTGAGGTTCCCAAGCTTTTTAATTTTTCACTGACAAAGTTCAACAAGGCCTCTGGGTTCAACAAGGATTTATTTTGTTGAAACAAAAAGGTCTTGTTGGCCGATCCACCGCCTTTGGCCAAAAAGAGGAACTTGTAGCTGGCCCCATCGACTGCGTCGATATCAATTTGCGCGGGGAGATTGGAGGCGGTATTTTTTTCTTCATATTGGGTGATGGGGGCCACTTGCGAATAGCGCAAATTATTGTCGGCATAGGTTTGGAAAACGCCTCGTGCTAGGGCTTCCCGGTCGCCACCACCGGTCCAGACCTGTTGACCTTTTTTGGCGACAATTGTTGCGGTTCCGGTATCCTGACAGCTTGGCAAGATCATGCCAGCGGCAATGCAGGCATTCTTCAGCAACTCTAGGGCCACATAGCGATCATTTTCAGAGGATTGTTTATCATCGAGAATGGCTCGCAACTGTTGTAAATGGCTGGCACGCAGCAAAAAGGAGACATCTCGCATGGCTTCGCGGGCCAACAGTGTTAATCCTCTCGGATCCACCTTAAGAATACGTTTGCCGTCAAACTCCTCCACACTGACGTAGTCCTGGGTCAGAAGGTGGTATTCGGTTTCATCGGCTCCCAGAGTAAAGAGTTCCCCATACTGAAAATTGGACATATTGCGTTTCTCCCAAAAGAAGTATTTTGCATGGACCTTTAAACTATTAAAAAAAAAGAGAGGGTCTGGGAGATTCATCTCCCAGGGTTTTGCCTTTGACTTTGCTTTT
>JADFYY010000190.1 GCA_015232825.1 Magnetococcales bacterium
TGCCATCTTGCCCAGACGGTATCAGATGACGTTTTCATTAACCAAATCATTAAGAAAGGGCAACGAGATGGCGCGACTATTGGAGACTCTATCACGGCATTGGCAAAGCATTCAAGGGAATTTGTTTCCCTGGCTGGAAGAAGAATTGGGGCCACTGACGGACATTCACCGCAAGGTCGTGACGATCTTGGACGTGGTAACGTTGTTGGGATAACCGTCAAAACGGAGATGAACCTCCTGCTGCGGAAACGGAATCTCGATGTGGTGTGCCTTAAATATCCGATTGATCGCCGTGTTCAAACGATCCGTCAAGCTGGCCCGAAGGCTTGGATCAACATGATAAACCCAAAACTGAAACTCCAAGGCACTCGCGCCATGGTTCATGAAGTAAACCTGTGGGGCTGGATTGCGTAATAAAAGCGGCTCGTTGGCCGCAACCTCTCGTAAAAGGGTGCGCACCTGCTCAATATCCGATCCATAAGCCACACCGATAGGAATCATCAAACGCATCTCTTTGGAACTCAAGGTCCAATTGATCACCTCCTTGGTGATGAGATCCCGATTGGGAATCAAAATCTCCTGTAAGTCCGTATTCAACACTCGCGTAGCGCGAATGTTAATGCGCCGCACCTCCCCCGTGACCGTACCCACAGAAATCCGGTCGCCCACCCGGACAGGCCGCTCCAGAAGCAAAATAATGCCACTAACGAAATTGGCGACAATCTCCTGCAACCCAAAACCAATACCCACACTGATGGCCGCCGCCAACCATGCGATTTTACCCACATCCACATGCAAGGCTGACAAGGCCGTGGGCAAACCAATCAGCACCACCACATAACGAGTCATGGTCAAAATGGCATAGCGCACCCCCTGATCCACCCGCAAACGTGAAAATACCAACAATTCAAGAATGCCAGGCAGATGATGCACCAGCCAGATGGAAACAGACAATGCCACACAGAAACGCACCATATCCGCCACGCTGATCATATCCACACTGCCATCCGCCAATGTGGCCGTAAACAAGACGTATTCGTTCAGTGCATCCAAGGTCTGACGGTTGACCCCCCAGTAAGAGGCCAATAACAGGCCTCCCCCCGCAATAAAAACCAACCGCAAAAACTTACGGATACTCAATGCGGATTGGCGTTGATTTTCCCGGTCCTCCTCACCCGGTGCCACGGAGATCACCCAACGGCGATCACCCCGGAATCCAAAAGCTATCGACAAGGAGAGACGATAAGCACCAATCAACACAAACAAAGTGATTAAGGTGAGCAACCCATTGCGCGTGATGGTGCCTGCCCCAAAACGGTATCCCATAACATCCAACGCCACCACAGACAGAATGCCAAACAACATCAGACGGCTGATCAAACGCCAATTTTCCGCCAGCACTCCTCCCTTGAGCGCGGAGGTCACCCCGGTCTTCTGCCCACCCGAACCAAAAGCGTGACGCACCAACGGCGATGAATCGCGAATCAGGTAGTACAAAACAAGCGCGACACACAGCTCATATGCGGTATATCCCAATCGCGGCAAGGCAGAAAAATCAAAAGGGGGACCACGAAAAATGATCCATGGCATCAATAAGCCAAGATAGGCCACCAGCATGATCCGCACCGCGCGAAACAGCAATAAAGCCAAATCAGCAGGCACCTGAAACTGTGCGCAAACCATGCCTTCACCAAACACGCTACGATTGATCCGCCACAAGAAAACAAACAATGCCAGATGGGTCAGAATCCGAGCCAACACGGTTCCCACCCCTTCGGGCAATCCAGCCTCCTCCAAGGCCAAGGCCGCGATCAGAAAATTGACCGCCCACAAGGCCGCATCCGCAAAAGCCACGAAAACTGGCCAAAACCAAGAAAAAGAGAGCGCGACATCCCGTGGCCGCGACTTCCAGGCAGCCATGGAATCCAAACATCGTCGCGATATGGGAATCCCAAACAGCAAGGAGACAATCAATAACACCCCATAAAAAAACACCAAAGGACGAACCATGGCCTCCATCAGGTGGTGTACGCTCTCTGTGGAAAAAACCCGCCCAATCCAATGCAACACACTATTTTTTCGATCCGCTCCCGCAATCTCATCCAGTAGACCGCTCACCATGGCCAAGCCAATCGGATCGGCATCTTGAATCCAAAACACCTTGGACAACACAAAACGTTCCAACCCGTCTAGCACATTGGTTCGTTCCGCCGTCAGCAATTCAATACGCCGTTCATCGACATTAATCTCGAACAGCACCCGTTTTTCATCCAGCAACCCTTGTCGATGGGCATCAAAGAAACGTATCGCCTTTTCATTCAGGATTTTAAATGATTTATCTTCTTTCTGTTTCTCCCCAAAAACCGCCACCCACTCCAATCGCCACTGCTCACGCAAATTGACCAACCGTGCTTCGATCTCCACGCGGCGGGCCTGAGCTACCGACAACCGCTCCCGCATGGATGGGGAGAATACCTGTTCAATCTCCAGACGCCGCTGACCCATCAGACGAAACGTGGATTTCAACAACTCCGCCGCCATACCCTGAGAACCAAGACGCTTCACTAAGGCCGCCAGATTTCCCAGTTCAGCATTCTCCTCCTTGATCCGCATCTCCTGCCCGGTGATGACTGCGGCCACCTCAGTGCGCAACTGCTGCCAATCGGCAATGTTTTTCTGGGTCTGGGCTACCAAGATTTCCCACTGGGCCAAAAACCTCTCCTGGGGGGTATGGGCTTGTTCCGCCGCTTTCTCCTTCTTCTCCAGGGCTCCAGCCTTGGCTTCCAGGGCCTGCGCCTGCAATTGACCCAACAACTCCTGATACTGCTTGAAATACTGCTCTTCCCAATCAAAAATCCGTTGTGCCAGCTCCAACTCCTTGTCCAGACGGACGCCGTTCTCTTTTTCGTAAGTCAGCTCCGCATTCCACAACGCGACCTGCTCCTGACTCACAAACTGGCTCAACTCTGCATTGGCCAGTTTCAATGTCACCAGACTCTTTTTGGCAGCATCCCCCTTGCCTTCCAGGGGAAGGAGTTTGCGCTTCTCATCCTCGGCTGCTTTTTGGGTTTGATTGGCTTGCAGGATCAATTCTGGAATGCGTTGCATCATTTGCCGTCGTTCATCACGGGCATCTTGCAGGGCTTTTACCTCTTTGAGACGCTCAGCCCGTTTTTCCTCCAGGGATTTAAAGGCCTCCTGGGTCGGATTGGCCGGAGGAGATGGCAGAGCTTTTTTCTCCCATTCACGGATTTTGCTATCCAAATCCGTTTCAGTTCGCCCTTTTTCCGGTCGAGCTTGGGTCAAAGCCTGTCGTCGCACCAATGATTCTCCTAATTGGCGCAACAAAACCACACGATTGTTTAAAGCCTCACGCCTCCGCCCCTCAGGACTCTCATTCACGGTATCCCCTGGAATCGCGGTCAACTCCTGATTCAATAATCCGATAACCGTTTCCGTAAGTTCGGGTGTGACCGTACCATTTTTCCAAATTGGGGTGAAGGCAGTCAATGAACGCCCATCCCCTGCGGACGCAGCCCACAGAGGTATGCATGCAAGAAATAATGTCAGGAAAGAAAAAAAACGGATCCGTAGATGCATGTTTTAAAAGCAGGTCATTTCATATCCAAATTACGATTGATAAACGTATCCATTTTTCTGGTTTGATCAAACTTTTCAGCCTGAACGGCAAGTAACGTACTTTTCCAAGCTTGCCGGGCAGCCTTCAAGACCAGATACCCGCCAAAATCTCCAGACTTGCCGAAAAGATAATCCGCTGGATCCCGTCTGGCCTGCTTGATCGCGGTGATATACTTGCCTGGAATAACTTCAGTTAACTCAACCATCTTTACGGTATTTTTCGTGCCTTCCAGTCGGTTTTCGATCAAGGCATCTCCATTACCCATATAATAGATATAATACCCTTCCTGGGAAAAAATAAGCTGTTTGACCTCAATTTTGGCACCAATCATTTCGGCTGCGTGGGGATTATTGGTAGCCAAACCGAAGCTTTCTTTGGTGCGCATATCAATGACGTCGTTTAAGTGCTTGACCAGAATGGTAATCAGCTTGTCTTTCAACTGGTCTCTGATATCTGGTGAAAGCCTCCCCAGGACCGAACGATCAAATTCCAAGAGGATGCAATTTTCCAAGGCCACCACGCTAGCCCCACGCGGCTTAGCACTCAAAAAAGCAATTTCACCAAAAATGGCCCCTGGCAGCAACTCGCTGATGGGATTCACATTCGGTTTTTTGTAAACGCTGACCTTGCCTTGCAGCAGGATGAAGAATGACCCTGAATCATCCCCCTCATTGATAATCGGGCTATTGGCGGCATATTTCTTGAAAACGATATCCAGTTGGGCAATTTCTCTTTTTGCCTCTGCAGAAAAATCTGAAAAAAATTTAATTTTATCAAGAAATTGCACATCAAACATACTGGTTTCCCCCTGTTACAAATCGTATCAATCCATGGCTCCAAAAGGTCGCAACCCTATTCTAATGCTTATTGTCTGCTTAAGTCCAATAACATTTTCTGGTCATGATCATGGGTTCGGCCATTCCTGGGGAGGCGGTGAACCGCCTCCCCAGACCCCTCCACCCTTTTTTTTT
>JADFYY010000191.1 GCA_015232825.1 Magnetococcales bacterium
CATAGCCATCGTCTGGGGATTCCGATGGTTGACAAAGAAGGGATCCTTAGGCCATGCTATGTCAAAAACAAAGGAAGACCAAAAGAAAAAATGCGGTTTAAAGAGGGATCTATGACATCGCAGACAGAACAACCATTATCCATTAAACGCCCGATCCTGACATCACTAATTGTTACTTTTATTTTTTTGTTGGTTATTTTTTCTATTACCACAACACACCTGCACGCACACCTTGAACACTACCTGCTGGAAACAAATATCACCATAGTAAAACAAAATATAATTTCACAACAAGATCAAGAGGCGAAAAAACTCAATGCTCTGTTACTCATTCTCACCAAAATACCAAACTTAAGCTCGACCTTTCTCCATCGGGACCGGGAAGGCATGCTGGAAGAAACCGTTGCCATCAACGATTTTTTACTAAAGAACAACAATATAACAGACTTTTCTTTTTACGACCCAACAGGCCTTTCTTTCCTACACGTCCAAGATCCAAACCGATCCGATGTTACTCCCCTGCCCAAAACACTCCAACAGGCCATGACAACCCATAAAGCAACCCATGGCTTGGAAATCGGATTATTGAACACCTTGATACTGCATGCGGTCATGCCGTGGGAGGTACAGGGAAAATTGATTGGTTATATTTCCTTAGGCCAAGAATTTTCACCAACGATCACCTCCATGCAAGAACAAGTCGGCCTTCAACTGTTTCCATTCATCGACAAAAATCGACTCAAGCGACCCGATTGGGAAGCCAGTGGCTCCAGACTCGGTCTTACCACCAATTGGAACCGTTTTCCCACACTGGCTCACATGGACGACCCGGCCATCCCATTGCCAGAAGGCATGAATGAATTCGTGAGTCAGATCCATTGGCCAACAGACCAACTGGATGCAGCTCCGAAAGAGATGACACCAGACACATTTTTTTTCCACCTGCCGATACGAGACATCTCTAAGTCAACAGTGGGCATTCTGGTGGGCATCCAGACTTTACGCACATTCAATGATGCCTCATCAAACCATGTTTATATTATCTATTTTACAATAATAGTTACAACAATTATCCTCTTAATCTTATCCTTAAAAGGAATGCACTGGCTTGAACATAAAGTTAATCGTTTGATTCATCTCAGACAAGACGCCTTAACTCAGAGCGAACAAGCCTTGCAATCCAGCATCGCGCAGAACGCCTTACTGGAAACCGGACTGATAAAAATTCCTTTGCAACGTCAACTGGAAGTGGCCATTGAAATCATTCTGACCGTTCCCTGGCTGGACAACCTCTACAAGGGTGCCATTTTTTTATATGAGGAACAGACCGATTCCCTCGTCATGTCTGCACAACTCAATCTGCCGGATCAACTGCTCACAAGCTGCCATCGACTCACCATGGGAGAGTGTTTATGTGGTCGCGCCGCGCAAAGCAGGGAACTCGTTTTTGCCAATCACTTAGACGACAGACATGAGATCACTTTCACTGGCATTCAGGATCATGGACACTATTGCATACCCATTCTTATGCAAAAGCGATTACTCGGAGTTCTCAATCTCTATGTGGATGCTGGGCATACGCCCTCATCTGATCAAGAGGCTTTTCTGTCAACAGTAGCCAAATCACTGGCGAGATTGATCGAACAACGACGCCTAGAGGAGCAATTAGAACAACAAAAAGAGGCCCTGCTGGCCACCATGGATGGCCATGAAATTGTTCGTATGCTCTTAGAATCGGCCATGGAACCTGTTCCTTTGCAAGACCAGTTGGATCAGGTTCTCACCCTGTTATTCTATCTTCCTTGGCTGCCGATTCAACCCAAAGGAATCATTTATCTGACCAATGCGCAGAAAACCGAACAGGAACTCCAATCCTTTACCCACCATTTTGACCAATTACAAGAGTCCAGTCATTGTCTACCCATGGGGCAATGCCTCTGCGGCACCCCAATCTCGCATGAAATCACAATTCATTCCGAGCCATCCGGCTCTCACTGTTGCATCCCCATCTTGGAAAAAAAAGATCCGATTGGAATCATGCTCCTCTATCTTGATGGCACAAAGGAGCTAACCAAAAACAATCTGGAGCTATTGCGCTCGGTGACCTCGATCCTCTCCATCATCATTCTGCGCAAGCAGATGGACGCCCAATTGATCCTTGCCTTGAATGAACAGCAACGGGCCAACCAGATGTTGGATCGGGCCAACAGCTTCATTCGCAAAACTTTTGGAAGTTATATGTCCGATGAGGTGGTACAAAGCATCCTAGACACCCCAGAGGGGTTACGTCTGGGTGGGGATGAAAAGCAGGTCACAGTACTGATGAGTGATCTGCGTGGCTTTACCGCCTTAAGTGAACGCCTGCCACCAGACGATGTCTTGACCATGCTGAACCTTTATCTAGGCGAGATGACCCGGATTATTCAGCATTATCAAGGCACGATCATCGAGTTTCTCGGTGATGGCATTCTGGCACTCTTTGGTGCGCCGATCACCCGTGAGGATGATGCACAACGCGCAGTGGCTTGCGCCTTGGCCATGCAAAAGGCCATGGTTGAAGTGAACAAACGCAACCAAGAGGCCGGTTATCCAAACCTGGAGATGGGAGCTGGCATCAATACCGGTTCTGTCATTGCTGGCAATATCGGCTCGGAGGTGCGACGCAAATATGGTGTGGTGGGTACGACCATCAATCTGGCGGCTCGCATTGAATCCTTGACCTTTGGTGGTCAAGTTTTGATTTCGGAGTATACGGCGCAAGCTTGTCAACTCCCGTTGACCATTGCCAAACAATGGCAAGAAAGGCTCAAAGGAATTCCCAATCCCATCACCATTTTTCATATCATTGGCATTGACGGTCCTGACGGGATCCATCTTCCTCAAACCATCACAGAAAAATTACGCCCAGTCGTTCCAGGAATTCCTGTGCGACTGGCGACATTGGATAACCGAAAAACCATTTTGGAGAGTTTCCAGGGTGAAATCATTGCCATGAGATTGCCCATCTTAGAAATCACCACCCAAATGCAGATGCCACCGCGTTCCAACGTGCAAATCACCCTGCTTGACGCCAACGGAAAAGAGATTCATGATCTGATTTATGGCAAAGCGCAAAAGTGGCATGCCAAACGAAAAAGTCAAGAGCTTCACCTGACCTCTCTTTCACCCGAAACAGAACAATGGTTGAACTTAAGATCCGAACCCTAGAAACTTAAGCTAAAAGGTTATGTGAAACACCCCATGAACTACCTTGCCATTATTACCGCCCGTTGCGGTTCCAAAGGGACACACGGGAAATTTCTGCAAGATCTGGTAGGCCGTCCCATGCTCGCTTGGTCCATTGAACACGCCTTGACCTGCCCTGCGGTAACCCGCACAGTCGTTGCGACTGACTCGGATGAACTGGCCATAATGGCCCGTCTGGCCGGGGCCGAGGTTCCTTCGCTTATTCCTGCGGCACTCACCAAAGAAAATGCATCTCCAGAACCCATTTTGCTTTATATTCTTGACGAATTGGCCAAAAAAGATGGTTTCAAGCCCGATGCCGTGATTCTTCTCAATCCCGCCACCCCTTTGCGCTTACCGGGCCGCATGACAGCCGCTATTTGGCAATTTGAGGCAGAAATGGTTGACTCCCTAGTCAGCGTTTGCTCAACCCCTGCATTTTTCTGGAAGAACCCCAAAAAACCCCAAGCGAGTCACGACATCTCATTCCGATCACGCCCCCAGGAAATCCCGGAATCCGAACGGATGTATCGAGAAAATGGTTCCATTACCATCACCCGCACCACGATTCTGCAAGCCACCAAAAGCCTTCTGGGAGAAAAAGTCTCTTTATTCATGATGGATGAAAGAGAGAGCCAATGCATCGATTCACCAGCCCTGGCTAAAATGGCGCAAGAGTGGAGTGGTGAAAAGGGGAGTGTTGACCTATCGACACGCCGAAATCCTTTGGAATGGATGGATGCCGTGGTGTTTGATTTTGACGGCGTTCTAACCGACAACCGGGTGCTGGTCTCGCAAGATGGCACGGAAGCGGTCTATTGCAGTCGTTCGGACGGCATGGGCTTTGATATCTTGCGCAAGGCGTCCATTCCAGCCTTCATCATGTCCACTGAGACCAATCCAGTGGTGAGTGCTAGGGCCGCCAAGTTGAAACTGCCGGTTTTCCAAGGCATCAAAGACAAAGGGGAGTCTCTGAAAGCCTTGTGTCTTGAGAAAAATTACTCTTTAGAACGCATTGTGTTTGTCGGCAACGACATCAACGATCTGCCTGCTATGCAGTTGGCAGGCTACCCCATTGCCGTAGCCGACGCCATGCCTGTGGTTCGCAAGGCGGCTTGGCGGGTATTAAAGAGTCCAGGAGGCGCGGGAATCGTGCGGGAACTCCTGGAAACCGTGCTAGGCATCACCGAAACCTGACAAAATCACCGATCATGGTTTCGACCATTCCTGGGGGGGGGGGGGAAGGGCGCCCCCCCCCCCCCCCCCCCCTTTTTTTTTTTTTTTTAATAAATAAT
>JADFYY010000192.1 GCA_015232825.1 Magnetococcales bacterium
TACATATAGTTCAAAATAGGCTCGATGAGATTTTTCCAAGAATATCAATGATTGAAGGAAAGATTGAACAGTTGGCAGTGTCTGACGTAGTATCTTACGTAGTGCATCAGGTAGCACACACCGAAAATCTATCCGTAAGATTGAAAAAATACCGTGTGGAAAATAAAATGAGTCAATCAGCTTTTGCAACTTTAATTGGTGTTTCGAGACATGTTGTGTCAGATATTGAGGGCTTCATCCACCTCCCTGCCCGGCTTTTTTTACTTAGTTTGCAGTCACAGTACCGACGATGGCATCACCAAAGACGTTAAAACCATTAGCCGTAACTGGTTCCGCACTAAACCCCTTTCCATCTTTATCCAACAGATGGGTACTCGCACCACCCATGACCGTTGTAACTTTGTACTTGGATCCAGCGGCCATGCTGAAACTGGTCAATGAGCTATCCTTGCTGGTCAAGGTGGAGACGATGGGGGTGATCAATGCACTACCAGACAGCGTAATGGTTGCACCCGTTGTTGGATCACCATTTACAGTGATGGCATTAGCAGCCACATTGGTCATCACACCATTGAATGGGGTTCCACTTGCATTAACAATGGTGTAATTCAACTTAGCTCCTGCTGGAATACTAGCAGCCAAGGTTTTGGTGGCTGTTCCAGAAAGTGTCAGATCAACCTTGTCGATATTCATGAACACACGACGCTTGTCCGTTGTGCTTTCTGGCACGACCTTGAAGCCCAAAGAGAACTGTTTGGTGCTGGTGCCTGATGTGGCAGGCCCCAAAGGTTCCTGGCCAGACGAAATAGCCGCAAACGACAACGAGCTAACTCCACCCCAAACGGATGTATTGGGCGTGAATGAACCCGTATAAGTGGCATTACCCACACCTCCAGCCATCGCCGGTGTGGATACGCTCACCGTGGCCTTAGTACCATTGAGAGTAACCTCATTATTCGCCAACTTGAAGCCTGGAATGGCCGCAAAATTCCCCACTGTGGTAGTATTGATTGTCTGTCCAGTCGTGGTGCCGAGTTGAGTCAGTAATGATGAGTTGATGTTGCTGGCACTAACACCGGCTTGAGTAACTTGGTTCACAATCACGCCCGCAAGAGCCGCACCATTCGTCGTAGCAGCAGTTTTAAATACGTCGTTAGTTACGATCTTATCAGCAAAGGCCGTGAATGTAGACTGCATTTTAGTGGTATCAAAAGTAACACCTGAACCAAAATATCCAGTCGTATTGATCGCCTCATTCATCTTCTTACCCATACCTTCTGCCGCAGCCACGATCAGATCACCCTTCTTACTGGCATCAACAGTACCAGTACCATAAATCATCTTCTGCGCATTGCCAGCAAACGTGTTCAACTGACTAGACACATAGGCATCAAAATTTGAAGTAGTCGGCATGCCTGTGACAGTCTTGAAATTGGTGCTATCTGTTGCCACATTAACCACCTTCAACATAGCACCAGAAACCGAACTCATGATATTGGTGGCTGCATTTGTGAGATTGCCTTCAGCAGATTTGATAGCCGTCTGCACACCAGCCAATTCGGTACCAACCGCCTTAATCTTTGTGCGGAACGTAGAATCCAAGGCTGACCCAGTATTGGTCCCCTGAAGGTTATCTTTGGTAATCATAGCCTTAAAGGTACTATCCTGCATCTGAGTATTCACAACATCCATACGCTCTTGACCAGTGATCAAGTTCACCAAACCTGCGTTCTGCAAGGCAGAAACGGCATTAGTGAAGCCAAGCGAACCACCGGGTACGGCAGTCCAGTTCACATTTTTAACAGCGGTGGCAACATTCTGCGCTGCAGACACAATGGAGTCTTCAGCAAGGGCGGCAATACCATCTGGATTGATTTTGAGCAAATTTGCAGCATTGTTGAATGTAGTGGCCGTTGATGCAGACGTGGTCGCATTCTTGATCACACCAGTAACCAAACTTGTCAGATTTGTAGTCTTGGAGGAATCTGAAAAATCATACTTGGCGGCTGTGCCAGAATCCGTATTGAGGGTTGTTGCCGCATTTTTTGCAACTTCCTTGAAAAGATAGCGCATATCTTTACGGGCAGAGGTTGTTGAATCTGTTGTAAGATTGGTCGTACTCGTATCAATACCAGCGGCACCGGCGATGGCTGTCGTAGCCTGACGGAACATCCGGCCCATGGCCTGAATACCAGCCATGGCGGTCTGGTCGGTCAATGAGGTCAGGTCGGTCAACTTGGTGCTAGCCGAAGTGATACCCAGCACGTTCTTAATATTTGTTTCAGCCGTCGATTGTGAAACCCCAGAAGCAACCAACTGGGTCACCATGGTGGTGACGGGCGTAACAGCCGAAGAACCGGTTGGAGCCTGCAAGGCACCGATGTAGGGGTTGAAATAGGTGGGCGCATTAGCGACCGTCTGGCCAGCAGTACCCAATGCCGTCCAGTCCGCTAAGGTCTTACCCTCTTTCAAGGAGTCCATGTCGTAGCCACCTGTGACCAGCATGTTTCCCTTATCTTTCAAGGTAAAGCTACCATCCACACCCGTCGTGGTTTTCTTGGAGGAGTCTGTGGAGTCACAACTCAAGTCATTGTTTGCATCCACACAAACCTCTGCCCCGACCAAAGTACCACCAGCATACGCCGTTCCAGACTCCGTTCCCGTGCTGGTACTATCACTACCGCCACCGCCGCCACCACAAGCCGCTGTTCCAAGCACCAATGCAACCGCACCGGCCATGGCCAGAAGGGAAGAACCGTTCAAGCCTTTGTATTGAATACCAAACTGTCTCATTTTTTACAAACTCCCTGGGATTAAAGAAAACATTAGAATTGTTTGACACACCCACATGGTGGTCATGTTTAATAGCCATACCATGCCGTCAATCGGTCACGATTTACTTCTCAAAACAAATCTCAAACCAACACCCCTTCAACAGTTTGAGCATCCAAAACACGTTCAACCCATCGATCCAGAGTGTCACTATCTGCTGAATTGATCTTTTCACGAACCTCTGCTGGTAAATCACCAAAACGCTGAGTTAACTGACGCAGAAGAGTTTTGACAACACCTTTCTGCTCTCCTTTCAGCTCTCCTTCTTGCTTTCCTTCTTGCAGCCATTCCTGCTGTAGGCTAAGCAAAACAGGTCGAATACATCATTATCCATCAGGTTAAAGGTAATCCCCATATCTTTAGCCTCCGTATTGACCATTGATTCCAATTGACGTAACCTAGAGATAGTCAACAGTTTCATGAATGCATCCTCACCATCCTTTGGCGGCAAAGCACGCATACGGAGCAAAATTTCTCTAAACTCTCTTTTTTTGATTCTCCATCCGACAAAGAATGGCAAAAATATTTTCCTCCAGCACTGGACTGTCCATCAGATGCTGGCAATCAATCTCTCGAATATCAACCACTTCATATCTAAAAAATAAATTCGGCTCCTTTATATTCGTTTTTGGATGCCATTTTTTATACCCAACATACAGCACCTTCTGAATCAAGACCTTCTTTGGATAGTATTGCTTTATCAATACATACTGCATCAGCATCCGCCAATTCAGGCATTTTGGTGTACTTTGCAACTCCAACTGAAACAGTGAACCCTCTTTCAGTTGAAAAATAAAATCCGGTATCCGTTTTTGGGTGGAGGCCAATTCCACTGGCCGTTGCCGAACAGCCCTTTGCCCGACTAGAATCTGCAACAGACATTGCGGCGTCTGTTTAAATAAATCCTTGAAGGTGGTGTCGTACTGTGATCGGTTCTTTTCGCTCTAGCTTTCCATCGCGCTTCCAGCAAATTGACTGAAATGAGCCAGATACATCACCTGACAATCATAAATAAACAGCTTAACAGCAAACCTCGATCTTTGTCAAGCATGTTTTCAATAGCCTGATGACAGAATAATATATCATTTTACAAAGAATACAAACAATAAAATACCTATAAGCCTATCAATCCATTCTATGTCAGAACACCCCCTACGTATACCCTTGTCTGCTTTCATACCTGGATCGATTCCAATCAAAACATCTCTTGCGTATACCCCTTGCCTGCTTCCAAAGGCGAAACCCCAGTACCAACAAAGACGGCCCCAGCCATAAATCCATGCGGCAGCATGACCCCACGAGTCGCACGCCGCCCACGCCACAAGGTCAGATCTGTCAAATGTTTCTGCCTTTTACCCGTATCCAAAGTCACCCCCATCTCAGGCGTGAAGGTGATGACATCCAACATCGCCTCACCCTTGTGCAAAAACTGGATACGCACCCCCTGCCCCTTGGAGAGTAAAGGAAACTCCTCCAAGGCACAAACCAGCATCTTGCGACTCTGGTTGATGGCCGCTACCTCACTTCCTTTAACCGGATGAATATGCAAAATCCGATCCTCTGGTTTGAAGGTCAACCACTGTTTGCCATCGCGACGACTGGCGATCAAATCCGC
>JADFYY010000193.1 GCA_015232825.1 Magnetococcales bacterium
TGATGTCAGTTTTCGCACGTGAAATTGTTGAACAGCACAAGCATACATGGTTGCAGGAAGGCAAGGCCGAAATACTGCTCGAATTGCTGCAAGAACGCTTTGGCCTAATTCCAGAAACCATCCACAAGCAGGTGGTATCCGCCAAACTTGAGGACATCAACGCATGGGCCCGCAAGATCTTCAAAGCTGACTCATTGCAAGCAGTCTTTCAATGAACGATATTGTCAGGGCGTTGAGCCAAAGGCGCGACGGGCATAGAGGGCAATGGTCGTGATCTCTGTGGCAGAGAGTACTTGGCCCCAGGCGGGCATGGATGTATTGGGAACGCCATCTCGAATCACGGCTTCCAGGTTGATGGCGGTGAGCAAACCGGGAGTGGTAAGGTTGCGGGGATGGGGGTTTAGAAAGGTGCCGATGTAGTTGAGTCCGGTTCCGTCTGCGCCGTGGCAGAAGGCGCAATTTTTTTGGAACAGGGTCTCGCCCTGTTTTTCCTCTGGGGTCAGGTTAGACAGTACTGGGGGGATGTCGTGTTGGGCATAAGGGGTGGCTCTGGCTACGGCATCCAGGGGTGGATCGCGATGAGAAAACTGATTGCGCGGCCAAGAAACGGCATAAGGCTCCCAAATTGGGCCTGCATCTTTAATTGTGGCATGGTCGTGGCAGGTGATGCATGCCGACATGAATAATTGTTTTCCGGTTTTGTTTTCTGGTGTTAGGGTCTCTTCTCCTGCATCCAGGGGAATGGCCCCTGTGATGAAGGGAAAGGCGGCCTGATAGCGGTTATGGTCTGGCCATCCATTTTCAGGGGTGTGGTAGCGGGTGTTGGGTGCCTGTTTGGTCATGAACTCGTCGCGGATGAACAGGGCGACCTGTTGAATCTCCTCTGGGGTCAGAATGGTGTCAAAGCCGGGCATGGCCGTACCTGGGCGACCCTGCGCAATGCTCTTTTCCATTTGTTCCAGAGGAAATTTTTGTGGATCGCTGGCAGAGAAATTCCGGGGTTGAACGGCCATGAAACTGGCCGCCAACGTGCGGGCATCACCGGAATAACCATGGCAAAAATAGCAACGAAAATTGTATATCTTTCGTCCTGACTCCAGTTTATCTCCAAGTGATGCCGTGGGTTCGGCATTGACCACCAGAGGAAACAGGATTCCTAACCAAACGAGGGTTGCTCCAACACGATATACCATCAGTGGGAATGCTCTGCTGGGTGGTTATGTTGAGCCGGTTGATCTGCCGGTTGATCTGCCGGTTGAGCTGCCGGTTGGGCCGGTTGATCTGCCGGATGATCATGATGTTCATGTTGGGCCGGTTGAGGAGCCGGATGATCATGATGTTCATGTTGGGCCGGTTGAGGAGCCGGTTGAGGAGCTGGATGATCATGATGTTCATGTTGGGCCGGTTGAGCAACCGGTTGATCATGCTGTTGGTGTTGGTCGTGGGGTTGCTCCACCGCTTTGATACCGGGCTGGATAAAGGTTTGGTAAATGTACTCTACCACATTGGCGATCTCTTGATGGGTGAGGACTTTATCCCATGCAGGCATTTCTGTTCCGCGCATTCCCTGAGATGTGACTTCAAACAGGTGGGGCCGGTTCATTTTGTTTTGAGAAGCGGGGTGTAGGAAGTTTCTGGGTTTTGGATAAATGAAATCGGAACGTTTTCCTTTGCCGTCCCCTTTTTCGCCATGGCAATCTGCACAGTTTTTGTTATAGAACTCTTTTCCCCAAGCGGGGTTGCCAACAAGATTTTTTGGCATAGGTGAAAACATTTCGTTTTGATCGAAATGGCTGTTATGGTCATGTTCTTCCGTCTTTTTGGTTATGCTGGGTGCTTGGGTTGGTTCCGGTTTGATGCCTCCTGGGAAGAGGAAGACATGATAGATATAGTCAACCACCTGTTCGATCTCTTCTGGTTTGAGGCGTCCCACCCAGGCGGGCATGGCGGTTTCGGCGCGACCATAGGTTACGGAGAAGATCATGCGTTTGCGCGTGAGTTCTTGTCTGGCTTGTTCGGTTGTGAAGTTACGTGGGGTGGGATCGAGTCCGCTACGCGCCCAGGTGGCCACATCTCCCTTGTCACCGTGGCAGACAGAACAGTTGTTGGCAAATATTTGTCGTCCAGGTGTCGAGTCTTTGTCTCGTGAGGAGAGCATGAGGTTTTCGCGGATATAATCGGTTAATGCGATGATTTCTTCTTCTGAGAACAGATCTTTCCAGGCAACCATCGCGGTTCCCTTGCGTCCTTCCCGAATGGATTGGATCATGCGCTCCTTGGTAAGTTTGACCAAAGATTCGGGAGCCGTGAAATCGGCAGGTGGTGGATTCATGCCATTTCCAGCATTTGTTTGACCGTTGCCCGTTTTTCCATGGCATACAGCACAATTTTTTTGATAAATATAAGGTGCAGTGGCAGCGTCTGCTGACCTTGGGGTCAAGGGGGAGCAGGCAAGGACAATGAGTACTGCAATATTGCGGATAACGGTCATGCGGAAGCCCTTTTTGGTCGGATTATGGTGATGTTCACTTTTTTTGGACATTAGTCTATGTTAAACCGTTTGTCACGAAAATGCAAATTAAGCCGTGCCGTTTGAGTTTGGTGCAATTGGTGCGCCAACAAAGAACAATGAGCTTAAAGATACGCTGTTCTCGTTTTTGGTATTGGTTCAGATTTCATCATTCACTAAGCACAGGAGTCGATTATGAATCAGCGGTTTTCGCATAACTTTCAACGGCATTTGGTTTTGGCGTTGGTGGGCCTTTCGCTTTTTGGGGGAGGCTGTAAAACGACGCAGGAAGGTGTAACCGAGGTGGCCAAGGCTTTGGTGTATCCCGAAGCTCCAGATGAGCCGAGATTTTATTATGAGCGAACCCTGCGTAGCGCGTTGGACGTTAAACCGGCTGCAGATGAGGTATCGTTGGATTTGCGTAAGGCGGTGACTGGTGAGGATAGTGCGGGAGGTGGCAAAACCGTACTCAGCAAACCCTATGGCGTGGTTGCCTTTAAGGGGCGTATCTATGTCGGGGATACCGTCAACCGTAATGTCTTGATGTTCGATCCAGCAAAAGGTCGAACTGTGGAAATCGGTAAGGATGATCCAGGCGGTTTGCGTAAGCCTCTGGGAATGAAAATGGATGCTAAGGGCAATCTCTATGTCATGGATGCCACTACTAAATCGGTGATGGTTTATGATCAGGAAGGCAAATATTTGCGTACCATTGGTGGTCCATCCTTTTTTGATCGTCCATCTTCTGTAGCTGTCAACCCGGATGGCTCACGGGTCTTTGCTTTGGATACCGGCAGTTCCCAGGGTAAGCCAGAGAATCATCGGCTGCAGGTCTTTGATGGACAAACGGGCAAGCATCTTTACAGCATTGGCAAACGGGGCAATGGAGACGGGGAGTTCAACTTGGCGCGTGATGTGACCGTGGGACCGGATGGATTGCTGTATGTGGTCGATGGGGGCAATTTCCGTATTCAGGTATTGACTCAGGAGGGCAAGTTTGTGCGCTCCTTTGGTGGTGTTGGACGTCGCTTGGGGCAGTTTGCTCGTCCCAAGGGGATTGCCATAGACAAGGAGAATAATCTTTATGTTTCAGATGCTTCTCACGCCAATTTTCAGATCTTCAACAAAGATGGGCAGTTGCTGATGTTTGTCGGGGCGCGCGGACGTGCAACGGAACCGGCTAAATATATGCTGCCAGCCATGATCGCGTTAGATGAGGATGGTCGCGTTTATATGGTGGATCAAGGCCATCGCAAGGTGGATGTCTTCCGTCCGGCTGTCTTGAAGGAGCAGGAAGGAGTTCTGGGTAAGGCATACAAAGAGTTAGCCAAGATCAAGCCCAAAGAGAGTTAGGTTGCTGTATTTGGACCTCAAGGGTCGGTTTTCTTGAGATTGGGAAAATCGGCCCTTGAGGATTCTAAAAGTCGGGAACCTCTGGTTGTTCTTGAGAGTAGTTAACGGTTTCTAGGCAGTTTTTTTGGGTGTTAGATGGGTTTGATGTGTTTTTTAACTGTTTGTTTTGTTGGTATTTTCTGTTAATTTTTAATTTTTTTTAAACAACAGAAAAAACTGGCTTTGCCCTTGCAATATAGTTAACCAACGCAGTACTTTTTCTTAAATCTTCACTTAAACTTTAGAGTAACAGGAGAAACCCATATGAACGCACCGACCAAAAAAATCTCGTTATTGACCTTGACCGCCATGGTCGGCGCGGTCACCGTCATCAGCATTGGCGTGGCCTTCGCAGGCATTCAGGGCAGTAAACATGATCTGGGAACCGGTGGAACCTCGCAGTTGGGCGCGACCGGTGGAACGGCTGAAGTTTGTGTTTTCTGTCACACCCCGCATGGTTCTGATGCTTCGGCGTCCGTACCCTTGTGGAACAAGAAGTTGCCCTCTGCCGCTTCTTATACCAGATACTCCTC
>JADFYY010000194.1 GCA_015232825.1 Magnetococcales bacterium
GAGGGGTGAAAAAGATGATCGTATGAACGCCACAAATCAAAGAATTGCAATTTTGTAGTGCCACTCGCCCAAAAAAGCGCATATAACATGTTGATTATTATTTTCTTTTTTTATAGGGTGTTAAAGATGGGCTAAAAGAGCGACAAGAGGAGTACCGTAAAAAGCGGCAAGAACAACTCCGCTTGCCAAAAAATTCAGACGAACCTCAGGCCCAGGAGCGAATCCAACAGCCACAACCTCTCCGGGAGAAAGGTGGAGGAACACGCCCAGTCGTACAGGTCACACCAGCCACGACCGTCATGCCGAATCCTGAAAAATCGGCCTTCACCATCCAGCAGCGGCAAGCGGACGGATCCGACATTCATGTCAACTCACGTATCCTGCCAGACGGACGCCAAAAGGTTACCGCCTATCAAAACGTCAAGGATCCGACCACTAAAACGCAAACCCGGACCTACCACGATGGCCGCCGGGTCATTATCGGACAGGATTTTGTGACCCGTTCTTCACCTGGACGCCCCATACTGACCACCCACAGCAACGGCCTACGAGAAGCCTATCTGCCCGACCGCCAGCACTACTTCCGCGAAGAGTTTTTTACGCCGCACAAACACCATAGTAAAAATCGGATGATTCGTCGCACGGTCTACGTAGAGATCAACTCTGGGTCACCCAGGGTATTACCGGCACCGATTGTCCAGGTCTACGAAATGGTTCCGGTACGAGATGTCGTGGTATACACCTATTATCCGACCACCTTCGAGCCATCGTTTTATTCTCTGTTTCTATCGTTTTTTGCCACTCCGGTCATAGTTAGCTCCAATTGCCTGATCTGTCCACCACCCGTGGTCGTTTTCACCAAGCCAATAGAGGTCTATCATCAACCTGTGGACCTTTTGGTTGATTTGCAATTGGCTGGTGCCATGGACGACGGATTGAGAAGCCGGGTGCCGATACCGATGATGGATCCCGATGTACGCGCCCTCTCCACCAAAGTGGCCGAACTTGAGCAGGAGTTGGCCATGACTACCGCAGACAACGCCGAATTGCGGTCAGAACTCGCCGACCAACAGAATCAATTGACCTCCTTGCAAATGCAAATGGATTCCTTACAAAACGATCAACCCATAGCCGAAAAAATCCCAGTGCCGATTCCCGGTCCAGTGCGTAAGCAGTTTCGCAAACAGGTAGAAAAGGATATCCTCGCGCATCAACAAGAAAAACCATTGGCTCTGAATGAAATCCTCAACTCCCCTGAAGCCAAAAAACATATTTTCCAAGTTGCGGAGACCTTGGAAGCGACAGACGCCCACTCCGATGAAGAGTGTCTGCTCACGACCGGCGACCTGATCCAGTTTGACCACCTGCCAGACCCAAACGCCTCCTCCGCCACCATGAAAGTCGTGACCAGCAAGGCCGACAGTTGTCGGGCTGGCAGTGTGGTGAATATCAGTTTATGGGATTTGCAAGAAATGTTGAACGCTTTTCGCCAACGACTGGAAAACAATATGCAAAAGGTGCATCAGGAGTTATCAAAAAAAGGATAAGCCGAGGGATTGCTCCCCCGGCCTTCATTGATATCTTATGAGGTTTTGGCGTTCATTTTAGCCCCTGCTTCCGCCAGCAGGGAGAGTTCAGCAGCAGAGAAAACCTTGTCCGTATCCAGCAGAATGACAAACTGATTACCCTGCTTGCCCATACCCCGAATAAAGTCGGTACGCAAACCCGTGCCAATCTTGGGAGCTGGCTCGATTTGACCGGGGTCTAACTCCATCACCTCTTTGACCGAATCGGCCATGGCACCAATCACCGTGGTGCCATCTTCCTGGGTCACATCAATGATGATAATGCAGGTATTGACCGTTTTTTCACTTTTGGTCATGCCGAATTTCAAACGCATATCCACCACAGGGACGACACTCCCCCGCAGATTGATCACCCCACACATAAAGTCAGGGGTTCGAGGAATTTTGGTCAACGATGTGAACTCCAACACCTCCTTGATTTTGGAGATATCGATGGCAAACACCTCCTGGGCCAAATGAAACGTCAGAAACTGAGTCGATTCCGTGATACCTGGTACGCTCATTGAAAAATTCCTTTAGGTTAGAAGTTCTCGAATTCATCATCCGAAGCACTTCCCATCTTCAAGTCAACCCCACCGGACTTATTCGCCGGGGCGGGTAATGCCTTGGGAGTATGTTTCTGGATATGAGCAATTTTTTGGGGGGTCTTAACCGCCGCTTTCGGTCTTGATGCTGGTCTGCGACTGGCTGTCGTCGGCTTCTGATCACCGATGTTAAAGAAGGAGATGGTTTGGGCCATCATGTCAGCCTGAGCATTCAACTCTTCTGCTGTTGCGGCCATCTCCTCGGAAGCCCCGGCATTTTGTTGAATTACCTGATCGAGTTGTTGAATCGCCTGATTGATCTGCGAGGCTCCTTGGTTTTGTTCTTGACTGCTGGCATTGATCTCTTGAATCAATTCAGCGGTTTTTTGGATGTCTGGCACCAGCTTATTGATGATTCCACCAGCTTTTTCCGCCACATTGACACTAGACGCCGAAAGATGACTGATCTCGCCAGCTGCGGTTTGGCTCCGCTCTGCCAATTTTCTGACCTCTGCGGCCACCACGGCAAAGCCCTTGCCATGTTCACCCGCCCTGGCCGCCTCGATTGCAGCATTCAAAGCCAACAGGTTGGTTTGTCTTGCAATCTCTTCGATAATACCAATCTTTGAGGCGATCTCCTTCATGGCCCGCACCGCCTCTCCAACCGCAACCCCACCTTCTGCGGCATCCTTGGACGCTTTCTGGGCAATATTCTGGGTCGTGTTGGCATTATCGGAGTTCTGCATGATGTTGGAAGACATCTCCTCCATGGCCGATGAGGTCTCTTCGATGGAAGCGGCCTGCTCGGTCGCACCCTGGGAGAGATTTTGCGCAGAATTTGAAATTTCGTTGCTGCCAGCAGAGACCTGAGCAGCAGCGATTGAGACCTCACCAATAACCTCGCGCAATTTTTCCGCCATTCCTTTCAAGGCAGTGGCCAACTGACCCACTTCATCCTTTTGATCCAGACTGATTGTGGCCGTCAAATCGCCACCGGCAATGCTTCTGGCAAACGCCACCCCCTCAACCAAGGCACTCACGATCATACGGGTAAGAAAAAAGGCAATCAGCAATCCAAAAATGATGGCCCCAATGCTGGAAGTAGAGATAAGCGTGACGGCAGAAGTGATCTGCGCTGCCGCTTTTTTCTGTTGCCCTTGAATCGTGTCATCCACTTCCTTGTCCGCCGTCCGTCTGGCAGCGATCAACTCCTGCTCGGCCTTGCCTTGCTCCTTAATCGCCTCCATCATGCTGGCCATCTCTTTCTGATACTGTTCGATTCCGGCGATGATCTTTTTGGCCTGATCGATGTTGTTTTGTGACTTAAAGCTGGCAAGAAGTTCCTGCGCCGTTTTGAGTGCCCCACTGCTACCATCCAAATTGCGCTTGGTCTGCTTTTCATCCTTGCCGTTGCTAAGAAAAATCTCCTTTTCGGCAATGCGAGCATCCTTGAAATCGATCAGCATTTTCGATGCCTGAGCCACCTTTTTCGCGCGGTCTTCAATCTTGGCTGATCTTTCGGCCTGGGCCGCCTTGTCTGTGGCATCAGACTGTTGAACCAGTAACTCATGCAATTTCTTCGATTGATCCTCCTGCATGGCCGTCACTTCCACACGCACCACATTGTCGGCAATATCACGAATGCGGGTTAGAATTTCATTGCGTTTTTTCTCCATGGCGACAAAGTGGGCAAAGTTCTTACTATAGTTATCTGCGCTGGCCAATACTTCGTCCATCTGCGCCTTGTCTGCGGGATCATGAAATTTCTGATCCCGATCCAGAATCGCCTGCTTTTTTAGCTCATCCAGGGCTTTCTGATTCTCTTCCACATATTTATAGTCTTTCCGAATGATGAAATTCTTTTCCGACTGCATGGCCTTGCCGAGTTCATCAATCAGTATGGCCATGTCCCGTTGCTTGTCAATCCGGTCCGCCAGACCAGTCAAACCATTGTAACCGGTGATGGCCACAAAGGCGGTCAAGAGCAATACCAAACCAAAGCCTAATCCTAATTTTAAACCTAATTTTAAGTCTTTCATGTTGCCTCCATTAGTTGAATACATTTATTTTAACAAGCAAAGAATCAAAAATTTAAATTTTCCAACATGAATCACTTAGTGACTTGTTATCACTGCTGCCAAAACCCTGACGCCCCCTTTGGCCTGTTCTTCAGGAAAGCCTGAACTCTTCAGTTTGCGGGCAGGTTCGAGCAAGCCCTCGACGCGGGCCTTCAGGAAATTCAAGGCGCGGTCGGAAACGATCATGTCCTTGCCAGAATGCACACTCTCACCGCATGCACAATAC
>JADFYY010000195.1 GCA_015232825.1 Magnetococcales bacterium
CCATTTTTTTTCTATTTAGTGCTATGACACTGTTGGCATGGATATCAGTCGTGCTACCATTTCCCGACTGCAGCAACTTTTGCCAGACCATCAATTCATGGTTGGGGACATCCGCGCTACCAACTTTCCAGATGACAGTTTCGACGCCTATTTCTCATGGGGAACCTTCGAACATTTTGAAGAGGGTCTGGGCAAACCATTGCAGGAAGCGATGCGCATCCTCAAGCCGGGCGGGTTGTTGTTTATTACCACCCCTTTCCAGAATGGCCGCCATCTATGGAGAGACAAAGGGCCATTATGGAAATGGGATGAATATTATTCTAAAAATCATGGTTATCCGGGCAAAATGCGTTTTTACCAGTATCGTCTAACCCGTCCAGAGATGGAGCGGGAAATGGCACTTCACAAATTTGAAATTCTGGAGGTTTCTGGTATTGGTAAGATTCAAGGAATTGTAAGAATGATGAATCATGATTTTGGTGTAAAACGAACCAACAAAATGTTTAAAATCATTATGTCGCTATTTCGTTTAGTTTTTTCTTGCAACAGCGTCTGTCACATGATTATGGGGGTGGGCAGAAAACCCGCTATCACCCCATCGAACCGGGGATGCGTTGGGTAAGTCCCCTACCATTGTGGTATATTTTGAACAACAGCCAATTCTTATAGTAATGATACATAAGGACTTAATTATAGATTTCGTGTGAAGAGAGACGTATTATCGTCATGTGGCGCAATATTACACTAATACACAATCCCCATATTGTAAAAAAATCAACCGGATTTTTTTATCGACTTCGGCGTGCGCTACTCATTGGAGTGGGTATTGGTCTGCTTTTTAAAATACTTTTAATCCAATTTATTCGGTGGACACATTGAGAATATTGGTCATTCTTGGCCCGACCGCATCTGGCAAAACGCATCTGGCCGTGCAACTGGCTAAGCGGTTCCATGGGGAGATCCTCTCGGCGGATTCGCGACAAGTCTACCGGGGGTTGGATCTTGGCACGGGCAAGGATTTGCACGAATATGGTTCCATTCCTTACCATCTGATTGATATTGTGGATCTGGGATATGAGTTCAATTTGTTTGAATTTCAGCACCGATGTTTGGCCTTGTTGCCTGAAATTCACGCCCGCGATCATTTGCCCATTCTAACGGGTGGCACAGGGCTCTATCTGGAGGCGGTCATTCAGGGGTATCAACTGACCCCTGCGCGCCCGGATTATTCTCTGCGCGCCACTCTGATGGCGTTGTCCGATGAGGCGTTGACGAAACGCCTCATGCGATTGAAGCCCTTGCAGCATAACCACACGGATTTGGAAAGCCGGGATCGTATGATCCGTGCCATTGAAATCGCAGAAGCTACGCTTCACTCGCCCAACCAACCCGTACCGCGCGATTTTACTTTTTTGATTTTGGGGATGCGTTGGGAGCGGTCGGTTTTGCGTCAACGGATTGCCGAACGACTCTCACAGCGACTCGACACAGGACTGATCGAAGAAGTGGAAGGGCTCCTGCGACAAGGGGTTTCCCCAGCCATTTTGGATGCCATGGGGTTGGAATATCGCTTTGTCACCCGTTTTTTGCAAGGGAAACTCCAGCGTGACGAGATGTTTACTCAATTGCATCAAGCGATTTGCCAGTTTGCTAAACGTCAGGAGACTTGGTTTCGTCGCATGGAACGCCAAGGCACCCAGATTCATTGGCTTAACGCCGCTATTGACCCGGAACAAGAGGCCATCCGCATACTGGATTTATTCATGGGGCGCGGAGGAGTCACCCAATCCTCTGGTTTCGGTTGTCTTTAAGACACCAATCTCCACGATCAGATCGGTTGAATCTTGATGGTTTTCGGGCAGGTCATTGACTTTATTGCCATAGGAGACCACCTTGATCCGTCTGGGGTCAACACCTCCCGCGCTCGCCAAGAAAGCAGCCACAGCTTGAGCCTCCACCATTCCAGCGGCCCAGGGATTCAATAGTCCAGCCAACGGCGGCGGCGGGTGTTTGTCAGGTAGACCGATCACCTCGATTTCATTGCGCAACCCTTGCAACAAGGTGGCGATTTGACTCAGTTGCAACTTGCTTTCAGGATTGATTTCCAGAGAATTGGGAAGAAACAAGAATTTTTTGGCTAGTTTTAGGTAAATGCCCGAATCGGTTTCTTTGACTTCGGCTTGGCCATTGTCTACCAGATGGCTGGCCAACAACTCCAATTTTTCGATCAACTGGACCAGTTTGACCTCTTGTTGAAAGTCCATGGCGACCAGAGTGTCCCCACCAACCGGATTGACTTGCATGGTTTTGTTCAGGCCAAAGGCGTTTCGCATGGTGCCTTGCAGCTTGATGAACTTGGTGGCGTTAACCGTGGACATGGAAAAGAGAATCACAAACAGACACAGCAGCAGTGTGGCCATGTCTGCCCAGGATATAAACCACAACGGGGTGCCTTTTTTGCAAGCCGGACATTTCATTGGTCAATCGTCCTTTATTAAAGATCAAGCCGTTTTGTCGCGTTGGTTGCGGGAGATTGCCGTGATCAGGGAATTTTCCAGGATACGGGGGTTGACGCCACGTTGAATCCCTTGTACCCCATCCATAACGAGTTCGTAGATGACGCATTCATGGGTGCTGTAGTGATGCAACTTGATGCCAATGGGGATCACAAGCATGTTGGCGACGATGGCTCCATACATGGTGGCCAACAAGGCTGTGGCCATGGCCGGACCGATGGCGTCTGGATTGCTTAAGTTGGCCAGCAACTCGACCATACCGATGAGCGTCCCCACCATGCCCATGGCTGGCCCAGCTTCACCCATACTTTCAAACATGACCACTCCAGTGTGGTGACGAATTTGCATGAATTCCATCTCTTTGCTCATCATCGCCCGCAATAGGACGGGGTCAACACCATCCACGCAATAGGTGATCGCTGTTTTGAGTATTGGGTTGTGAATTTGTACTTTTTCCAGTGCTAAAATGCCATCTTTGCGGGCAAGGTTGGCGCAATTGATGATCTGATCGACGATTTCTTTTGGGTGATCTTTGGGAGTGATGAAAATTTTTGATAGGATTGCTACCGTATTCATGATGTCAGAAATGTTAAACTTAACAAATGTGCTTGAGATCAAACCCCCAATCACAACGATCACAGCATGAAAGCTCCAGAACAAGGATATCTTATGGCCAATCAATCCAAGAACAATCAAGCATGCGACAAGCAAACCAATCACTGTAGAGATATCAAGTTTCATCGATTTTTACCTTGCTGATCATCTGTCAAATTGTTGTGGCTATTGTGCCACGGATTAGGCATGCTATTGCATCTTTTGAGCCAAAAATTTAAGTAAGATGGGAAAAACGATTGACTCAAAGGAAATTTCATTGCCGTTTTCCTTGCAATCCTGCTCCTTTTGCGTTTATACTAAACAAGTTTTCAATCGTTTTCCCATTTCGCACGCTGACGACCGGCGGTCCTGGCTCCCTGGATCAGGGTATGGGCCGATTCATCAACCGGTGGCAGCGGAGGATCAAGCCGAAACCATTTACTAAGGATGCAATCATGGCAACGTTTTCAATTCGTGAACTGCTGGACGCGGGCTTTCATTTTGGCCATCAGACCAAACGCTGGAACCCAAAAATGGGCCGTTACATTCATTCCGCTCGCAACGGGGTCCATATTATCAATCTACAAAAGACCATTTACATGCTGCGCGACGCCTGCCGCTTTGTCACCGAACGGGTCAAAGGGGGGGGAGTGGTTCTTTTCGTCGGCACCAAACGGCAGGTGGTGGACCTTATCGCGGAAGAGGCGGCCCGTTGTGGGCAGTTTTATGTCAATCATCGCTGGCTTGGTGGCACGCTCACCAACTGGAAGACGATTCAAGACTCCATCCGTCGTCTGAAAGATATTGAAAAAATGAAGGACGATGGCTCCTGGCAGGCCCTTCCCAAAAAGGAAGTCCTGCGTCTGGAACGCCAAAAGGAAAAAATGGAACGCTCCCTTGGGGGCATCAAAGATATGTCCCGGTTGCCAGATCTGATCATCGTGGTGGATGTCAACAAAGAGTCCATCGGCGTGGCCGAAGCCAATAAATTGGGGATTCCGGTGGTGGCTCTGGTGGATTCCAATTGCGACCCCGATCATATCGATTGGGTTGTTCCTGGCAACGACGATGCCATCCGCTCCTTGAAGCTGTTTTTGAGCAAAATGGGCGGGGCCGTCATGGAGGGGAAACAACCCGATGTGACGGAAGCCATGTTTGCTGGCGAAAAGTCGGGTGGTGCATCGGATGCCGGTGCTGCCGAAACAGTTCAGGCGGATTCATGAGAAAAGGAAATTAAACCATGTCTGTT
>JADFYY010000196.1 GCA_015232825.1 Magnetococcales bacterium
CAATGCTGCTCAAATGGATGATGGGTATCCAACTGACCGGCGTTATAGCACTCATCTTAAAATCCTTCTTCCCGCACTGACCTCTGCTTGAAGTCCTACGGTGGCAGGCTGGTGATTAGTATCATCTTTGTGGAATCCTGGGAAATGCTCTACACAGCAATGATACCTCGCCATAGATTCTTGTTTCTTTTTAATCTCTTCCATAAGTCTTTTTGCGAAAACGTTATGCCCAGACCTTGCTGAGAGTGATGCAATTTGCATTGCACAAGAAAAAAAATGAACATCATCCCCGTAGCAATTTATAAGCTGTATTATCAAATCATTATTCACAATGGCACCCTCTTTCATCTGTGAAATCAAACATTATCTCTGGACACCACCTTGAACTCGACAATCCACACCCAGGGATTAACATCCCATCCAAGACCTTTCGCACGATAAGTCGAATTAAACAGCCTTTCGTACTCTTCGCGTGCATAGTGGTCACTCATATAAAAGATTTCGTTTTCAAAATTAGAAGTTGCAGTCAAGACACCCTGCCCTATCGGTGAGTTTTTGCTTGGTCCTGGCAAAAATACACCTTCTCTCAATGCATCTACCTCGCTTATATTCTGTACCTGCTCTATACGGATGCCGGTGATTTCCAGGGTGATCCTGGATGCCCACTGTGGCATTTGAATCGATGACCGATGAACCCATCCAATCCCCATCGTGCCCTTTTGGTGGATTTTGTTTGGCTTTTCAAAACAGACTGAAGGACTTCCGTGGACAAGGAATTCGTAAAAATCAAACTTTCGATACCCCTTTTCCATGCCATTTTCAACCCAATGGCCCAAAATCCAGCATGACTCTTTTGCTAGAAGATGGTCTCCGATTTGACCAAACGGACTCCTATACCATTTAATGCTGCCGCTATTGTTTGGCCCAGAAGGAAACCCAAAACCCTGTGGCCATGAACATTCTTCAATCCTGTAACTACCATCGGATGGTGGTTTTGGTTGAGGCCGAATCACCCGCCGCATCTGCGTTTTTTCACCAGCCAAAACGGCACGAGCCATGGTTGCGTTGAAAAGAATCGAGCGAATAGCCATCACAAGCACTCGGCCACGCCGTCTTCAATCCAGTATGTGCCGTCGAAAAACTGCGCAACTGCCTCTGCATAATCTCTCTTGACGGTCATCGCCACCAATGCCCTGAAGCCACCGTAGCTCTGAAGCAGATTGACCAATCCCATTCGCCCGGTTGATCCCAGAATGTCGGCACCATCGATGATCAATAATTCAGATTTGTCCAGTTGGGCTAAGGCAACCTGCATGACTACCTGGGCGCGGAATTGAGCAGATTTGGAGAGCATAACGAACGGAATTCCGCCCATGGAAAGATTGAGATCGGCATCCATCGTGAGATCATCCCACTTTGCTGCCTCGCAAACCGATGTGATTATCGACAAAACATGATCCATGGATGCGCGGATCGTTGATGCACGCAAGCCATCTTGAGCCAACAGTCCTTTGATGATGGCCATCTTTGCTGCCCTGCTTGCCGCTTTGTCTGCATCGGTTTTTGCGGTGAATGCGGCCAGTCTGCTGGTGTTGTGATCAACATCGGTACGCAATTTTGTGATGTCTTCATCGGTGACCATATTGCCACCGTTGGCATTTGGACCAATTTTTTTGATCTGTTCTGCCGCATCATGAATTGATTTATTAACCTGTTGGGTTAATAAAATCGCTGCTTTCAATTCGGATATTTCAGTTGCCAGTTTTTGAATTTGATCTTGAGCAATAAACCGGGCTTCTTTCAGGATCTCATCCCGTTCTTCACCCAACTCCTTCAACTCTTTCAGAAGTTCATTCGTCTGAATTACAAGCTGTTCTTTTTCTTTATCCAGTCCACAGTTGATGTCCTTGCAGCGTTCTGCCCTGGCTTTTGCATCGGCAATAGCTTCATTAGCCTCCTGCATGATTTTCGGTGTCGTGCGCGTTTCTGCATCAACGTTGAGCATCCCGCCTTTGCTGACGACATATAAACCCGCAGCACACACAGGGCAGACATGGGTCCGATTCGTTTCGCCGGGTAATCTTGGAATGATGGGCAGCACTGTGCGCGATTCGATCAGTTTTGCAACTTTGCGATTGATTTTTGAAAGATCATCGTCAATTCCACTGATCCGTTTTTTGATTGGGATAACGGATTCTGGTGTGGGATCAGACATTTTTAGTTTATTGAGTTCTGCCGTCAGGTCGGCCAGTTTGGCTTCATCTGCTGCAACATCAATGATCGGCTTTTCAGCCTCGATGCGCAGTGCAGCAACATTTGCCCCGCCAACGGCTCGGCGTGCAATGCCATCCTCCAGTGCGGCCTTGGCATCATCAATCGCTGTATTGAGATCGTCTTCAGAGGTTTTCTTCAGGTCTGGCATCCACCCGCTTGGAAACCAATCCTTGGCCTTTTCAGTTCCATAAGCCTCGCCTGTCGTCGCCCTCCAGATGCCAGTGACTTCTGACCACTTGCCACCGATTTCTTGCAAAGAGCCATCCCACCCTTTCATCTGGATGAGACCCCAAACATAATCAACATATTGTTGATCTCCAACTCCTTCTGCAGCCATGGCGGTGGTCAGGTCATCCAGCGTTGGTTCGACCGACAATCCACCCGCAATCATGGCTGCAGACAGCAACTTGCGCCTTGCATCTGGCAAGATCCCCATCCACTCCACCAGCCCGGCGGATAGCATGGAGGTGGTGATCGGCGGTTTTCCTTTGATGGCGTTTGAGGGCCATGTCAGCGTGATTTGCTCCTCAGCCATGGCCATCGTTGCCGAACCCTTTTTCTCACCACGATGGACTAGGTTTTTGGTCTCCCCCTTGGGAATCGCATCTTTACCAGATGGATAAATGATCGGGATGATAGTTCCCGTGGCGCATGCTGCTGCGGCACGAGCTAGACTGGATTTTCCAGTTTCGTTGTCTCCAGCCAGCAGTGTGATGCCTTTGAAAATCTTAATTTCTGCATTTTTGATTCGGATGAAATTTGCCAAGTTCAATCGCAACATTTTTTTATCCTTGATGTGGATTAAGATGCTCGCAGAAACCTTCAATGGGCTTTCTACGAAACAGGCTCCTTGACGAAGCATTGAGTTGACCAACAGCTTTTTTTATCCGTTTGAATCGACCTCTTGTGCATCCTGGATGCAGCATCAGCGTACCCATGGTGCCTTCTGTCGGTGGTTTATTCCGCACATACACAGCAAGCGGCTCCTTGGGTGCGGCAGAGAGCATGGCTATTCTGCGAATTTTTTTTACGAGCTTATTATTCATCTGGGCGATTCCTTCTGATGCTGTTTCCGCTATAATGAGTTGGGTCGATTCCTATTGCTGCAACTCGCGCCTTGACCACGAGAGAAAGGCCATGACCAGTCAACCGGGCATTACCCAAACCTCCATGCCGGTTCACGCACACGAACAACGGGCCTTCCTTTCCAGAAACTTTCATCCACTCTTCAACTGCGGCAACAGGACAGAATTCACCTCCTTTACTCCGTACTTTTAAAGATGTGGTCCCTCCATTCAGCACAAAGCAACCGGGTTTGATTTCCTCTAAGCTCCCGGCATTCAGCCTGACTATGCCTTCCCGGCTTAATCCGCATTCATGAGCCAGCAGAAAAATGGCTTTATCCCGCACTGCTTTTGGTCCTGGCCCCATTTCACTGACGATACGATGCACGTCTGCCTCGGATAATTGCCGAACTTTCCTCTTCTCTATGCCAGCCATCTTTATTTCGCGGATAAGAGTTTTGACATCAGCATGGTTTGCAGGATTGTCTTTATTGGAATTCCCGTGGGCATTTACCAAAGCTGATCTCCAACGGAAAAGAGTTGTCGGTTTTACAATCTTCTTGTGATCTGCCAAATACGCACAGATGGCCTTCGGCTCTGCCGGAATAGACCCGCCCCACTTGATGAAGCGGCCAACGTCTCCTTTGTACATCTGCACCGTTTTTGCACTTACTGCATTATTATTCACGTTCACATCCTCCAGATCTCAAAATGGGCATGCGTTGGTCGGTGCAGTTCGTTGCGCGGCCTTCTTAGCGGTTGCGCTCGTGGCAGCCGTGACCGCGCCCGTGGTTGCGTTCGTTGCCTGACTTTGAACTGGCTGTGTTGCTTGTTTGGCTGTGGATTGAGCAGGAACGGATGCCACCTTTTGATTGCGTTTGGCAAATTCAGCATCGAATAACTCTTTGAAGTCCTGCCTAGTTGCGGCAAGACGCACCAATTCTTTATGCTCACTTTCGCCACGCCTGAAAACTTTAC
>JADFYY010000197.1 GCA_015232825.1 Magnetococcales bacterium
GAAGAAGAACAAACCCCAGAGCCAACAATCAATTCGCATGATGCCAGAGTGTTGGTCGCAGGAATGGATTCTGTTCACCTCGCGTTACACAAGAGAAAAAATGCCGGTACAGTTGTCCTTGATGCGGCCAGATTGGCGGCCACTCTTAAAAGTACAGAACAGATTAAAGAAATCTTGACTGGTATTTTTGTGATAGAAGAAGAACAAACCCCAGAGCCAACAATCAATTCGCATGATGCCAGAGTGTTGGTCGCAGGAATGGATTCTGTTCATTCCCGCCTGTTTTTTTCTCTGCTGGAGGCTCCGCAGTGGGCACGAACAGAATTCAATCGGCTTTGTGAAGCCTTGGGGTTGATGCCAGATGGTGCTATGGAAATGATCAATGAATCGGCATATGAAAAATTGAATGAATCCCTGTTGGACGAGGCGGATGATCATCAATTGCTGTTCAATCAAAAACTTGCTCAGGAGATGCTGGTATGACCCAAATTCGCCCCAAAGAACGCGATGCCATTTTGCAGTCTCTGCGTGCTGGTGTGGTGCCTAGACAAGGTTTGCATCATATCGCTGTAGGTCGGGATAAGGAAATTCAGGCCATGATACAAGACATTGACCGAATTGCAGATAATGGATCGGCCATACGGTTTATTATTGGTGAATATGGATCAGGCAAGACGTTTTTTTTGTATTTGGTGCGATCCATTGCTCTGGAAAAAGGGCTGGTAACTGCATCCGCCGACTTGACCCCAGATCGGCGTATTCAGGGGAGTGGTGGGCAGGCGCGCAACCTTTATGCGGAACTGATGCGAAACCTGTCAACTCGGACAAAACGTGATGGCGGTGCCTTGCCTAGCATCGTGGAACGTTTTATCTCGACGGCTTTGAACAAGGCCAAGGATAATGGCGCGAAAGTTGACACGATTATTCATTCGAAGTTGAGTCACTTGTCAGAACTGGTGGGTGGATATGATTTTGCTAATGTTATTGAGGCCTATTGGCAAGGGCATGACACTGGCAATGAAACTCTGAAAACAGATGCCATTCGTTGGCTGCGGGGCGAGTTCTCCACCCAAACCGATGCGCGTAAAGCACTGGGAGTACGTACCATCATTAGCGATGCCAACGTCTATGATCATCTGAAACTGATGGCCCGTTTTATCCATCTGTCTGGTTACAAGGGATTAATGATTGGATTGGATGAAATGGTTAACTTGTACAAACTGGCCAATTCCCAGGCCCGTAATGGCAATTATGAACAAATATTGAGAATTCTTAACGATTGTCTGCAAGGTGTGGCCGAAGGGCTTGGATTTGTTTTTGGCGGTACTCCTGAATTCCTCACCGATCCTCGTCGTGGTCTGTACAGTTATCCGGCACTGCAAACCCGGTTGGCTGAAAACAGCTTTGCGGTATCAACTGGATTGACCGATTTCACGGGTCCAGTCATCCGGTTGGCGAACTTATCTCAGGAGGAGATGTTTGCTTTGTTGCTCAATATCCGTCATGTGTTTGCTGCTGGGGATCAAAATCGCTATCTGGTGCCAGATGAAGCACTGAACAGTTTTATGGCTCACTGTTCTCAGCGGATTGGAGAAGCCTATTTTCGCACGCCACGCAATACCATTCGTGCGTTTATCGACTTTTTGTCCGTACAGGAACAGCATCCAGAGATGTTCTGGAAATCCTTGATACGCGATATCACGCTTCCCAATGAATCCAACCCGGATTTGGCACCCTTGCCGAATGAGTCGGGCGAGCTTCCAGGGGATTCGGGGTCGGATCTTGTTAATTTCAGGTTGTAAATCATAATCTAACGGGGAGCTTCTCGATGGCCGAAGTCTGTTTAAGTGGATTTGAGCTGCTTCATCCAAAGATTCAAAAATGGGTCTGGGAAAAAAATTGGGTCGAGTTGAAAGATGCACAGGAGCAGGCGATTCCACCCATTTTGACGGGGTCAACCGATCTCCTGATTGGCGCAACCACGGCCAGTGGTAAAACCGAGGCCGCTTTTTTGCCAATCCTCTCCCGTTTGTTGACTGAAGAGAGTCAGCAAGGTGTTGGTGTGAGAGTATTGTATCTTAGTCCCTTGAAGGCCCTGATCAATGATCAGTTTGGTCGCACAGAATCCCTTTGCAAACAGTTGGATATCCCTGTTTACTCCTGGCACGGCGACGTGCCACAAGCAAAAAAAAGAAAAGTATTGAAAGAGCCGGACGGCATACTGCTAATCACTCCAGAGTCCCTGGAAGCCATTCATATCGTTCATGGTCACAACATACAAAAATTATTTGGCCGATTGCAGTATGTTGTGGTGGATGAGCTGCATTCATTTATTGGCACAGAACGGGGTGTGCAATTGCAGTCACTGCTGCATCGGATCGAGCTGGTTGTCAGGAGAGTGATTCCCCGTATTGGTTTGAGTGCGACTCTGGGGGATATGGAAATGGCTGCCCAGTTTTTGCGTCCAGGCAATCGTTTTCCATATCGGATTATTCAATCTTCTTCAGGTTCTCCATTCATCCAACTTAGGATACGAGGTTATTTGCATCAGCCGCCTAAGCCTGTTGTGCGGGAAGAAGAAGAAGCCGGAGATCTGGTTTTTCAGTCCATAGCCGAAGACATGTATAAGGTGATGCGGGGAAAGTCACATTTGATTTTTGCCAACAGTCGAAGTGATGTAGAAATTATTGCCGATTATTTGCGCCGATTATGTGAACGTTACGGGGTTCCCAATGAATTTTGGCCTCATCATGGCAGTTTATCCAAGGAGATTCGCGAGAGTGCGGAGGCAGCACTGAAGGATCAGAGTCGTCCTGCCACAGCAATTTGTACATCTACTTTGGAGATGGGGATTGATATCGGCATGGTGGAAAGTGTCGCCCAAGTGGGACCGCCACCCTCAGTCGCAAGCATGAAACAACGCCTTGGACGTTCTGGCCGACGGGGAAATCCAGCGGCTTTGCGAGTTTATATCCGGGAAGATTTCATTACGCCTCAAACTTCACCGCATGATCTTTTACGAACCTCATTGATCCAGACCATTGCCATGATACGACTCTTGGGACGTCAGTGGGTAGAGCCACCATCAGCCCAAAGACCGCATTTTTCCACATTGGTCCATCAAATTCTTTCCATTATCGCCCAATTTGGAGGAGTGGCTCCTGTTCGTGTCTGGCAGGCACTTTGTGAGACCGGTCCTTTTGTCGGTTTGGACAGTCAATCATTTTCCTTGTTGTTAAAGAATCTTGGCAAACTGGATATAATCACTCAAGCTGGTGATGGCACTCTGGTTTTGGGCCTTACCGGGGAAAGGCTGGTCAATCATTACAGTTATTATGCCGTTTTTAAAACACCTGAGGAGTATCGGCTGGTCAGTTACGGACGAACCTTGGGAACGATTCCTATCGATTTTCCATTGGTGGTGGATACATTTTTAATTTTTGCCGGGAAGCGTTGGCAGATTGTGGCCATTCATGAAAACGAAAAGGTTGTGGAATTGAAGCCGGCTCGCGGAGGGCGTCCTCCCATATTTTCGGGTGAGGGTGCTTTGGTGCATGACGAGATACGTAAAGAGATGGCGGTGATTTATAAGACACAAGAAATTCCGCCATATCTGGATGTGACAGCGGCTAATTTGTTATCTGAAGGGCGAGCCAATTTTTATCGTCTCGGATTGGATTCCTCTTTAATGTTGGAATATGGTAAAGATACCTTACTGTTTCCGTGGCGTGGGGATCAGATATTGAATACTATGGTAATGGTGTTCGGAGAGTGTAAGGTTTCATCTGTCAAAGAGGGCGTGAGCATTAGACTTGTCGGTTTGGATTTGCAATCTGCTCGTCAAAAAATTGCAGAGTTGGCTAAGGCTGAACCGTTTGACCCTGTCGTTTTTGCCTCTGTTGTGAGAAATAAAAACATAGAAAAATATCATTATCTTGTTACGGAAGATTTGCTTTCCATGGAATATGCCGCGACCCATTTTGATGTGAAGGGGTGCCAGGAGACATTGGTTCAGTTGAGTGATGTGAGATCATGAATAGAGGAAATTTGGGAGTTGGTCCGACCTTTCCAGTTTTCCTCCTAATAGCCTATACCCTGGGCGAGTTGCACGCCCTTTTGGTCGAACATGCCAAGGTTTACTGCCGGGTTAATCCGCGTTGTGCGGATTGCCCGGTGGAGTTTTGTCCACGAATTTTGGATTTTGAAAGTTCTTCATTGTCGTTGTAAATTGTGATAGATTTCT
>JADFYY010000198.1 GCA_015232825.1 Magnetococcales bacterium
ATATTGAAAAAGAGCTTAGCCAACAACCCATCAGTGGCCAATTGTGGCAATCTGCCGGGAATCTGGTCAGATTGGCTCTGAAAGAGGCCTGGAGTCAGGAGGAGAAGCTTGCTCTGATTGAAATCTGTAGTCAGCAATTGCCATCTAAACTCAAGGGCGTGGATCCTAAGAAACAAAAAGCCATGATTGAGCCTCTACGGGAGGGATTGTCGTGATTTCAACCTTTCAATCCATTCCCTTGGCCCGTTATCGTCTTGAATGGGTCGTCAAAACCCGCATTCGTCTGCCTGAATACGCCGGTTCAGCATTGCGTGGGGTGTTTGGGTCGGCTTTGCGTGGGGTGGTTTGTTTGACCGCTCAAAAGGAGTGTCCAGGATGTGGTTTGTGGCGCACCTGTCCTTATCCACTGGTTTTTGAAACCCCTCCTCCCGTAGTCGAAGAGGGAAAAAAGGGATTTGCAGTCATTCCAAACCCTTATGTAATCGAGCCACCCCCATGGGGTGAGAAGGAATATCTTCCCGGTGAGGTTTTGGTGTTTCATATGGTTTTAGCTGGAAAGGCCCTGGCTCAGTTGGCACTGATCATCCTGGCATGGCAGAGGGCCTTGGCGCGTGGAGTCGGTCCAGGAGACGGAACTGCCCTGATGAGTCGGGTGGTATTGGTGGAAGAGGGGAGTGAAACAGAAATTTTCTCCCCAGAGGCCGGGATCATTCAGGACCACGCCACTCAGGTGACGATTCCACCGTGGCCGAATTTGCAAGAATGCACCCTGCAATTGCGGACGCCAACCCGGATTCAACGCGATGGTTCCCCACTCGGACCAGAACGGTTGACTCCTCGTGACCTGTTGATTGCCTTGATGCGTCGGGTCAGTCAGGTGCTGGAGATTCATACCGCTCAATCGATGGTGGCCGATTATGCGGCGTTGGCCCAGGAGGCCAGCAAAATCGACGCCCATGGACGTTTGATCTGGCGCGATTGGACCCGCCATTCTGCACGGCAAAAACAGGCCATGACCCTCGGTGGTGTGGTGGGATACTGGACCCTGTCTGGCCCATTGGAGCCGTTTTGGAATTATCTTTATTTAGGGCAATGGTTGCATCTTGGCAAGAATGCCACATTTGGGTTGGGCCAGTACCAGCTAGATGGATCTTTAAGGGGGAAAAGCAATGAGTAGAAAAAATGGCAAGCCCGGTGTGATGTTGCTGACTGTTGGCACTGGGGATGAAAAAAAACGCGAGGAGACGCTTTATACCCCTTTGCGGTTATCCATCCGCGAGGGGCTTTGGTCGCGGGTAATTTTGTTGCCTTCTCTGGTTACCGAGGAGTGGGCCGAGGAGGTCAAAAGGGATTTGGCACCCATTAACGTTCAGGTAAGGCCGTTGCCAGAATCTGGGGACGAGGATGACGCGGATCGATGCTTTGATCATTTTGATCGGATCTTGACTGAACTGAAAGAGGAGGGGATTGAGTCCAATCTTATGGCGGTAGATCCCACACGGGGAACCAAGATGATGAGCGCGGCCTTGACCTTGGCGGCGGTGCGTCACGATGTGCCGCATTTGCGCTACATCACTGGCCAACGCGATCATCGCGGCGCGGTTGTGCCTGGAACCGAACGGATTGCTCAGTTCAAGACCACACGCATCATGGTCTCTCATCGCTTGGAGGATGCGCTACGTTTGTTTCGGCATGGCAATTTTGCGGCTGTATTGGATTTGTTGCCCGATCCCACCCATCCATTGACCGTGATTCATTGGCCTGAAGAGTTTCACGAGACCTTGAGTGCGACGCGGGCATTGGCCAAGTTTTATGAGGCGTGGGACCGTTTGAACCATCGTGAGGCCCATGCTGTGGGCTTGCCAGATTCAGAGGCTCTGGGCAGTGCGTGGAGACGATTTTATCCGGCTGAGGATGTTCGCGCATGGGTGGAACAATTGGCACTGACTTTTCCAGAAGGGAATGATTTGGTCACACGCAAAGAAAAAAAAGCCCCTTATTTAAGCCGACTGATGGTGGATGTCTGGGCCAATGGTTTGCGAAGGATCAAGCAGAAACAGTTGGAGGATGCCGTGGTGCGCGCTTATCGGGTGTTGGAGATGGCAGGGCAAATGGCACTGTTTCGACATGGACAGGATTCCTCGTGTCTGGATCCTGAAGATTCGGTGGTCAAGAGCTATCTGGAAAGAAGTGACAAGAGCGGAAATACCCCATTGAGCCGCAACAAGAGTGGTCAGTTGATGGCCGGTCGGGAACGGGTGACAGGTCTGTTGAAACAACTGGGGGATCCGTTGGCCAAGGATTTGATTGCACTTGGCAATTTACCAATCATGAGTGCCCGTGTGCGCAATGATAGCGTGCTTATTCATGGCTTTCAGGCTAGGGCCCCAGACGAAGGGACCATGCGTCATTTTTATCATTTATTGAAGGAAAAAGTGTTGATACCGGGTTGCGGTTCAAAAGGAGAGTCTTGGTTGTCCATTGCTCAAACATCGGATTTTTTGGATTGACCCTGCATGCCCACGCTCTACGTAACCGAACCGGGAGCCACGGTGCGATTTTCTGGGGGCGTGTTGCATGTGACTGCGGCCCATGAGAGTGGTGAGAAAAATGGTGTACCGCGTTTATTGTTGAAGGTGGAACCGCATCGGTTGGAACTGGTTGCCTTGGTGGGCAAGGTCCATATTACGGTGGATGCATTGCACCTTTGTTTGAGCAAGGGGATCGGGGTGGCATGGTTTGCCTGGAATGGTCATTTTTTGGGTCGAATGGTCCCGGAAGCGGCCCGCTCTGGTGATTTGCGTATTGCCCAATATCGAACCATGGTGGATTTGGCGGGGTCTTTGGATTTGGCTCGGAGAGTGATTGGTGCCAAGTGTGGCAATGCTGGGGCGGTATTGCGGACGATTCAATCGAATCAGCCAGGATTGGAGGATCTTTCAACGGCATTGAGGAGTTTGGCTGAGCAGCGTGAGCGGGTCGCAGATTGTGGCAGTGTGGAGAGTTTGTTGGGCCATGAGGGGGTTGCGGCGAGTTGCTATTTTGGCGTTTTGGGTTGTGGATTTCGTGGGGATATTGGATTTTCAGGTCGGCAAAGGCGACCGCCGCCGGATCCTGCCAATGCCTTGTTGTCTTTTGGGTATGTATTGTTGGGCAACTTGATTGCGGGGTATGTGGAAGCGCGAGGGCTGGATCCATCGGTAGGATTTTTTCATGCGCCGCGCCCTGGACGGGCCAGTTTGGCTTTGGATTTATTGGAGGAGTTTCGTCATCCTGTTGTGGATCGTTTTGTGATGCGTGTCTGCAATTTGCGCAGGATTCGGTTACAGATGTTTGAGCCGGATTTAGAAAACGGTGGCGTGCGTTTGACACGGGAGGGATTGAAGAGTTTTTTTCAGGCCTGGGGAGAATATTTGGAACGGCCCATTCAAGAACTCAACGGAGAAAAACTGACGCCATCGGCATTAATGAGGCGTCAGGTAAACCGCATGGCCATGGCTTTGCGGGGTGAAGACCCGTATCAACCCTTTTTATTGCAGGATTGAACAGACTTGGACGCTCATCGGTATGTGATCTGTTATGATGTCAGTGACAACAAGCGTCGGCGTCATTTAGCCGTTTGTTTGGATCAATACGGCGAACGGATTCAAGAAAGTGTGTTCGAGGCGGTCCTTGAACGACCGCTTTTGAAACAAATGATCGAGGATGTGGGCAAGCAGATTAACGACAAGGCCGATGCCGTCCGCATCTACACCTTGTGTGCCACATGTGCCGGAAAAGTGGAACGTTTGGGGATCCCTGGCCCGGTTCCAGGGGAAGAAAAGGTTTTTGTTGTATAATGTTTTCTTGCCGCTTTCGTAACCTCAGATTGCTGATTTGGATGCACCGGTTACGATTAATTGAATTGGTTGAAATTGGACGAAATCTTTGATATACTGCAATGGTTGGGTGTAGATAAATGAAAAATGACGAGCGAACAAAACAGGTTACGAAAAATGCTCGAAAAATTCATTTGGAAACAAGATGTTGCAGGTATGCCTACTAAAGTAATCGCCCCGTGCGAAAGGGGATTGCGACTTTTTTCCTGTGGCCAATTCCGGTAAAATACTCCACCTCCTACTAAAGTAATCGCCCCGTGCGAAAGGGGATTGCGACTTTCACGAGTTGCTTTTTGATCTTCTG
>JADFYY010000199.1 GCA_015232825.1 Magnetococcales bacterium
CCATGTGTTGGCCAAGCTGACTCCTGGAATGAACCCTCGTTGCAAAAGGCCCCAGACGGCTTCTCGAATCTGTTTTTGAAGATTACCGATCTGGAGGATTCGCACTCCCTCTCTTTTAATAATCAAGCGGGTCGCTATACCGGAATATACAACGCCAAATATCAAGGGGCACTTTTTAATATCACGGGTGTGGGCGATTGGCTTTCTGCTGTTCTTGTGACCAATCCAGTCCATCTCAAATATTCCAACTCCCTGGGACTTAACTATGTTCGCCCGTTTGGCGAGCAGGGGGGAAATGTGCAGCTTGGTTTTTCCACGTTGCGCTATCAGTTGGATCCTGATGAGGTTGGTAATCAGACCTTGGCCTATGAAGGGGACTCTTCCACCTTTTCGCTCCGGTTTGAAAGGCCTTTTTTTGTGGATAAGGGGGATTTCTGGTGGGGGATTGGCGCGGAAAAAAAATCGTCTAGTGCCAAAACCTTGTTCAATGAATATTTTGATGCCTCCCACCGGGCGGGTGATACGGCTGTTCATGGCGAGGATCGGCTGTTTGTCGGGGAATTCTCCTTGCGGGCCAATGCCATGGATGACTTGGTTTCACAATATCCAGCGGCCAATTCCATTTCGATGAAGGTCAAACATGCCTTTCCCGGCATCTTCGGCTCCATGACCGATGACGATATTCGCCGAAAGCTTGAAAATCTGGCCAAATCCACCAATCAGCTCAATATTGATGGGCCTGTCGGCAATGTCGAGGGCATGGAAGCGGATTTTTGGAAATATTACGTCTCGATTTCGCGCATGCAAATGCTTCCACAGAGGTTGACGGCTTCCATTCTGTTGGAAGGGGAGTATACGCCGAGCGGCAAGATTCCCAAGGCATATGAGTTTGTCGGCGCGAATAATGGGGCTTATGGTTTTAAATACACCCTGTCTGTGGGGCGTAGCCTGTATCAGGATCTGGTCAATCTTGTGGTGGGGTATCGGGGGGTGAATTCTTACGCCCATTACTGGAATGAGTCCCCTGGATGTGGGGATGCCACTCAAGTGACCGGTCTGTATCGCTGTTCGACAGATTCAGGTTTTCTGAATCTTGCTTTCAAGTATGGTCTTTTCTTCAGCGATATTGAATATCAGAGTTCGATTCGCTCGTTTGAACAGAATCAGGAAGTGGTGAAATTCAATATTGGCACGCGCTGGTAAGGCCTGGATGGCAGAGTGAACGCTATGATGATGTTGGGATATCGTTATCAATGGATCGTCATGATCTTTTTGGCTGTGGGTTTGACCTTATGGAACACGACGGAGGTCTATTCCGCCTCAGCCAAGAGTGCCAGCCCTAAAACTCCCGCGTCTGCCAGTCCAGAGTTGGCCCGCATGGGCAAGGTCACGTTGAGTGTGGCCGAGTTTCAATCCTTGATGAATTACAGTGACAAAGAGGTCAAACGTCAACTGTTGGCCAATCCCGAATTGATGAAACAAAAAATCGGCGAATTCATCATCAGGAAATTTGTCGTGGCAACGGCAAAAGAGGAAAAACTGGATAAAAAGGCTGCTATTGCCTTTACGTTGGAACGGGCCACAGAAGGGGTGTTGTTTGATAAATATTTGGATTCAGTCGTCAAACTCCCCGCCAATTTTCCCGAAGATTCTATGGTGCAGAAGGCGTATCAGGAGAACCAAAGCAAGTTCATGGATCCGCCTATGGTTAATATTGCCCAGATTTTTTTGAAGTTCGATGAAAAAATGGATGACAAAGCCAAACAGGAGCTTTTCAAACAGGCCGAGCAATATGCCTCTATGATCCAGAGTAAAAAAGCAGATATGGCAACATTGGCGCGTAAATACTCTCAGCATCCGCTTAGTGCCGACAAGGGGGGGGATATGGGATGGATGACCCCTGCGCAACTGATGCCTGAATTTCGTAAAGTGTTGGAGGGCATGAAAGCCGGGGAGGTGAAAGGGCCAGTGAAGAGTGCGCAAGGGGTTCATATCTTCCAGTTGCTCGCTTCCAAAGATGCGGCCCCAACCCCTTTTGAGAAAGTTCGGGGTTCCCTTGTTCAAGTATTGAAGAACAAGAAAAGCCAGGAACTCAAGGATCTCTATTTGATGGAATTGATTAAAAAACAAACCATTTCCATTACGGAAGAGAACAGAATGTTGTTGAAGTGACGCCTCGCCAAATGAGGATTAAAACGATTCAAATTCCGCGTCGTCGATAGGCTTAGTAGCCGATGCGGTTCGATGGGATAACAGTTTTGGCTGGGCTGTATGAGGCTTGGCCAAAGTTGGACGGGTCGCTTGTTGTGGTTTGTCCGCAATTTTGAAAAAGCTCATGGCTTTCAACATCTCTTCGGCCTGCGTGGAAAGTTCTTCTGAAGTTTCCACCATCTCCACCGATGCCTCCGCATTTTTTTGAATCACCTGATCGAGTTGATGGATGGCCTGATTGATTTGCGCCACACCTTGGCTTTGCTCCTGGCTTGCAATGGCAATTCCTTGTATCAGTTCTGCTGTTTGTTGAATGCCTGGCACCATCGTACTGATAATGGTCCCAGTTTTTTCAGCTACTTGGACGCTGGATGTTGAGAGCAGATTGATCTCTCCTGCTGCCAATTGACTCCGTTCTGCCAGTTTTCTGACCTCGGCGGCCACAACGGCAAATCCTTTGCCGTGTTCTCCAGCACGGGCCGCCTCAATCGCGGCGTTGAGTGCCAGAAGGTTGGTTTGACGGGCAATCTCTTCGATGACGAAAATCTTTTGGGCAATCTCTTTCATGGCATGAACGGCCTGTAATACGGACTGTTCTCCTGACTTGGCATCCGTGGCGGCCTTGGTGGAAATGGATTGCGTGGTTTGGGATTTTTCGTTGTTTTTTTGGATGTTGGAGGCCATCTCTTCCATGGCTGCGGAGGACTCTTCAATGGCGGCGGCTTGTTGCTGTGCGCCAAAGGAAATTCCTTGTGCTATATCAGAGAGTTGGTTGCTGTCGTGCGCCACTTTGTGCGCCGCATTTTCGACTTTTGAGACAATGTCTAGCAACTGTGCAGACATCAGATGCAAGTCGCGGTTGATGCCGATATGACCGTCACATCCCCCAAGTTCGCAGGCCAATGTCAACTCCCCTTGAGCGACATATCTGGCCACTTGGGCCAACTCGGAAGGGTCGGACCCCAACTTGTTGTGGATGGTGCGTTCAAATAGGTGTGAAATGAACAATGCCAACAACACCCCAAGGGTGGTCCAGATCAAGGCCTGTTTGCGGGCACTGTTGGTTGCATTTTGGGCTAATTCCGCTGCGGAGCTTACGGAACTATCCGCTTCTTCAAGGTTTTTCATCACATTATGGGTGATGCCCTTGGCATGGGTTTCCATTTGCTGCGTCTGTTTGAGGATGGCCGCATGGTTGTCTAGAATGGAGGTGAAGGTTTTTCGATAAGCTGACAGAGCCTTTTCCATATTTGCGGCAATTTTTTTTCCAGCACTGTCGCGGGCGAAGCGGTCTAATAATACCTGTACGGTTTTGATCTGTTCCGGTTTCTTGTTGGCAAAATAGGATATTTCCGCTACCAGAAATTCACCTAGGGCTGCCTCCATGCTGGGGTTTTCAGCTTCATAGACAATGGTTTCAATGGCTTGTCGATTGGTGGTCAGTTCATCGCGGTCTTTATGCACCTTGCTCATGGTTTGCACCATGTCATAAAATTCTTTTTTGTATAATTGCAGAGCGTTATTGGCGGCTGCACCTGGTGCGCCCAGTTCGCTGCTTATTGTTTCAATTTCTTTAAAATGGGGTTCAATCGCCTTCAAGGTCTCCGCTTTTTCTTCCAGCAAATACTGGAGCCGTTGGATCTCAACGGTATGAATGTGCGTGACCACTTTCCCCCAATGATCTTTGTTGGCGATTGGCGTGTTTAATAATTCAAGGTAGGTTTGATTGACAAATCCGATGGAGCGATAATTAAAGCCGATGACTCCCAGGAAAACAATAAAAGATAATAGAGTCGTCAGCCATAACAGTGTTTTGAAGCGCAGACTTGCCAGAAACTGTCCCATCGTTCGGAGACTATTAATGAAACGTGATCATATGAGTTTGGGAAGACGGGCCTTTCTTAAGGGAAGCGGTGCGATGG
>JADFYY010000019.1:0-6407 GCA_015232825.1 Magnetococcales bacterium
GTGGATACCTTGCGTCCGGGGGAGAGGGGAGTGTTATTCCCGTTGCCGATGGATGGTATGACGTGGGGGATGTGGTCACCGTGGATGAGGACGGGTATGTGCGCATCGTGGGTCGGTTGCGACGTTTTGCCAAAATCGGTGGGGAGATGGTCTCTTTGGCCGCAGTCGAGGCGTTGGTGGAAGAGGTCTGGCCAGAGTGCCGTCATGCGGCCATCGCTTTGCCAGATGCGCGCAAGGGAGAAAAGATTGTCCTGGTCACCGAACAGTTGACTTTTGATCGGGGGGAGTTGATGGCCATGGTGCGGCGTAAAGGGTTGGGAGGGGTCTATCTCCCCTCCCACATCGTGCCTGTGGAGACCATCCCTTTGTTGGGTCCAGGTAAGGTCGATTATAGGAGCCTATGCATCTTGGCAGAAGATTGGTTGTTGTCGGTTTCGGAGGCTTCTGGTTGATGGGTGGCGTATTGCATCTGGTTTCTGCCACCCTTTTTGGCCGCATAGAGGAGTTGATCGGCTGTGGCAAGGACGACTTCTTGATTCATCCCCTTTTGGGGGGTGACTGAGACCACACCCATGCTCAAGGTGACGACATTCGCCACATCGGAACGGTGATGGGGAATTTCAAGGGCTGCAACAGTCTGTTGGATCTTTTCTGCGGTATGAATGGCCCCCTGAAGTGGGGTGTCTGGCAGGATGCAGGCGAACTCCTCGCCCCCATAGCGGGCCACCAGATCGGTTTTTCGTTCCAGGGCGCAGGCTAAGGCGGTGGCTATTTTTTGCAGACAGTGATCGCCAGCTTGATGGCCATAGTGATCGTTGAATTTTTTGAAATAATCCACGTCGATGAGGATGGCGGAAAGAGGGGTGTTTTTTTGGCGTATGGCGCGACCCCACTCTTGGTTTAAGAATTCGTCCAAACGTCGTCGGTTGGGGATGCCTGTCAAACCGTCCAGGGAGGCTAATCGTTTCAATAGGTCGTTTTGTCTTTTTAATTCAATATGGGTTTTAACCCGTGCGCGCAATAAAAAGGGTTTGATCGGTTTGGTGATATAGTCCACCCCACCGGTTTCAAAACCAATGGCCTCGAACTGTTCCTCCCCCATGACCGTTACAAAAATCACTGGAATGTCCCGCGTCATCAGTTGACTTTTGAGTTGGCGGCACACCTCGTAACCATCCATTTCCGGCATGACGACGTCTAGGAGAATCAGATCGGGTTCCTTTTGTTCCGCCAACTCCTTGACCTTGGTTGGATCGGTTGTGAACAATACGCGATAATCGGTTTGTAGGTGTTTGGCCAACACCTCGATATTGATGGTTTCATCGTCCACAATGAGTATCGTGGGTTTTCCCAGTGCAGGATTCATGATTTTCCCTCATGGTGGTAATCGTGGAGTAAGGTTGCCACAATGTGTGCGACTTCGGCAAATCTCAACGTATCCAGATTTTGTTGGATTTGTGTGAGGGTGTTTGGTGGCACGTGTCGCGCAAGAAGGGGCTGAATGGTGAGGAAAAAAGCTCTGGATTGAAAGTCACCATCTTTGAGCAGTTGCTGCAAGGTTTTTAATGGCTCGGTTGGGAACGGTTTTGGCTCGGAATCCTCTTCCTTTTGGAATGAAATGGGAGTTAATACCGTGATTTTTTGGATGGCATGAATTAGGGAGTCCAGATCTTGTCGCAAGACCGCCATAGCCTTGTGACAGCCATTGAGATCCTGGTTTTTGGCAAGCTGTTCGAGTTGAGCGGCTTGCAAGGAGATTTTGTTGGCAGAGATGTTTGCGGTAACTCCTTTGAGACCGTGCATCATGATTTTGAAACCTTCCAGATCCTCGTGATCGAGCAGGCGTGTCAATTGCTCTCCGGTAGTGGCATAGGTGTCGGCAAACTTGCTTAAGAGTTGCGTCAGTAATTCCACGTCACCATCCAGACGATTTAACACCTCTGGTGTGTTGATGCCGTTCAATTGCAAGAGAGGATCCGAGGTGTGTGATTCCCGGTTCTTTGTTGCTGGGGAGAAAAATTGGCCAAGAACGGAAAACAGCAATTGGACATTGATCGGCTTGGTCAGATAGTCGTTCATTCCCAGAGAAAGGCAACGATCCTTCTCGCTTTTCAAGGCGTTGGCCGTCATGGCGATAATGGGCAGTTGTTGGGCGGAAAAGAGTTGACGCAGTTGTCGGGTGGCTTCATAGCCGTCCATGATCGGCATTTGTAGATCCATGAGTATCCCATCGAAGGTGTTGGGTTCGTTTTTGAGGCGTTTGACGGCCTCTAGGCCGTTGATTGCCCGTTCGACCTCCACGCCAACTTTGGAGAGCATGCCTTTGGCCACCTGCCAATTGATCTCATGGTCCTCGACAACTAGGATCCGTGTGCCTTGCAAAAGGGCTTGGTGGTCTTTTAGTTGAAGAGGTGGCTGGATAGGTGGCGATATCTCAGGGGGGTGGGGTGACCCTTTTCCGAATGCGTCTAAGATGGTGTTGAGCAGGGTGGACGAGGTCACCGGCTTGAGCATGAATCCGTTGATGCCAAGATCACGGGACTCTTTCATGACCTCTTGCCGACCGAAAGCGGTCATCATGATGACTGTGGATGATTTTGCAAACAATGGATTGTTTTTAATGAGGCGAGCGGTTTCAATACCGTTTATGTCGGGCATTTTCCAATCGAGCAGCACCACGTCATAGGGAGGTTCTCCAGAGCGCGTCACACGATTCATTTCAAGGATGGCCTCGGTTCCAGAACGGACAGAAACAGCCTTGAAGGAGAGCGATTTTACCATCTCTTGTAGGATTTGGCGGGCACTGTCGTTGTCGTCCACGATGAGGACTCGCAATGAATCCATTGCAAAAGACGGTTGTGTTTCGGTTGTCGTCGGTGACTGGATTGCAAAAAAAGCGGTAAAGGAGAATTCGCTGCCCAAATCTGGAGTGCTACGGATGGTCATGTGACCGCCCATCATCTCGACGAGATTTTTGCAGATGGCCAGTCCCAGACCGGTTCCTCCAAAGTTGCGTGTGGTGGAGGAGTCGGCCTGGACAAAGGGTTGAAACAGAGCGGCAATCTGTTCCTCGGTAAGACCGATCCCGCTATCTTTGACCGAAAATTCCATCTGCACAGTGCTTGAGGTGGTTTCAATGGGGGTGATGCGAAAGATGATCTCTCCGGTCTGGGTGAATTTAACCGCATTGGTTCCCAGATTGATTAAGATTTGTTCTAGGCGCAAGGCATCTCCGATTAGTGTGCGGGGCAGATCTGGGGAGAGTGCGAAAAGGATCTCTAGACCTTTCTCTTCGGCCTGCATGGAGACCATGCTTGCCACCTTTTCCATGACCATCCCAAGTTGGAACGGGCTTTTTTCCAACTCCAGTTTACCCGCTTCAATTTTAGAGAAATCAAGAATATTGTTGATGATTCCCAACAGGGTATCGGCTGCAAACTGAATCTTGCGCATTTGGGACTGTTGGTTAGGGGAGAGAGCCGTTTGAGAAAGCAAATAACCCATGCCGATGATGGTGTTCATTGGTGTGCGAATTTCGTGGCTCATGTTGGCCAGAAAAAGACTTTTGGCTTGATTGGCTGCCTCGGCATTCTCCTTGGCAGCCAGCAAGGCGGCCTCGGTGCTTTTGCGTTCGGTGATATCGCGTATGACGGCAGTAAAAAAACGCGCCCCATCGCTGTTGGTCCAAGAGTTCAAAGACATTTCTAGCGGAAACTCTTGGCCGTCTTTCCGTAAGCCGGTCAATTCCGTGGTTTGTCCAAGCAGGGTGTTGTCACCATGTTGCAGAAAACGTTGGAAACCCACTTGGTGAGCATCTTGAAAGTGTTGTGGGATCAATTGGGGAAGTGTTTTGCCAAGGATCTCTTCACGAGTGTAACCGAACAGTGTCTCGGCCCCCCGGTTCCAAAAGATGATGGATTGATTTTGGTCTGCGGCAATAATGGCATCCCGGATCGATAGGGTAACAGAGCGAAAACGTTCCTCGCTGGCTTGCAATCGCGACAGGGTGTGCTGGTGAAGGATGACCTCTTGGCGTAGTTCCTTGTTGCTTTTTTCGGATGTGGCGATGGCATCATTCAAGGAGAGCAGCATCAGTTTGCGTTCGGAGATGTCACGCAAAAAGGCGGTGAAAAAGGGGGATGGGGTTCCCGGAATCACGGTGATGGCAATTTCTATCGGAATGCGAGCCCCTAAAGCAGTGATGGCTCTCAATTCGATGTGTTGGTTGATCACCCGTTGTTCCCCGGTGGTCAGATAACGAGTCAACCCAAGACGGTGGGCCTCTCGCATGTCTGGGGGAATGATGGTTTCACAGATATCCTTGCCTAGAATATCCTGTTTGAGAAAGCCGAAAGTCCGTTCAGCGGCTTTGTTGAATTCGAGGATATGTCCGTTGGTGTCAATGGAAATAATGGCATCTGGTGCTGTATCCAGAATGGTTCGATGGTGTTGTTCGCTGTAGTGCAATGCGGAGCTGGTTTCTTGGAGTTTTTTCTTTAACAGGAGTATCTGGCGATGATACAGCAGAGCAACCAGAATCGCGACCAGTCCGATTCCGAGCGTCAGGCTCCGTTCTTGAGTGGTGTAGAGCCAATGCGTGAAAAAAAGAGGGATCGCCACGAATAGAATCCCAGGAAACAAGACGAAAATCAGTCGTTGAATCCATAAGACGGGTTGATCGGTTTGCTGAATCATGACGGTGGTCACTGTATATGGAATCAATAATAGCGAGAACAAATTGCATTATTGCATAATTGATTCAGGGAGGGCAATTACGGTTACATTTTGATATATTGTTTTGCAAGGTTGTCGTCATGCAGCAACGGATTTCATGGCGCGGCCTGTGCGACGGGACACGGGTTGCAGATCCTTGTCGCGGGTTTTGAGCCGTTTGCGTAACCGTTTCCGGTAAGATTTTTGTCCACCAGCCTCAGCCATGGCTTCTGGGTTGATGAAGGTGATCTCCCCTTGGGGGTTGATGAGTAGGGCTCCTAGACCTGTGGCGCGTACCCCGGTGTCGTTGTTGATCACGCGCACTCCAGGGATGACCCGTTCCAGTTCATCATCGGATTGGGTCACGGCAACCGGCTTGTGGCCATGGATCACGGTGGTGATGCCCAGTTGTTTGAGCTGTATCGCGACATTTTGGCCAATGGTGGTGCCTTCTGATGTGCGTTGGGTGTAGTAGACTTTGGGTTTGCGAACATCGCCGGTGAGTTCCAGGCCCAGTTCTTCGCGGAATAGGGCATGTTCGCCTTGAAAAAACGCATCGCGCAGACGGTTGTTGATGTCGTTGAGAGGTGTGCCTTCCTGTTGGAATTGTACCAGGAGTTGCAGTAGGAGTGGGCTGGGATAACCGTGCAGAAACAGAATCTCTTCGTGGATATGGGTCAGGCTGCCTGCGCGAATGAAGGCGAGATCTTCTTGGGTGAAGGGGGTTTGCAATCCCATTTCTGCCATGCGCAGGATGGACAATTCGTGATTTCCCACAAGTAGTGTCATTTCCACGCCAGCGGGAGCGGTTTCCATCAGTCGTTTGCAAGAGTCCAGGACATGGGGATTGGGATTCCACTTGTTGAGCCAATCTCCGGTATGGATCAGTCGGATTGGGGGAATGTTGGGGTTCCAGCACCCTTGAGTATCGCACAAGCCGATGAGCCACAAGAGATAACGAATGGGTTCGAAATCGTTGTCGGTGTCGGATATGACCACGGTCCAGGTTGGCACTGGGAGAATCGGTTGGGAATCGGGCGCGTGTTGATCGGTCCCTGGAAACAAGACTACCTCTGGGGTGGAGTCCAGGGGATTTTGGGCCTGGGATACCCAGGGAACCAAAGAGGCCCCCGCAGTTGGTCCGAAAGCCCCATCGGCAGCCAAGGCGGCGGATTCTCCCTCGTCTCTGACTGGGGGAGTGGTGGGCTTATGAGCGTGCCAAGGGTGCCAATTATCCCGCAATTTGCGGATCATGGACCAGACATTGGAGATTTCGGACATGGACGATTCCTTGTTTTCTTGTGTGGTGGTCCGTCAGAGTATTGACCCAAAATGGCGTTTTCGCAAGTTGGTGCAAAAAATACGCCTACTGTTTCTGAGGTGTCATTTCGGTGGATGTGTAGGTTTGATCGGTGTGGTTGGGTTTGTCGGGGTATCGCAGGCGTAGCAGGCCAGACTCCACCATGGGCGTCAGAAAGCGTGAACGCAATCCGTCGGGATGGCGGTCTAGCACTTCGGCCAATTGGCTTTTGGATAACCATCGGTCCTGACAGAGTTCCAGGATTCGTCGTTTCATCTCTTCAGGTGGGAGGCGTTGACTGTGTTTGGTCAGGGAGGGGTGTGCGTCGGTCTTATGTACGGAGTCAGCCTCCTTATGTATGGAGTCAGCCTCTTTATGTACGGAGTCAGCCTCC
>JADFYY010000019.1:6504-27355 GCA_015232825.1 Magnetococcales bacterium
GCCTTATGTACGGAGTCAGCCTCCTTATGTACGGAGTCAGCCTCCTTATGTACGGAGTCAGCCTCCTTATGTACGGAGTCAGCCTCCTTATGTACGGAGTTAGCCTCCTTATGTACGGAGTCGTCAGTTTCCATTGGGACCATAGGCAGCAGCCAGGAGATTCGATTGGGCTGCATCTGTTCGTTGACACTCGGAGTTGACCAACGTTGTGTCTTCCATCCATAAAAAATTTTGTCCACGCCTGAACCTGCTTTTTCAGCAATGCCGATCATCATGAACATGGTCTGCAATGCCTTATTGCGGCATTCGCTTACATTGCCGCGCAGCAGTTGTTCAAGGGAAACCAGCAATCCGCCTGGATTGGAGAACAGGAAGCGGTTCGGATATTTCTCTACCACAATGCCGCCTTGGCCCAGGTGATCGGCGTGAATCAGGGTGTTGACCAATGCCTCACGGATGGCCTCATGGACAATGGTTTCCCCTTTGCGAAACAGGGCCGAATCGAGCAGAAACGGGAGCCTCAAGTCGGCGGTTAGACGATGAACCGCTCGCGAGTAGAATTGGAACAGATTGGCATGCCATGTGCCGTCCATGGTCAGGCGGTCGGTCCATCGTGAGGCGGGATCGTCAGAGAGTTTTTCTCGATAATCCACATGATAGCTTGGTACGCCTTCGCGAATGACCTCTTCGCGTCCAAACATCAATACCCCGGCCATGGTCAAACCTTTCATTTCGGTTTTACGATCCTGTCTCCATCCGCCCAGTTTGGTAAGCAGTTCTTGATCGTCTGCATTCAGCCAGGGGTGGTCTGGTTTGTGGGAGGCCAGTCGTTGGCGGTACTGTTGCAGGGTGACTGGATCAATGTCTGACATGCCAAAGCCTTCCAGGATGCGGCTGTCAGCGGGTTCTTCAGCCCGGTCTGACAGCATGCGGCTGACCTCTTGTTCGGTACAGTGGTAATCGCTTTCGTGGTTGCGTCGATAGGTTCCGGTCAGTGGATTTTGTCCCAGGAATACTGGTCGCTGATACCGGGTTGCACGTGGAACCCGGATAGCTAGGATCACTCCAGATGGGTGGGCAATCTCGGCCATATCGGTATTGGCAAGCAAATTGATGCTTACTTTGCCGTAGTTGTTGATAATATCCCAGAAATTCTTTTTGAGATGGGCCGGGTTGGTGATGCCGCTCACTGTGCCGTTGTCCTCGACTCCAAGCAGAATGACGCCACCGTGGGTGTTGGCCATGGCACTGTAGGTTTCCCACAGGCTCCTGGGCAAACCGCCTTTGGCGGATTTGAATTCCAAATCTGCACCTTCGCCCCAGGGCAGTTGGTTCAGGATGGCCTGTGAATCAAGGCTGATAGGGGATCGCTTGTGTTCGTTCATAATTGGCAACGTGCAATTCTTGGATGGATTTTGTCAAGGGATGATCTGTTCTTCACCATTCCCATCCGCCACATAACAGCTTAGTCTATGCCTCGTCAGGATTTCAATATTGAGGAGGCGTGTATGGAACGAACACCCAATTCCCTGTTTCGTCTGGTTTCCGATTTCGCCCCCAGTGGCGATCAGCCTAAGGCCATTTCATCTCTTGTCCAGGGATTGCAGAAGGGTAAACGGGATCAGACCTTGCTGGGCGTGACTGGATCGGGAAAAACCTTTACCATGGCCCAGGTGATCCAGGAGGTGGGACGGCCCGCCTTGGTGCTGGCTCATAACAAAACTTTGGCCGGGCAGCTCTATGGCGAGATGAAGGGATTCTTTCCCGATAATGCCGTGGAGTTTTTTGTCTCCTATTATGATTATTACCAGCCCGAAGCCTACGTTCCCCGTACCGATACCTTTATCGAAAAAGATTCCGCCATTAATGATCGTATCGACCGTTTGCGCCATAGTGCAACACGGTCTCTGCTCTCACGACGGGATGTGATCATCGTCGCTTCAGTCTCTTGCATCTATGGCATTGGCTCCCCAGACTCCTATCAGGAGATGGCCATGGAAGTGACCCTTGACCAGGAGATCGATCAGCGGGTTTTGCTGAAAAAATTGGTGGAAATGCAGTACAGTCGCAATGACATCGAGTTCACACGCGGCACCTTTCGAGTGCGGGGGGATACCGTGGAGGTGTTTCCACCCCATGAAGAGAACCGTGCCGTGCGTCTGGAAATGTTTGGGGATACGGTGGAGAGAATCCGTTCCGTGGATGCCCTCACGGGGCAATCGCTACGGGAGCTGGAACGGTTTGATTTTTTCCCCGCCAGCCATTACGTCACCCGTCGTGAGGTGATCTTGCGTGCCATGGAGGCCATCAAAATCGATCTGGCGCAACAGTTGGAGCGGTTTCGTTCCCAGGGAAAACTTTTGGAGGTCCAACGGCTGGAGACGCGAACACAGCATGATCTGGAGATGATGCGCGAGGTCGGTTATTGCACCGGGATCGAAAATTATAGCCGCTATCTAACAGGTCGGGCTCCAGGAGAACCGCCACCAACTCTGTTGGAATATCTGCCAGATGATGCCGTGATGTTCGTGGATGAAAGCCATGTCACCCTTCCTCAGGTGCGGGGGATGTCGCGGGGGGATCGCAGTCGTAAGGAGACGTTGGTGGAGTATGGTTTTCGCCTGCCAGCCGCTTTGGATAATCGTCCATTGACCTTCGAGGAGTTTGACCAAATGCGTCCTCGCACCATTCATGTCTCCGCGACTCCAGGAGCGTATGAACTGGAATTGTGTCAAGGAGAGGTGGTGGAGCAGATCAATCGGCCTACCGGACTGTTGGAACCGGTCTGTCAGGTGGTCCCGGCCATGGGACAAGTGGATCATTTGCTGGCCGAGATTCAATCCGTGGTGGCCAAGGGGTTCCGGGTGCTGGTGACGACCTTGACCAAACGCATGGCCGAAGATTTGACGGAATACCTACAGGGACTCGCCATTCGGGTTCGGTATCTTCATTCGGATATCGATACCTTGGAACGATTGGAAATTATTCGTGATTTGCGCCTTGGGATGTTCGATGTGCTGGTGGGGATCAATCTCTTGCGGGAGGGGTTGGATATCCCAGAAACCGGGCTGGTGGCCATTCTGGACGCGGACAAAGAGGGGTTCTTGCGCTCGACAACCTCCCTGATTCAAACCATTGGACGTGCGGCCCGCAATCTGGAAGGACGGGTGATCCTCTATGGAGATCGGATCACCGGTTCTATGGAGGCGGCTTTGCAAGAGACGATGCGTCGTCGCACGTTGCAAGAGGCGTATAATATCCAACATGGCGTTGTTCCAGTGTCGGTGCAAAAGGGAGTCATGCAACTGCCTGGGGATGTTTTTGCCTCCAATGACGCCTATTCTTCGGCCCATCTCAAGGTGGCGGAAGAGGGGAGCGGATATGCGAGTCGTGCAACGGGCAAGGATCTGGGGCGAGAAATCAAAGAGGCTGAAAAGAAAATGCAATCCGCAGCCGCCAACCTGGATTTCGAGTTGGCCGCACTCTATCGCGACCGGTTGATCGCTCTGGAACAAAAATTGTTGCTTCCGGGTGTATCGATGGGCAAATGATCCGTGTTTGTCATGAAAATGGGTGGATTGGCGGAAATTGTTTTCTAAGGTATAATTTTCTTGTATAGTGCCGTTTGCTACTATAAAAAATGGAGAGGCTGGTTTTTGTGGATCGCATTGGGTATAGGAGGGTGGGATGGGCGTGCAGTCAGACAAGATTACCGTTCATATCGATGAAGATCTCGCTGAGATTGTTCCTGGGTATCTTTTTAATCGCAGGAAGGATGTGGATCAGCAGTTGCCTCAGGCCCTAGCCAGTGGGGATTTTCAGACTTTGCGGATACTTGGGCATCGCATGAAGGGGTCTGGAGCCGGGTATGGGTTTGAGGGCGTTTCGGAAATCGGACGGGCCATCGAAGAGGCTGCCAAGCTGGAAAATCGCGATGGCATCACTCAGGGCATCGCGGATCTGGCCAATTATCTCGATCATTTGGACGTGATCTATGATTAATACCTCCCTGAACTTCATGGCTAGTCAATCTTGGGAGGGACAATGGTATGGCGACACCTGATCATGTCCTGGTGGTTGATGACGATCCCGATATTCGCAATTTGGTGGGAAAGTTGTTGGAGAAAAATGGTTTTCGTGCCAGCAAGGTGTCTGATGGCAAGGGATTGCGGATGCTGCTTGAAAAGAGTCAGCCAGATCTGATTATTTTGGATCTGATGCTTCCCGATGAGGATGGTTTGGTTTTGTGTCGGAATTTGCGTTCCCGCTCCAACATCCCGGTGATTATTTTAAGTGCCCGTGGCGAAGATATGGATCGCATCATCGGTCTGGAGATGGGCGCGGATGACTATTTGGGCAAACCGTTTCATCCGCGTGAATTGTTGGCCAGAGTCAAGAGCGTATTGCGGCGCGCTCGATCCATGCCCGGTGATATCCAAGAGTTGGATGCCAACGCCACCTATCGTTTTGCAGGGTGGGTGCTGGATGTCCCTACGAGACAGTTGTACTCCCCGAAATCCAAGAAGATTTTTTTGAGTGGGGGAGAGTTCGCTCTGTTGCGGGTCTTTTTGAATCATCCCAATCGGGTTTTGAGCCGTGATCAATTGCTGGATTTCTCTCATGGTCGGGAGATCGAGCCGTTTGATCGAACGATTGACATGCAGGTGAGTCGATTGCGACGCCGTCTTGGCGACGATCCTAAAAAGCCTTCACTGATCAAAACCGTTCGCAGTGCGGGTTATGTTTTGGCGGTTCGTGTGGAACGGGGAGGAGATACCTATGGCGCAGACGATTCAGGTCTTGGTGATTGATGATGATCGCTTGATCCGGGTGCTGTTGCGTAGCATTTTGGAAAATGAAGGTCTGCAAGTCCTGGATGCTTCAGGCGGACGTTTGGGATTGAAAATCTTGCGTGCGGCCCCGTGCGATTTGGTCATTACCGATCTTCTGATGCCCGATTTGGATGGAGTTGGGGTGATCCGGGAGGTGCGCAAGGAGTTCCCAGATGTCAAGATTATCGCATTGTCAGGGGGAGGCATGACCATAACAGCGGGAACCGCCCTGGATGTGGCACAAAAGAGCGGGGCCTTGCGCAGTTTGGTCAAGCCTGTTATGCGTCAGCAGTTGTTGATGGCGATTCAGGAGCTTTTTCCTGAATGGCAACCAAGCGAGGCCATTTAGAAGTCAAAGTGGTCTCTTTGTTCACTCTTGAGTGTTGCGGGCTGTGACCATGGATGACCTTTTCTTGGCTGGTTTGTGATGCGTCGTGTGCAAGGAGGGGTGTTGTTTGGGGGCCCTCATGCCAATCAATTCAATCAAGGAAGACCATTTGACACTCTTTTCCTGAAAGAGTTGATTGGATTGGTCTGCAGTCCATTGTATGAATGGGGTCGGGTTCAAGGGACGGCGCAGAAAGCGGAGTTCATAGTGAAGGTGTGGAGCTGAGACAATACCACTGTTGCCACTGAGAGCGATGATTTCCCCTTTTTTAACAAAATCCCCGGTGTTAACCAGGATCTTGTTGAGGTGGCTGTAAGAGGTGCTGAAGCCGTAATTGTGTTGCATGACAATGGTTTGTCCAAAACCATTCTGACTGTATGTTTTGTTGGTGTCGGTTCCGGTGAATTCAACGACGCCATCTGCCGTGGCCATGACTTGTGTATTCATTGCAGCCTTCAAATCGACGCCTGCATGAAGTCGTGTGCCGTGCAATGTGGGATGAATGCGGAATCCGAATGGGCTGTTGATCAGTGTGGTGGAGAGTGGAGAGCCGGTGGGAATATTGCTTACGAAAACTTGTGTCTGACTATGTGTGAGGATGTAGGGATCCAGACTTTCTAGAAGCTCTTCATTGATTTTGATCTCCAATGGCGACATCCCCTTGCGGGGGCGGGATGCTTGGGGGACGGTCTCGGAGGGAATGAAAAGTCCTTCCAGGGATTCCAATGTGGGCAGCATGTCGTTTTTGGTCTGTTTGATTGGAGTGGTAATCTGTGCGGCTGTAGGGGGTACTATCGGGGTTTCTGGTGTCAAGGAGTCAAGCCAGAAGTTGACCGCTAAACTGCCTAGAAGTGCAGACAGGAGTAATGACAAAAAGCGCAGAATTGTCTCCTTCCTGAAATGGCGATCGGTACGGTAAAGGCCGTTGCGAGCGAATGCAGGTGTGAGATATAAGAAATGCATGTGAAAACTCCTGAATTTGGATCCCTTGTACCGATTTTTATTTGTATCGGGTGAAGAGTGGCTCGTATGAAGCAGTTTTGTGTCATGGAGAAAAAATGGGGTCCATACGGTCGTGGTATTAGGGTTTGTATGGATGGGATTCAACTTGTTAACGAATGGGAATGGTGCAAGTCGTGAAGATTCTGATTGCCGATGATGATTTGAATAGCAGGCTGATTTTGACCTCGATTTTGTCGCCCTATGGGGAGTGTGTCGAGGTGGTGAATGGTGCGGAAGCGGTCTCTGCATTCAAGGCCGCTTGGGAAGAGGAGGTCCCTTTTCATTTAATCTGTATGGATGTCATGATGCCGGAAATGAATGGTCATGCCGCAGTACTGGCCATCCGCGCTGAAGAAAAGGCCCGTCAGGTCTTGGCTAACGATGAGGTGGTGGTGATTATGACCTCTGCGTTGGATTCCTTGGACTCCATTATCCGTTCTTTTGATCAGGGGGGGTGCAACGCTTATCTTGGCAAGCCGATTCGTAAGGCGGCATTGCTGGAAAAAGTACGCAATTATGGTCTTATTGGATAATCGAACATTTTTTATTATCAGTTTAAATAAGGAATGGTAATTGTTATGAATGTTTCTGGATATTCAAAAACTGCAGTCAAGGTTCTGGAGGCGTCTCTCCCTTTGTTTGCTGCAAGGGGGTATAACGGGGTTGCCATGAGGGATATCGCCAATACGGTTGGGATTACCGCTGCAGCGTTATACAATCATTTTACCGGCAAGGAGACTCTTTATTTTAGGGCGTTGGAGTATGCGTTCGCCGATAAGGTGGACACCTTGGCGGGAGATTTGGAGTCAGCCAAGGGGGTTGAAGGTCGTTTGCGATGCCTCATTTTGTTTTGGATAGAAATTTTTGGTGGTGATGTCATTTTACGCTCTCTGTTGCAGAGGGAAATGAGTGATGCCGATGCGCAACGGATGCAATTGTTGTTGGATCGGGTGTTTTTGCCAGTCTATCAGGCTGCAAAAGAGACGTTGGATGAATTGGCTGGTGGAAAGATGGATGCTCATTTGTTGTTCTTTGCCATTTTTGGATTGGTTTTGTCCCATTTTCAACTGTCGCCCATTCGCAAACGGTTACCTGGGTCTTTGCCGGAACATGAAGATGTGGAGGTTATAACCCGCTCCATTGCTTCTTTATTGCTTAACGGGTTGCAGCGGACAGCGTGACTTTTATTGAAAATTTAAGGAGGCAAAAGTGGATCCATGAGCGCGATGCGCAAGATCCAGATCACGCCCGGTGTTTACTGGGTTGAGATTCCTGAGGCGGAACTTTTTATTTTGTGTGCTTGTCCGGCAGACAGTGTCAAGCATTTGATGAAACGTGGTTTGATCCTTGAAATGGAAGTAAAAGGGGTACGGTGTGAATCCGGCCCGAACGCCATCTTGCTCTCCGATGTGTTGTTGCAGAATGGTCACTTCGCCAACTTGGCGGAATTCCCGGTTTTGCAAATGCTGTATCGTCAGGGATTGATCCTTCCCAACCACCCCAATAATACTGGCAAGCGACCACTGCTGATTGGATCGGCAGAGCAGGTGTCATCGCAAATGAAGTATATTTTGCGTGGCAATTATGGACTGCTTTCCAGCGAGGAGATTCAGGAGACTGGCGTTCCGCCAAATGTGGCTGAGGCGATGATGCGCCTTAAATTACGGTTTGCATTTGGCCAAATTCGTGGCTTTGATGAACTACTCGACTCTTGCATTGTGGGAAATGAGGCCGTGGAGTTGCGTCACGGGGTGTGGATTCGGCGTTTGGACATGAACGTCTTCGCTTTTGATTATCAAGGTGAAACGGTTACAGTGGATTTGAATCTCCCCCCAGGAGAGGGGTATGAGTCGCCGTATCCCTTGGGGTTTCATCATATCAAACGTGAGTATTTCGCCGTGATCCACTCTGGCGAGGGCGATGGATGGGATATCAATCGTCCCAGCATGGCCTCGATTCTCATGTATCAGGGTAAACTCTATCTGATTGATGCTGGACCCAATGTCTTGGGCAGTCTTATGGCCTTGGGAATCGGGGTGGGAGAGATAGAAGGGATTTTCCATACCCATGCCCATGATGACCATTTTGCTGGCATCACGACGTTGATGCGAGGTGGACGGCGGATCAAATATTTTGCCACGCCGTTGGTGCGGGCCTCTGTGACCCGGAAGCTCAAGGCACTGCTTTCGATTCGGGAAGAGGAGTTTAGTCATTTTTTTGACGTCCATTCCCTTAAGAGTGAAGTCTGGAACGATTTTGAGGGGTTGGAGATCAAACCCATCCTCTCCCCGCATCCCATTGAGACCACGATTTTTGTATTTCGCACGTTGGCTGAGGATGGCTATCGTTCGTATGCCCATTTTGCGGATATCGTCTCCCTGTCTGTGCTGCAAGGGATGGTCACAGAGGATTCAAGCCAACCCGGCCTCAGCTCAGTCGATTATGAATGGATCCGCAAGAAATACCTCATGCCAGCCACACTCAAAAAGCTGGATATCGGTGGTGGTTTGATCCATGGCAATGCCGAGGATTTTCGGCATGACCACTCCAACAAGATCATCTTGTGTCACACGGCCTTGCCCTTGACCGGAAAACAGCGTGAGATCGGTTCTAGTGCCCCGTTTGGAGCCACCGACGTCATGATTGCAAGCCATACCGATTTTGCGCGTCGAGCGGCCATGGAGTATTTGCGTTCTTATTTTCCTTCGGCCCCAGATCACCAATTGGCTGGATTGGTGAACAACGAAGTGGTCTCGTTTAATCCAGGAACCATTATTTTGCGGGAAAAAGAGCGTCATCCTGAGTTGTGGTTGGTGTTGACAGGGAGTGTGGAGGGGATCCGGGCTGACTTGAATCTTTATACCATCATCACAGCCGGGGGTATGCTGGGTGAGATGTCGGCTTTGCATAATACGGTCGCCACCATGACCTTGCGTGCCACAACTTTTGTTCAGGCGTTACGCATTCCTCAGCGGGTTTGTTTGGGGTTTGTTAAGAAGAATAATTATTATGATCAAATGGTACGGCTTTACGAAGGGCGGAGTTTTTTGCAAGGAACGACATTGTTTGGCGAGGTGATTCCTTACCCGAAGCAAAACGAGTTGGCCCAGGTAATGACCACGCGCAGTTATCAGGCTGGCGAGGTTGTGGATCTTGAGAATCACAACTTAGGGATTATACGTCATGGCGCGTTGGAGGAGTTTATCGGTCATGAGGTGTTTGCCACGCTTGGAGCGAGGGAGTGCTTTGGGGAGGAGGAGGCTGTGTTTGATATCCCTCCCATTTATGGCTTGCGTGCGGTTGAAGATACGGAGGTTTGTGAGATTCCTGGCCATTTGTTGCGCGATATCCCTATCGTGCGTTGGAAGCTGTTTGAGGCCATTGAAAAAAGACGTAGAAGAATTTTGCATGCCAATCCTTTTGGGTTGTTTTCGTGGCATTGGCGGGATGAATACAGCATTGGCGTCCGGCGGATCGATCACCAGCATATTCGTTTGTTTGAGTTGGGTGGCTTGGTTTTGCAAGCCGTGAATCAGGGGTTGGATAGGAAGGCTGTTCATCATGCTTTGCACAAGCTGATGGATTATGCGGTTTTGCATTTCCGGGAGGAGGAGATTTTGATTCGGAAATGCGGTTTTGTGGGATACAAGGAGCATCGCAAGCGTCACAGGGAGTTGTTGTTGGAGATGGAGGGGATCACTTCGCGGGTGCTTGGAGGCCATGGCGACCAGGAGATGCAGGGTTTTTCCAGTTTTTTTGAACGGTGGTTGGTTGAGCATATTTTGATTGAGGATAGTCAATACGGAAAGTTTTTGAATAACAGTGGGGTGTATTGATGTCGTCTATTCCCGCAGAGACCACGGTGGAGACGGCTTTAGGTTGGTATTTGGAGCAAGTTTCTGCCCGGAAGTCGCCCGCGACCCATGAGCGAGAGCAACGCAAGGCGCGGCAGATATCCGCTCGCTTGGGCCGTGTTTTGTTGCAGGAGTTGACCCCTTTGGATGTTTCCGAGTATCGGGATCATCGGCTACGAGAGGCGTCGGCGGCGATTGTTCAGGGGGATTTGGCACTGTTGCAGGATCTTTTTGAGGTGGCTGTTGGGACATGGGGATTGGTGCTGGATGGTAATCCCGTTAATGGGGTTTCTCCTCCCCGTTCTGCCCCCAGCCGCTCCCACGCTTTGGCACATGGGGAGATGGTTCGACTGTTGGCCGCTTGTGATCGACGTCCTCAGCCCATGTTGGGTTGGATTGTGCGGATTGCTTTGCAAACCGCCATGAGCAAGGATGAGATTTTGCGGTTGCGCAAAGGGGATGTGGATCTCAAGGAGCGGGTGATCACCATTCCTAAGGTATTGAATCGGCCTATGCGTCAGGTGCCGATGACCCGTGAGGCGGTACGGGTGTTGAAAGAGGCCGTCCGTTATCCTGAGCGACCAGCAGATGAGACACTGCTTTTTTATGGTGCCATGGGCAGTTTGGGTATTCGGCGTCCGTTGGCCATTGACAAGGCGTTTCGCATGGTGGTGTTGCAGGCTCGTATGAAGGGGTTCCGTTTCAATGATTTACGCAATGAAGCGATCTCTCGTCTGGAGGCAGCGGGATTGACCGAGGTTGAAGTGCTGACCATGGCGGGTTTACCCTTTCCCCGTATGGCCAAGCGGCCACCCCGTCCGACAATAGAGGAACTGGTGGCGCGGTTGGATGGGGTGGGGCTTTAAGGTTTGGTCGCGTTGAACAGGGAGGCCTGTTCGATTTGATCCAGGATTGCGACAGCGATTTTGTCGGGTTGGAATTTGGGAATAAAGGCGTTCGCGCCCATTTGAGTGGCCTTTTCCTGGTTGGACTTGTTGCTTAATGAGCTGTGAAGAGCGAGATAGATGTGGGCCAGTTTGGGGTTTTGTCTGACCTTGCGGGTGAAGGTGAAGCCGTCCATGACTGGCATTTCGATGTCGGAAAAGATGAGGTTATAGGGACAGGGGCCAGAGAGAACCGAGCGTTCCAGTTCATCGAGGGCCTTGTCTGCGGTGGAAAAAAGGGTGTGACGCAGTCCCATTTGGGTAAAAGCAGAGGCTAGAAGCGAACGGGCGGCACTGGAGTCATCCACAGCAAGGATGTGATACTTTTCGATTTGTAACCGTTTGGCCCGTTCGGTCAAGTCTGACGAGACTTCGTCTTCGATGCCGATGATATCTGCCAGGATTTTTTCCACGTCCAGGATCTGAATGGTGCGGTCGTTTTCGTAGGTGATAGCGGTCAGATAGCTGGAGTTGTAGATTGAACCCTCTGGACTGATAATCTCGCCCCAGCTTTTTTGAATCAAGCGGTCAGGCTCGCTGACCAGGAATCCCTGGATGGTCGTGCTGTATTCGCAGACCAGGACGTAACTCACACGATCCAGGAAGGAGATAGGGGTTAGTCCCAGGGCTTCCGAGAGGTCAAGCAGGTTGATGGCGTGTCCCCGAAAGTCGATGGTTCCCTTGATGGCGGAGTGAGAGCGGGGGATGCGGACAATCTCTTTGGGGCATTCCAGAATCTCGATGATTTTAAAGACGTTCAGACCGTACAATTGGCCATCGGTCAGGAGAAAGGTCAGCATTTCCATTTCGTTGCTGAAGGCAAGGTTGGCTCGTTTGTTGACATCCGCCATAAAATTGGTTTCTGACATGGTGGTTCTCCTTGCTGCCATCTTTCATTTGTTGGTTGGAGCTTCCATGATACACCGATTGTCAGTAAAAGGTCGAATGTTTTTGACAGTGGTTTGCACGTTTGTGATGTTTTTATTGGCTTCCCCGCTATTGGCGGACGATTGGCAGGGATGGGTGAGTCGGGTAGTGGATGGGGATACCTTGGTGGTGGATCGTGGGGCTCGAAAGGAGAAGATTCGTTTGGCCGGGATCGACGCCCCAGAACATGGGCAGCCTTTTGCTGAAGAGGCGAAACGTTTTATCGAACGGCGTGTTCGGCATCAAGTGGTTTTGATTCGGGAAAAAGAGCGGGATCGTTATGGACGTCTTGTGGCTTGGGTGACGCAGTTTGGTGAAGAGGAGTTGGGGGCTGCGTTGGTCCGGGCCGGTTTGGCGTGGCGACATATCTATTATTCAAAGGATCCGAATCTGATGGCTTTGGAGCGGAAAGCCCGTCAGGAGCGGCTGGGATTGTGGTCGCAAATCAATCCGACGCCGCCTTGGATCTGGAAACGACGAGGCTCAACAGGGTGGTAGCTTGAACCAAGATTTTGGGCGTGATGTGTGGGTGATGGGACATACTGCACGGGGAGTGGCCATGCTCGCATAAGTCCGAACAAAAGGCCTATACCAGCCAAGATCATAGCTCCCATCTTGATGACCATGCGGAGTTCCAATTCTTTAAACCGAGTGTCCATCCTGACATCCAGTTCCTTGATGTCTCGTTTGAGGTTGGCTTCCACGGTGGCCAACTCTCTGCGAAGATTGGCTTCCACGGTGGCCAACTTGAGATCTATTTCCATGATGTCACGTTTGAGTTCCGACTTTACGGATTCTATTTTGACATCCAACTCCTTAATGTCCCGTTTGATTTCCAAGACATTGGCATCCACCTTAGCCACATCGGCCTTGGTGGAAAGCTGATAACCGAGAATCTCTGAAAGCAGATGAACTTGGGTTTCAGCCTGCTCTTCAGTGAATCCCGTGGCAATCATCTGTTTGACGAATTTGTGCGTATCAAAGACGGATGCGAGTTGCGGCATGGCTTTATCTCCTTGGTTGGAAACTCAAGAACACTCTATCCGAAATCGTCCAACGTCGTCCAACAAAAACCGTTGCCGTTCAAAAGATTTAAGGTTGCGATGCTGGCGGATTCAACAGCGTTGTCACCGCCTTTTGCAAAGTTTCAGCCTGTAAAGGTGTCAACTCCAATGCCACAGGACGAGAAGGGGGTGAAATAAAGATCGATTTTTTCTCTTGATGTAGCATAAAGGAGACAGCCTTCTCTCCCTTGCCAGCCGTGATCTTTAACCATGGGGCCGCATCACCCTTGGGAGTCGCACCATGATAGGCGTCACGGGTGAGGATCTCTTCAAGGTCAGTCCATGCGGATGCTGGCCATTTCCCCTCTTTTTTCTCTGCGGTCAGAGTTTTGCCATCCTGCTCAAATTGCAGATGGGTTAAATCAAATTTTGGATCCAGGGGACGCAACGACACCAGATCCAGGGCGTTTTTGTCAAACTCTTCAGCAAGGTATTGTGGCATGACCATAAGATCCGCCTCGCCAGAACGGGCGACCAGTAAATCCGGCTTGCTACGCCACACCACAACCCGTTCGACCTCACCTTTTGTCGGGGTCAATTCGACAATCCAATCGCCGTCGCCTTCAGGACGTTCACTTTTAAAACCCATCCCTTGAGCCCCAGTAAGCGCGAACATCCAGGTGCGAATCCGGTTGGTATCCGCAAGGTCGCGTACTGGAGTTTCCATGGTCCAGACCTCTTCTTTGTCCTTGTCCCGAATTAGAAGAGTCTCACCCTTTGTCTTGCTCTTGATGAGTAGACGAGTTACATCTTGGGCTTCGGTCGCAACCAAACGTTTGTCACGCAGAGCGTCGGTTTTTTGCAACAGGCCGGAAACATCGGCAGCAGGCATCAAAACCACCGGCCCTTTCTCTCCCAGACTCATGTAACGTTGTTTGCTGGCTGGGGCCGTATTGCCGACTATCAACGAAAGGGTTTTGCCAGAACCATCCTTCACAGTCAAACGGGCCGCCGGGGCGAGAAGACCAAAAGGGGCGGCATCGGTGATCTGATCAACCACTTTTTTCTCATAGGTTTTGCTCAACACCTCCAGTAGACTTTTGACCGCCGAGGCACTGGTGCGCAATGCAGAGGGAGCTGTAATCTCCCACTGATCCCCTTTGCGGGATAATGAAAGATTATCCCCGGTCTCATCCCAAAAATCTGCGGATACCACCGCATCGGTACGAATGGCACTGACGGCTCGCGACAGTTTGTCCGCTTCGGTGCGGGCGGCCTCCCTGGAATCCAGTATCCACAGGCCACCAGCCGCTCCTGCCATAACCAGTGCCAAAATCAGATTGTTTCTCCAACCTTTGGTCATAGAAATCGCCTCTTAACGCCGCCGCCGTTTGTACCAAATGGTCGCACCGATACCCAACAACAAGATCGGTATGATCACCACCAGCCCCCAAAACAGCATCAAGGCAGACGCTCCAGGCAGGTTAAGGCCCGCATCCGTGATCTCTTTGGGCTTGATGGCAATGAAGTTTTCATCCTCAGCCAGCCAACGGGCAATGTTGAGGAATAAATCCGTATTTCCCAATGCGCCAACATAGGCATCCGCGACAAAATTGGAATTGGCCATCACTACCAGACGCTGTTTTTCAGACTCGACCGCCACCCCGATGAGGATTGGACCCTTTTTGTCCTTGTCGGGATTAAATTCAGCCTGACCACTGGAGAGATCACCGGTCTCCAGCCATCCCCGCTCTGCCCCTTCTAAAAGTCGAACCCGTTTTTCTTTGCTCTCAGCCGGGACAGCCTGCATTTCAAGTCCACCGGTATCTGGGAAGATGGTCGCGGCAGTCATCCCTTTGGTGATGGCATGGGGATTTTTGTAACGGCTGATCAAAGGGGTTGTGGGTGAACCACCGACCAGTTGCGCCGCTGGATCCAAGGTTACCCCTTTGAGCAGGGTAATCCCGTGTGGCTCCAAGATGGATTCCAGTTTGACATCATCCCCTGGGCCAACCATGATCAATAGACGACCTCCCGCATCCAACCAGCTTTTTAGCCGTTGGGTTTCAACAGGCAGCAGGGCTTTTTTGGGTCCGGCCACAATGACCACAGCCGTGGCGTCTGGAACTTTTTCTGCTTCGGCTAGATTGAAGGTTTCCACCTGATACCCTTCTCCCTTGAGCAGTGACTTGGCCTGAGAGTAGCCGAAACGATCTGTGCCAGGGCCGCCTTCTGGGCTGCCATCCATACTGTGTTCGCCATGACCGCTGACAAAGCGGATGGTTTTGGCACTTCCCTTGGAAAGACGAATCAAACCATTGGTGACCGCCTCTTCGGTGGCTTCGGTGATTTTTTCCGATTTCTCGCCAGCACGCATGATCACGGTGCCATAGACCGCCACTTCGGCCTGTCTGGCGGCAGCGGGATCCAAATCAGGATCCACATAACGGATGGTCACATTCGGGTTGATGACACGATATTTATCCATCAACTCCTGAATCTGTTGCCGCTTGTCGCCCTTTTCCTGAATATAGACGGTAAAGGTCAAGCCATCAGGAAAGGTTTTGACCGCTTTGATCGACTGTTCCGCCAAGGTGTGACGACCTCCCTTGGTCCAGTCCCAGCGGATTTGATAGCGGTGGCTGGCGTAAGCCGCCAAAGCCAGCAAAATCGTCAGAATCAGGCCCATGACGAAATTTTGTGAGCGGATATTCAAACGGGTGGAACGGTCCATCTTCATTGTTATCGTCCCTTCTTTAGTCTTTTAACCTTGAATACGTTCCGCCAGCAGCCGTTGCCGGGCGAAGAGTAAACCAGCGGAGGATAGCAGGATAAAATAAAGTAAATCAGAACTGCTGATCATGCCGGTGAGGAAATTTTGGTAATGGGTCATCAGAGAAAAATAGGACAGGGTTTGATCCATAACCCCACCACTGGAATTACCCATCCAGGAGATGATCCAGAGCATGAGCAACACCCCAAAAGAGGCCACAGCCGCCACATTGGGATTATCCGTCGCACTCGATGCGGCCAGTCCCACCGCCCCGAAAGAGGCCGCCGTTAAAAACAATCCCAAAAGGCCAGCCAGAAACTGTCCGGTATCGGGATTGCCATAAGCGTATAAGGTCAGCGGAGGAATGGCCAGCAAGATGCAAGTGATTGCCAAAAACATCAATAATCCTAGATATTTACCCAAAAGAATGGCCATGGGTGACAAGGGGGAGCAGGCTAAAGCTGGCCACGTACCCTGACGTTTTTCTTCAGCGATCAGACGCATGGAGAGCAACGGCATGAGCAGCAACAGCAAAACCGCTGCATTGCCCAGCATGGGGGCAATGGTCCGTTCGGTCAAAGGGAGCGAGCCTTTCATGCCATAGGCCTGATATTCAAGCATTTGAATTTGATAGTTCAACAGACCTGCATTGAACATATAGGCGCAAATGGCGAATAGGACCGCAAGGAGCGTCCAGGCCAGTGGCGAATAGAACATGCCGCGCAGTTCGCGCAGGGCTATGGTGATGATTCCTCTCATGCGGATAGCTCCTCGCCCTCGTGGGGCCGTTCTTCACGGGTGGTCAGTTGCAGGAAAATATCTTCCAGAGAGCCTCCAGCCGGGGACAATTCCCGCAGGTTCCACCCAGAGGAGACGGAGAGTCGCACCAGTTCTGGCAGGGGATCGGTTTCTGGGAGTGCGGTGATCAACCATCCTTCCTCTTTGGGGGTGACGTTGGCCACGCCCGGAATTTTTTTCAGGAGTTCAAGGGAAGGGGGTTGGCTCCAGCGCAAGAAGTGAGAACTTTTGCCACGAGCGCGATTTTCTAGGCCATCGATGGAATCATCGGCCACGATGCGTCCTTGATGAATCACGGCCACACGTTGGCAGGTCATACGCACTTCTGGCAGGATGTGAGTGGAGAGCAAAACCGAGTGTTCACCGCCCAACTCTCGGATCAATTGGCGAATCTCCCGGATTTGGATGGGATCGAGTCCCACCGTGGGTTCGTCTAAGATCACGACATCAGGACCGTGGACAATGGCTTGAGCAATGCCCGCACGCTGTTTATATCCCTTGGAGAGATTACGCAATAATCGATTGGCTACCGCTGTGAGTCCGCATCGTTCCATGGCGCGATCCACAGCAGTTGTCAGCTGATTGGCCGCTACCCGCCGCAGCGTGGCCAGATAGGTCAGGTATTCCCGAACCGTCATTTCGCCATAAATGGGGGGATTTTCCGGCAAAAAACCGATCCTAGCCCGTGCTTCGACGGGGTTTTCCAATATATCGATTCCGGCTACGGCGATACTTCCTTCCGAAGGGGCCAAAAGACCACTTAAAATACGCATGGTGGTGGTTTTTCCGGCACCGTTAGGCCCCAGGAACCCCATGACCTCGCCACGGTGAACCTGTAGGTCGATGTTGTCCAACGCCTTGACAGACCCGAAAAGGCGCGTGACGCCAGATATGTGAATCATGGTTTCCGTCATGAGAGTGTTTTTCCTTAGGTCCGCAGTGAGTTTTTGTCTTTTTAATGAACCAAGAGGCATATAAGCATTTTTGACCTGAACGCAAGGGGAAATTGGGAAAAAAATGTGACCAGTTTGATGATTGTGCATAAATGAGTCATTTTTTTGTTCAATAATTGGTCAGACTGCTTAAAAAATAAGCAGATTGTCCGATGAAAAAATCAAAAAATAATACATTTTCAATAATTTATATGTAGGCATGAAGGTTGCTTTAAGGGTGGGCAATGTGCATCATCGTCTATTTAATAAAGAGCAATGGCCATGGTATTTCGATTCATACTTATTTGTTTGTTGGGGATGCCGGTCTCTGGATGGGCGGCTGAGGCGACGGTTCTCAATATGGCCAACACCGGGTGGATGTTGACGGCCACGGCTTTGGTGTTGTTTATGACTTTGCCGGGGTTGGCTCTGTTTTATGGCGGTTTGGTGCGTACCAAAAACGTGCTTTCGGTCTTCATGCAATGTTTCGCCATTACCTGTGTGGTCTCTTTTTTATGGATTTTCTTTGCTTATGCCTTGGCGTTTGGCGATGGCGGCGGATGGAACGCTTTGATCGGGGGGATGGATAAATTCTTTTTTCGTGGCATTGGCCCCGACACCTTGAAAGGCGATATCCCAGAAACGGTTTTTGCCATGTTCCAACTGACCTTCGCAATCATCACCCCGGCGTTGGTTGTGGGTGGATTTGCTGAACGGATGCGTTTTTCGGCGGTCATGTGGTTTACGGTGTTGTGGCTCACCTTGGTTTATGTCCCGCTTTGCCATTGGGTGTGGGGGGGAGGGTGGCTGGCTGCAATGGGATTCATGGACTTTGCCGGTGGATCGGTGGTACATATCAATGCAGGCATGGCCGCTTTGGTCGCCGCCTTGATCATGGGGAAACGTCGCGGGTTTCCAACGGTCATGATGTCTCCACACAACATGACGATGGTTTTTACTGGTGCGGCCATGCTGTGGGTGGGATGGTTTGGTTTTAACGCAGGCAGTGCCTTGGGAGCTAATGGTTCAGCCGGTATGACCCTGTTAGTGACCCATATGGGGGCGGCGGCGGGTTCTATCTCCTGGATGGTTGTGGAGTGGGTTCGTCACGGCAAGGCCAGCGTTTTGGGTATCGTGACAGGCATGGTGGCGGGACTCGGAACGGTCACGCCAGCCTCTGGGTTTATTGGTCCATTTGGTGGTATGGCCATTGGATTGATGGCCGGGGTGGTGTGCTATTTTGCCACTCAGCTTGTGAAACGTAAGTTCCAGATTGACGACTCGTTGGATGTCTCACCGGTTCATGGTGTGGGCGGTGTTATGGGAACCGTGTTGACTGGGGTTTTCGCCTCACCCGTTTTGGGGGGGATGGGATACCCGGAAGGGGTCAATATGGTTGGCCAAGTTTGGGTACAATGCATTGGTGCGGTTGCCACTTTGGTGTATAGTGGCGTTTTGACGCTGATCATTTTGAAAGCAATTGATGCCCTCGTTGGATTGCGGGTCACCAGAGATGAAGAAACCGAAGGTTTAGACTTGGTTCTTCACGACGAAAGGGGGTATAATATTGATTGATTGTTCGGTTTATGGTTTGGTTGATTTTGTTTTCTCCACATCCACCTCATTTTGAAAGGTTTTACACAGATGTCTGATCAAGACGCGATTCGCAATGCCCTCGCTATGATTGAAACCCACGACGTTCGGTTTGTGGATTTTCGTTTCACGGATTTTCATGGTAAATGGCAACACATCACCACCCCGGCCAAGATGGTCACCGAAGATGTTTTTGAAAACGGCTATGGCTTTGATGGCTCCTCCATTGCCGGTTGGTGTGAGATCAACCAGTCGGACATGGTCTACAAGCCAGATGCCTCCACGGCGACTTTGGATCCTTTTACCGATGTCCCCACCTTGATTCTCATCTGTGACGTGGTGGATCCCTTTACCGGTGAGGGGTACAGCCGTGATCCTCGTGCTGTGGCCAAACGTGCGACCGCCTATCTCAAGTATACGGGCATTGGCGATACGATCTATTTGGGGCCTGAAGCGGAATTTTTCATTTTCGATTCGGTTCGTTATGTCTCCAAGATCAACAAGGTTGCTTTTGAAGTGGACTCCATCGAAGGGGCCTGGAATACGGATACCGAGTACGATGAAGGTAACTCTGGCCATCGTCCTGGCATCAAGGGTGGATATTTCCCGGTTCCGCCAGTGGATTCCTATCAGGATATGCGTTCTGAGATGTGCATGATCATGGAAGAGATGGGGATTGTCATCGAGTTCCATCATCACGAAGTCGCCACAGCCGGTCAATGCGAAATCGACATGCGGTTTTCCGACCTGTTGACCATGGCCGACAACATTCAGAAATACAAATATGTGGTGCATAATGTGGCCCATCAGCAAGGCAAGACCGTCACCTTCATGCCCAAGCCCATGAGCGGTGATAATGGTTCTGGTATGCATGTTCACATGTCCATTTGGAAGGACGGCAAACCTTTGTTCGCTGGCAACCAGTATGCCGATCTATCGGAAATGGCTCTGCATTTCATTGGCGGCATCAAAAAGCACGCCCGCGCCCTCAACGCCTTCACCAATCCTTCGACCAACTCCTACAAGCGGTTGATTCCAGGATTTGAAGCCCCGGTTTTGCTGGCCCACTCCTCCCGCAACCGTTCGGCCAGCATTCGCATTCCAGCGGCCACCAATCCCAAGGCCAAACGGTGTGAGATTCGTTTCCCGGATCCGTCCGCCAATCCCTACATGGCCTTTGCCGCTCTGCTCATGGCTGGATTGGATGGCATTGAAAACAAGATCGATCCAGGCCCGTCCATGGACAAAAATCTCTATGATCTTCCCCCGGAAGAGTTGAAAGACATTCCAACCGTGTGCGGTTCTTTGCGCGAAGCGTTGGATGCCTTGGACAAAAATCGTGATTTCCTCAAGAAGGGTGATGTCTTCAGTGATGATCTCATTGATGCTTGGATCAAGCTCAAAATGGAAGAGGTCTACAAAGTGGAGCATACCCCACATCCGGCTGAATATCTCATGTATTACAGCGTCTAAGAATTCTTTCGGCATGTGTTGAACAAAAAGGCCGCCCTTTGGGGCGGCTTTTTTTTGTTGAAGGGATTGAAATAAATAATCACGGTTTAGACTTAGCCCCTTGCGGGGGTAGGGTACATTGTCAGTTCAGCTTAAGTCTAGTGCTCTGAACCTAGGCTATTGGCGGAGAAACTTTTTCCACGGAGTTGGCGAACACGAAGTTCGATTTCGGATTCCTTAGAACTGAACAGCCCTGAGCAGAACTGAACGATCATAGAGTGTCTCTGGCGCGATATCAATATTGCCAGGCCAAACCACTGTGCCGTAATCAACATGGGCACCATAAAATGCA
>JADFYY010000001.1 GCA_015232825.1 Magnetococcales bacterium
CACTTTTAACGGCGTATACACCATGAAATGGCTGATCACTTCGAAAAATCATTTCGCCTTTGGCTACGGGTTGGCGTTTCGACAAAAAACGTGGAATCGACTCCAACGGCATTTTTCCAAATAATTGTAAAAAACCAAATAAATTACAAAATCCACAATCGACCTCAGGCCTATCCTGATAGGCGGGATTTTGATTTTTTTCTGAATCCTTGTTTGCGACAATATTTGTTAACATAGAATTTCTCGATCAAAAAGAGGCCTCAATCGTTGACCACGACTTTGTTGCGGCCAGTTGATTTGGCTTGGTAGAGGGCTAAGTCTGCCCGTTCAATGGTCTTTTCAATGGGTTCATGAGGGTGGCGGAACGCAATGCCACAACTAATAGTTACGACTCTCTCCTGCATGGGGGGGGCAAACCGTTGTTGCGAAACCAGAAGGCGGATTCTATCGGCCACCTCACGAGCCATATTCTCTTTGGTGGAGATCAGAAATAGGAGAAACTCTTCTCCACCAAGGCGAACTGGAATGTCGATGCTGCGAATGCTATCACTTATAATATGGGCAACAATTTTTAATGTTGTGTCACCCATTGCATGACCATAGGTGTCGTTTACCGACTTGAAATGATCGATATCAAAAGCCAAGAGAGAGATGGATGCGTGGATATCACGGTCATGAATGCGGCATAGCCGGGTGAGTGCTTCTTGCATGTAATAACGGGTATATAATCCGGTTAGGGGATCACGGATTGATCGCTCACAGGCTTTTTCTTTTTCCAAATCCATGGTGCGAAAGATAATTTCTCTTTCGACAGCAACCCCAAGAGGAATGCTTAATTGGGTCAGGATATGGGCGATTTCCTCATCTAACACAAATTTTTCAGTCAAACGAAAAAGCACAACAGCCTGTACCAGTTCATTCTGGGGTGAAAATAACGGAATGATCAAGCCATTTTCGGCCAAATCTCCGTTTGGCATGATAATTTGCCCTGAGTAAAGAGTGATCAGGTAGGGCCCTTTGTAATGGCTTTCCCAATGATCGCGATGCAAACCCAAAAAGGTCTGGCATTCTGGGGGAACCGTGGTGATTATTCGACCGTTGAAACCGGTTTCAGGTGCTAGGTGCAGGATTTCACCGGATTCTATTTGAGCGAAAAATTCCAGATCGGCTACGGGTATCAAAGGCTTAGCAAGATCCAATATCCGGTTGGCTACTTCACTGAATGCGCGATGGAGCATGAGAGTCTGCATCATTTCACGTAACATGCGGTTCAAATTTGACAGCCTTCTGTAATCCGAATTGTTGCGAGTCAGTAAAAAAAGCCCACAATCCATATTTTTTAAGTTATCAAACATGAACCGCACCAAATGCTCAGGTATGATCGAGCCATGCTGGGGAGCAATGAGACGAATGGGCAGGTTTTCCAGATTGGAGAGACCGTGTCGCAAGATCTCCTGGCTTGGCATGTAGTGTTCATGGAAGGTCTGGATGGCGGCAAACGCTTGTTCGTCCTTAGCAAACAATGGAGTATTTTCCGATAATCCTCCAAAAATATCACTAGAGAACAAGGTTCCAGTGGCCTTGTCAAAAGTACAGAAGGCCCCACTAAAATGCAGGTATGGGGTAAAGATGAATTGCAGTTCCCGCCCATCAAGATCGAGTTTCCACCCATACTGTTCAACACAGGTCAATGGAAGCTTTTTGATTCCAAGGTGTTTGATCAAGGCGTTAGCGCGCCAGTGGCTGACGATAACCGCATCATTTCTGGTAATTATTTCATCCAGATAAGGAAGAATTCCAGTGATATCTGGATCTTGATGATGACAGATAACGTAACGAATATGGGATAATGGAATGACTTCCTGAATTTTTCGCAGGGTAGTATCAAAGGTCAGTACAGAACCAGGGTCCAGCAGTACTGATTGATCACCATGCTCTATCAAGTATGGATGGCATTGAAAGATGTCATCCAATAGATGGCATCCTACCCACCATATGCGGTGGGCAATTTCAATGGCGTGATCCAGATCTTCTGTCTTGTTGAGTGATCGGGATGTGGGATGTGATGAAACGGGCATATGCTTACTCTGCTATTGGAGTGCTTGAGAGTCGTCAAACCATTCAAATATTATGTCATATTGAAAGGAAGCCGTCCAATGGATTCAAAAAATGAAAAAATAATATTTTAATATGCAAATATTTCGTTACAAATGAGCCGGTTTGTAAAATTCATTTTGTCTGGAATTGTTGCAACATCCCTTGAAAAAAAATCAGAAAATGGATTTAATGGAAGTTTAATCAATGAACCAAATGTCTGGAAGAAAATGAAATGGATCAGGAAATTACCCACTCATTGATGCATGAGTATCTTACCCAGACCACCAGTCGGGGTGTCATGCTGCTCTCATCGAATGGACTGATTGTTTTTGTCAATGATCAATTGTTTAAATGGTTGGGATGTTCGGACCCTGGGGCTGTCGGAGAACCGTTAGTCTCTTTGCTGGCGCAATTGTCAGATCAAATGGATTGGAGGGGACCGCGAAAGGAACTGTTTCTTTCCCAATTGGCTCCAATTTTCTCACAGGAGGTTTATCGGGTAGAGTTGTTTTTTTCGCCCGACAATTGGTTGCAATTCACGGGTCGTCCCATGGAATCCGGTGGTTATGTTTTGACTCTGACGGATGTGACATCTTTTCACCAAAGCGCAAACGCCATCCGTCAGACCAACAAAAATATGCTTAAATCCTTGGCCGATGTCGCTGAAAATCGAGATCATGATACGGGAGAACATGTTCTTAAGGTTGCTCGTCTTACTCATGAAATGGCTCTGGATCTAAAAGCAAACGGTTATTTTACAGAAAATATGTCGGATTCTTTTCTGTCGCAATTGGGTTTGGCCAGTATGCTGCACGATGTGGGCAAGGTGGCGATTTCGGATAGTGTGTTGCTTAAACCTGGGAGTTTAACCCCTGAAGAACGAACGATCATGCAAGGTCATGCCTCTGCCGGATTCCGAATTATTCGCAAAATTCAGGACTTGCAATCGGAATCAGCCTATTTTGAAATGGCATCGGCCATTGCCTTGTATCATCATGAAAAATACGCAGGTGGCGGGTATCCTCAAGGTCTCTTCGGCGACGAGATCCCCTTAGAGGCGCGGATTGTTGGGGTTTCCGATGTGTTTGATGCCTTGACTTCTTGGCGTCCCTACAAGGAACCTTGGAGCGAAAAAAAGGCTTTGGAGTTTATTCATGAAAATTCTGCCATCATGTTTGATCCTCGTATTGTGCAATCTCTCGATAGGGTACTATTACAACGGAGAGAAAATACTTTAATTCATTGGGATCTTTCTATGAGTGTTGGACATGGAGAGATGGATAAGGATCATCGCATTCTGATTGATCTTCTTAACCAATTGGGATTGGCCAAGAGTCGAGCCGATCCAATTATCATGGATTTTGTATTGGATGAACTTTATAATTATACTGTTCGGCATTTTCGTCGTGAGGAGGCGTATATGCTGGGAGGGGGCTTTTCCGATCTGGATCGACATAAACGAGTCCATTCGGAATTTTCCGAGCAAATTTCAGACATGCGGCGTCAGTTTGCGCGCAATGCGGACACGGCGGTTTCAACCGAATTGATGATGTTGTTGGGTACTTGGCTACGTGACCATATTTTGGGGATGGACCAAGCGTATCAAAATTATTTCAATATCAAAGCAAGAGCGAATTAACTCTTATTGGCACGCAACGCAGATTTTAAGAGATCTGCGCCATCGTATTCATCAACTCTTCCAACAGCAACGCTTCCGCTTCGTCATCCGAGAGAGCCGCCAATGTCTGGTCTGGCGTTGATTCCAAAACTTCTGTCTGGGTATGGGCAAACAGGCTTTCCACCAAAAAATTGGCCAAGGCATCAATTGTTGGATAATTAAACACCAACGAGGAGCCTAAAGAGAGTCCCACTTCGGCCTCTAGCTTATTTTTAAGTTCAACCGCCGTCAGGGAGTCAATCCCTAAGTCAAACAATGGGACATGGGGCAATACCCGCTCCAGATTGGGAATGCCCAATACTTTGGCCACCAAGGCGCGGATGTGGTCCACCAATACCCCACGGCGTAAACTCTCTGGGCTGGTTTTCAACTGTTGAATCAGTTGCGAGACCGCCTTTTGTTCGGACTTGTCAGAGCCGATCAAATGGCTGTAACGGGGAATCCGGGCGGCCAGCGGATTGGTTTGAGAAAACGCCTCCCAATCCAGGTGGACAACACCCAGTTGGGGCGGATTCCAACGCAACACACGGGCAAAAGCGGTCATGGCCTGGGCAATGCCGATGCTATGAATGCCGCCACGTTGCAGGCGGCGTTCAACCTCTTTGTCTCTGGCCGCCATACCCACTTCACCCAAAGCCCCCCAGTTGATACTGGTCGCTGGCAATCCCGATGCCCGGCGCATATGGGCCAAGGCATCCAGAAAGGCATTGGCCGCGACATAATTGCCTTGACCGGCATTGCCAATTAAAGAAGATACCGACGAAAAGAGCGCGAAGAAATCCAGTTTGAGCGATTGGGTCGCACAGTGAAGATGCCACGCGCCCAGAGCTTTTGGAGCCAATACTCGCATCATGCGGGTTTGATCCAAATCCATGATCAAGCCATCGTCCAAAACAGCAGCGGCATGGACAACTCCGCGCAAAGGAGGCATGGTGCGCCCGATGCGATTGATCATCCGGGTGACATCTGCCGAGTTGGTGACATCCATGGCCAAGGCCATCACGCGAATTCCTTGGGATTCCAGGGTGATCACCGCCTGTTTGGCTTCGGCAGAGGCTGCCCCTTTGCGACCGGTCAACACCAACTGTCGTACCCCCTGACGTCCCATCCAAAAGGCCAACTCCAGCCCAAAGCTGCCAAAACCGCCTGTAATCAGATAGGTGGCGTCCGCATGAAACAAAGGCGACTCCTTGCGTTGCGGCAAAATGGTCATGGGACCGGTGCCGCGCATATCCAAAACCGCCTTACCAAGCTGACTACTCTGAACGTGTTCAAAGGCTTCAGACGCACGGTCTGCCGGGAATTGATGGGTATGAATCGGCTTCAAGGCTCCACTGCGAAACAGTTCCGTAATCTCTTCTAACAAAAAGGGCATGATATCCCGGCGTCGCGCCAGATGATCCAGATCAACCGACATGAAGCTGATGTTGCGTTCTACACTGGCCAAATTCCATCCGCCATCCTTAAGCGCACCATGTCTTCCCAACTCAACAAAGCGACCAAAAGGGGCCAAGGCCAAGACGCTTTTTTGTGCCGCCTCACCCCCCAGGGTGTTAAAGATAACATCCACCCCGCGATCCTCGGTGGCCAGCATAATTTTTTCGACATAAGTGGGAAAACGGCTATCAAAGACATGCCGCAACCCCAAGGAACGCAAAAATTGACGTTTTTCTGGGGTGTCAGCCGTGACAAACAGTTCAGCACCACGCCATTGGGCAATCTGGATGGCCGCCAATCCCATGCCGCAGTGGGCCGAGTGGATCAACACCCTTTCGCCCGTACCCAGATAAGCCCGATGCAAACCAAAATAGGCTGCCAGAAACGCAATGGGCAATCCACCACTCTCCGCATCGCCAATTCTGTCTGGGCGCGGCATGGTCCAGATGGCGTTCACGGGTAGGGTGATATGAGAACGGAAACCGCCCGGCAAAATGGCCAAAATGGCCTGATCTTTGGCAGGAGAGTGAACGCCTGGACCTGTGCGGGTCACCACACCAGAGATCTCCCGGCCTATCCCGTCACCAAAAAAGCTCTTTCCCAACGTGCCTTCTGTGTCGCGTTGCGTAACCCGCAACACATCCCGCAGACCGATGCCCGCTGCATGAACTTCGATTTCCACCTCTCCTGGACCAGGGGCGCGTCGCTCGCAGGCTCGTAGTTGTAGTGAAGATAACTGACCAGGACGGCCAACTTCCAGAAAAAAAGGAGGTCGCAAGGAGGGATCATCCGTTGGGGTCAGGTTGTTTTGATTCAGTGTTGCCGCATCCTCTCGTACCAGACGACTGACCAGACGTTGACCACCACGCCAGGCCACCTCACTTTCTGGCAGATCGGCTACGATCTCTTGAGCCACAGAGGTCATGGAGCGGGTGAGATCATCGGGATCTAGATCCAGTACCGTACATCTCAAATTGGAATGTTCGCTGGCAGCTACACGGGCCAATCCGACCAGCGGGGCCAAGTGCAAGGCGGTTACTTTGTTGTCATGAGCCGGTTGCGCACCCCGTGTCACCAAAAAGAGTCGGGGAGAGGAGGCCTCTGTTTTGACCATGGCTTGAATCAATTCAAGCGTATCTGTAACCACGCTCAAGCCAATGGGATCGTCCGCGCTGGCCTCCAAACCCAACAAGCTGATCACCGCTCGACATGGCCCAGTAGCCGTCAATATTTGTTCAAAGTCGCTCCCAGAGTGATGCACAAGCTGACCAACCCCGGACATGGCCAGTTGTTGGGACAACGCCTCACCGGTAGTGCTTTCCTTGTGAAGTAAAAGAATGGGCAGGTCATTCTGCTTTGTTTTCGTCTGGATGGAGAGTTCCAAAGGCTCCCAAGTCGAACGGTAGAGCCAGTTGTCCAAAGCGGCGGCATCCTCTTCGGCTAGGCCAGTGGGTACGGCCTTGCAGCGCAGTTTTTCCAGGGCGACATAAATCTGACCATCGTCGTCACATAGGGTCAGATCACACTCAATGAAATGGGCATTGGTTTCCGTGACCTGGATGTAACACCAAAATGGGGTCGTCGGCGTGGTATAAAATTGGAGTCGATGAATGCTTACCGGCAGATAAAGTCCCTCATCCGCCTTCATAGTGACCATCAAGCCTTGAAAACAGGCATCCAAAAGGGAAGGGTGTAAACGATAGGCGTTATCGATTTGGCTCCAGGCCGAATGAGCCGCCACTTGAGCCAAGACGCAATTTTCACCACGTTTGAGTTGCGTTAATCCACGGAACCATGGGCCATAATGCAAACCTGTGGCTTCCAATTGGGCATACACCGCTTTCACGTCCATGGTTTCGACACAAGATCGCCGCACAGCATTCATATCAAGGAGACTTGGGTCACCCAACGGCTCAGCCGAAAGTGTGCCAGAGGCATGCAGGGTCCAATGATCGGATTGATCGCTCCGTTGACTATGAACCGTATAAGTGCGCATTTTCGGATCAAAGGCCATACGCAAAGAGAGGTCTCCTCCTGTACCGATCACCATGGCCTGATGAAACCGCAACCTTTCTAGAAGGCACGGTTGATCTTGATCCACGATCCGATGAATGGACAAGCCGATCTCCACATATCCGGCCCCAGGAAAAACCACCGCGTGTTCCACTTGGTGATCATTCAAAAACGGAATCAATTCCGCATTTAAAAGGCTCTCCCAGGTTGGGAGTGGGGCATTGAGACGTTGGGCCAGCAATGGATGTTCCACCCGATATTGACGGTCAAGCAGTGCGGCATTGCTTTCTAGCCAATAGGTCTCCCGCTGCCATGGATAGGTAGGCAGTTGAAGCTGTTGCTCCAGATTTGCTGGATAAATGCGCTCCCAATCAATCGGATAGCCAAGGGTATAGAGTTTACCAAGGCTCTCTAGCAAAGAGGTCTCCTCCGGTTTGCTTCGGTGCAAGGTAAAAAGGGTTTCTCCAGTCACCCCCTGATGGGTGAGACACTCCTGAATGGAGGTGCCCAAAACCGGATGGGGACCGATTTCGATAAACAAGCCATAACCGTCCTGAATCATCCGTTCCATGGTGGCCGCAAATAATACCGGTTCCCGCAGATTTTGCACCCAATATTCGGCTCCCCATTCCGCCTCTTTCACCAATTGACCGGTGACCGTGGAATAGAGAGGTGTGGTTGGAATTCGGGGTTGAATGCCACTCAAAGCGGCTCGCAATTCCGGTTTCAAGGGGTCCATGGCCGGGCTATGATAGGGGATGTCCACCCTCAAAAATCGGTTAAAAACCCCTCGCACTTCCAGACGTTTGGCAATGGCTTCCAGGGCCGTGGCATCACCGGCCAGATTGGTGGAGGTCGGGCTGTTAATAGCGGCAATGACCACCTTGCCATCATAATCGGCGAGTATGGCCGGGCACTCTTGCGGGGTAAGACCCACGGCCAGCATGCGACCCGTACCAACCGCTTTTTGCTGCAACCGGCTACGGTGAAAGCTGACTTGGATGGCATCTTCCAGGCTTAATGCACCGGAAACATAGGCGGCGGAAACCTCTCCTAGGCTGTGTCCTACAATGGCCGCCGGTTCCACACCCCAGGAGGCAAACAGGCCAATCAACCCAACTTGCAGTACAAAGTTGCCCGGTTGGGCGAATTGGGTTTCGGTAATGCGTGATTCTGCTTCTGAACGGGTCATTTCCGTCAAAATTGACCAGCCAGCCACTTTTTGGAACTCTGCGTCACATTTTTCCGCGATTTGGCGAAACAGCGCATTTTCAGCAAGCAACGTGCGGCCCATGGCCCACCATTGCGGCCCCATACCTGTCAGAACAAAGACAGGCCGACTGGCCTGCGCGGTGGAGAGCGTGCTTTTGGCAATGGGGATCGCACCGGGCCCGGTTATGATGCGCAATTGCTCAGCCAGTCCATCCGTGGAGTTGGCCACCAGAGCCAAACGCCGATCATGATGGGTACGTCTGACCCCAGCCGCCCGTCCCAGATGGGGCAGGGCAGGTGGGTTGGGTTGTGTTAACAGGGCATGCCACCGTTTGGCCAGGGCATTCAGACCCGCTTCACAACGGGCAGAGAGCGGAATCAGGTAGGGTTGATCCGTGTCCGTGACCGGTGGATGAAGCGGAATGGCTGGGGCTTCGGATAAAATGGCATGACCATTGGTTCCGCCATAACCAAATGAGTTAACGCCAACCAAGGCAGGGCCATCCCCGACAGGCATGGGTTCCAGCAGACGTGGCACACGCAGGCGCAATTCATCAAATGGAATATTGGGATTCAAGGTTTCCAGATTGGCCTGGGGCGGAATTTTTTGATGGTAAAGACATAATATCGCCTTGATCAATCCAGCCACCCCGGCGGCGGCCTCCAAGTGACCGATACTGGACTTGACCGAACCGACAACGCAGGGTTGATCTGCCGGGCGTCCTTGACCATAGACAGAACCCAAAGCCTTACATTCGGTTGGATCGCCCAAAGGGGTGCCTGTGCCATGGGCTTCGACGTAGCGAACGCGCTTTGGATCGATGTTGGCCGCAGTGCAAACCTGACGGATTAAGGCTTGCTGTGCCTGACCATTGGGTACAGTGATACCATTGGTGTGGCCATCTTGATTGACGCCGGTGGCGCAAACCACGGCATAAATCCGGTTGCCATCGCGCAAGGCGTCGGCCAAAGGTTTGATGACGAGAATCCCGGCCCCTTCGCCACGACCATAGCCGTTGCCACGGGCATCAAAGCTTTTGCTGCGACCGTCTGGGGCCAAAAATTGTCCCTTGTGCAAGGCGATGTTGTATTCTGGTCGAATCATCAGATTGACCCCGCCGGTCACCACCAGGGAACATTCGCCATGCCACACGGCTTGGCAAGCCTGATGAAAACTAACCAGCGAGGAGGAGCAAGCCGTATCCATGGCAATGCTCGGTCCCAATAAATTGAAAGCATGGGAGATGCGATTGGCCAACATGGCCAGATTGACCCCAATGGCCGAACTGTTGTTCAGCAATGGGCGATTGAACGGATTGAGTACAATGGTAGTGAAATCCTGCATGAATCCGCCGATGTAGACCCCGGTATTGGAACCGCTCAATCGGTCCATATCCAGACCGGCATCTTCGCAAGCCTCCCAGACCACCTCCAGCAACAGGCGTTGTTGCGGATCCATGGCTTGGGCATCGCGCGGCGAGATACCGAAAAAAAGGGGGTCAAATCCATCAATCGACTCTTGCAAAAATCCGCCTCTACGAACCCCCATTTTGCCCGGTCGAGAGGGATCTTGGTCATAAAAACGGCCAAGGCTCCATCGATCTGGTGGGGTATCGATCACCCCGTCCGCCCCTGATTTAAGCATCTCCCAAAACGCCGCCGGGCTGTTCGCACCCCCTGGAAAACGACACCCCATGCCAATAATGGCTAGGGGTTCCCGTTGTGGCATTGTGTTTGCGGTGTTGTCGGTCATGATGGATTCCCAGATTAGGCGTGTGGATTATTCAGGAATGACAGGCAGTTCAGTGAAACGCCCATCATGATTTTTAAGAATGTATTTTTGCTCGTCTTTTGAAACAATGCCGTCATTTAAAACAATAGGAATTTTCCCAATATTAGTGGCTACCACATAAAGAGGTTGCGCCAAACCGGTGGTATGGCCGCGCAGGGCGTCTCGGATTAGTTCAGCCCCTTTTTCCAAGGGTGTGCGGAAGTGATCGATGCCTGGGGCGGATTCGCAATAAAAAACATAGTAAGGCCGAATACGAATTTTCAGCAATTGTTGATGCAATTCGCGAAAGACTTCAACCGTATCATTGATCCCTTTTAAAAGAACGGCTTGATTGCCGACGTTGATGCCGCAGGTGGCCAGATCATAGACCACACGGGCGGTATGCTCGGTAATCTCTTTGGGATGATTGCATTGGGTATTGATCCAGATGGGAACTTTATGATATCCGGCCAGACGTTTGGTCAAGGATTCGGTAATGCGATGGGGCAGAACAATGGGGAGGCGGGTGCCAAACCGAATCATTTCGATGTGGGGAATTTCCCGAAGTTTGCGAATCAGGTATTCGATTTCATCGTCCGAAAGCAGCAGAGGATCGCCACCGGTGATGAGGACATCGCGGATTTCCGGGTGTTGGGTGATCCAGAGCAATCCTTCATCCACGTCTAGCCTGAGTTTCAGCACTTTGTCGATGGTCATCTCGCGCCGGAAGCAGTGGCGACAGTAGATGCCACAGGTCTGCGTGACTGCAAAGGCCACCCGGTCGCGGTATTGACGGGCAATGGAGTCAGGACGTATTTCCTGGGTACTGCGATTTTCCTTCCAGACCAGATATCCTTCCATGCCAAATTGATTTTGATGTTCAAGCAGCGAGGGGATCACTTGCATACGGATGGGACAGGATGGATCTTCCTTGTCCATCAGGGCGGCAAAATAGGGAGTGGTGCCCCAGCGGGTATTTTTGTGCGCCAGAATGGCTTCACGTTCCCCAGGGGTGACTTTAATGAATTGTTCCAGTTTTTCCAGCGTGTTGACATGGTGTTTTAGTTGATCACGCCATTCATTCATTTCTTGTCAGATCTCCAAAGCCAAACGATTCGATCCTAATAGTTGATGGAAAATAGGATGCCACCTGTTGGGACCAAAAGTCAAAGGCAAAGTCAAAATAGCGCACACCTTATGATCCTTGGATGATGCCAATGAAAAAGATTGTGTCTGGCTGTAGGATAGGCTAACTTACCAACTTGTGCGCATGATCGACAAAATCTGCATGACTTCTCTTACCAAAATGGAAACCAAATGAGCAATGCACTTCCTCCTTGTCCCCAGTGTGAATCGGCCTACGTCTATGAAGATCAAAACCAACTAACTTGCCCAGAATGCGGACACGCATGGAACCCGAATGCCATATCTTCCACAAGCGATGGCGTCATGGTGACGGATGCCCATGGCAACATCTTGAAAGATGGTGACACGGTTACCTTGATTAAGGATTTGAAAGTTAAAGGTTCTTCTTCCGTGGTAAAGGTTGGCACCAAAGTAAAAATCAACCGCCTTGTTGAGGGGGACCATAACATTGATTGCAAGATTACCGGCATTGGGCCGATGATGTTGAAGTCAGAGTTTGTCAAAAAGGCGTGAGAATATAGGGCGGATCGGTATTTATATTTTGGCTCAGGTAGTCGCCTTCTGAAGCTGACAAATGGACGAAATACTCTTATAATCCAATTCATTTAACTCAAAGTGAGGAGTGATGCTCCCATGTCCACATGGCAATTGCAGGAGGCCACGGCCCGCTTCAGCGAACTGGTGCATTTGGCGAAGGTCGAGGGGCCCCAAGAGATCATGCTGCATGGAGAACCGACTGTCGTGTTACTCAGTCATGCGGAGTTCAACCGGATAACCTGTCCCGATTCCTCCTTTGTGGCCTTCATGCGCGCTTCGCCTCTCGTCGGGGAAGAAATTGACCTGGAGCGGGATCGTTCCTGCGACCACCGGCAGGTGGCATTGTGAGTTATCTGCTCGATACTAATGTGTTGTCGGAAACGGTTCGTATAAAGCCAAATCCTGCGGTGCTGAGTTGGTTATCCCAGATTCCAGATCATCACCTGCACATCAGCGTTTTAACCCTGGGCGAGATTCGTAAGGGGGTGGAATGTCTTGCGTCTAGTGCTCGGCGTGAACGGTTACGTTTGTGGCTGGAAAATGATCTTCCTGGTTGGTTTGGGGGACGGGTTTTGCCGGTGGATTGGGCGGTTGCTGACCGCTGGGGGCGGTTGTTGGGGGAAGTGGGGCGTTCTCTTCCTGCCATAGGCACTTTGGGGGAGTTGCAATGAGTGGAGAAAAAACCTCCAGAAATGGAACTTCCCCGCTATTGGCCAATGCGGCGGCATCCATACGCCTCGGCATTGAAGACTACCAAGCCAGTGGTAATGATAAAGATCGCGTTTTGTCAGCCGTTCGAAATGTCTACGCTGGTGTTCTCCTGTTGAGCAAGGAGGTATTGCGACGCCTTTCCTCAGATGATGAAGTGTTGCTGCATTTGGATGTTGTCCCAAAATTAGGTGAAAACGGAATCCACTTCAAACCAAGGCATGAAGGACGAGTAAATAGAACAATCGATAAGCAGGAGATCATTGACCGTTTCAAGACCCTTGGACTTCAGATTAACGATAACAAAATCAATAGTATTTCCAAAGTTCGTAACGATATAGAACACTACCATTCCCGTCACACCCCAGCGGAAATTGACAGTGCCCTGGCCGATGCTTTTATCGTGATTTTGGATCTAACCCGCAAACACATTCATGAGGATCCGATTGACTTGTTTGGTCAGAATGTCTTGGGAATTTTCACTGAAATAAAAGACATTTTTGATCAGGAGATGAAGATATGTAAAGAAAGCCTCTCTGCCATAGATTGGGAAACAGAAACCCTCGAAGCTGCGCTGGAAGATTTCCGGTGCGATGCCTGCGGCTCCCCGCTCATCAAACAACTTGACTCAAAGAACATTGGCTGGAGTAATGCCCAATTTCAATGCCATAAGTGCGGGAAGACGATTAATTCAGAACAACTCGTGCGATCTGCGATTGAAGAGAATCTATATGGAGATTTTTATATCGCAATGACGGACGGTGGAAATCCACCATATGAAGATTGCCCAGAATGTGGCGGAATCTACGTTTTTGAAGAAGGCCGTTGTCTGATGTGCGGATTTGAACTTTCTGGTGAATGTGTCATATGTTATTCAACATTGACTTTAAATGATCGTATAGCAGGAAATAGTGGTTTGTGCGGTTACCATCAGCATGTTGCTGATAAGCTTCGTGACGAGTAATGATTATCAGAAGGTTTATTCTGTTTTTGTCGCGCTGGAGGGTCTGAATGAATTTTGATGTCTACTGCGACGAAAGCCGCCCCGACCTGTTGACCTCCACCCACCCAAACGGCCAATATGTCGTTCTCGGTAGTCTGTGGTTGGAAACGGGGCGCAGACTTGAGTGCAAGCAAGCCATCCATGCGTTGCGTGATACCCATCGGGTGGGAGGGGAATTCAAATGGCAAAAGATCTCCCCATCGCGCATCGGATTTTATACGTCACTGGTGGATTGGTTTGTGGAACAAGGGGCTGCGGTGCGGTTTCGTTGTATTCTCATTGCTCAGGGTCAGCTTGACTGGCACCTGCACGAAGATGACAGGGAGCTTGGATTTTATAAATTTTATTACCAGATACTCCACCATTGGATTGGGGATTTTAATCATTACGCCATTTTTTGTGACTACAAGAGCAATCGTTTGATGAGTCGGCTGGCGACATTGCATCGATGCCTCTCTTATGCGAATTTGACCTCTGAGATTTCCGAGGTGCAGGCCGTTCGATCTGAGGAGTCGGTGTTGATCCAATTGACCGATGTGCTGACGGGTGCGATCAGCGCGAAGTTCAATCGTAGCCTGAAGACGAACAGCGCGAAGTCTGTTTTGGTGAGGCATTTGGAGAATCGGTTGGGACATCCTTTGGCAGCCACCAAACGCGATGAGCAGAAATTTAACGTGTTTGCCATTCGTTTGGGTGGGGGATGGTAGGGTGTTGTACCCGCCCTTACTCAAACTGCCATCCGAGGAGATGTATCGACGCCACTTTGAACAAACGTATTGCCGTGGACCGATTATCACTTTCGACGAAATTATGGTACGATTCCGCAAGAGGGATTTCGATCATTGCTGTTTTGAGTCCAGCATGCGCAATGGTGTGAAAGATCAGTTTTCTGACATAAGAGCCGAACGCCTTGACTGGATCAGTGAGGCTTTGCGAGACCCGAACAGTGACCGTTTTTGCGGATGGGACAGCCAGAAAAAGCATCACGACCGAAACCGGCGTGTCGCTGTGGTGATGGGAGATTATATCGTGGTGATTGCTCTGACGGGAGCAAAAAAGGCAAACTTCATTACTGCTTATGTGGCTGATACACCCACGAGTTTGGCAAAAATCAAAGCTGGACCTCGATGGATATAAGTATAAAAAAAACCGCTGATTCGCCAGGCTGGCTCAGCGGAGGCCTTTGCAGGTTCTGCTGCCACTGGCAGAGAACGCATGTAGGATTCAATGATTCAATCAAAATGTCAACAAAAATTTTACTGTTCCATGCATTAATCAATTTTTTAACAAGGGGGGATCATGAGGATCCTGTTGATCGAAGACAACCCACAACTGTGCGTAACCATTAGCGAATATCTGGCCGCAGAGGGTTTTGCCATTGATTTTGTCCATGAGGGGCCTGTTGGAGAAGAGATGGGACTCGATCCCCATTATGCCGCAGCGATTTTGGATCTTGGTCTGCCGGGATGCTCTGGGCTACAGGTATTGATCAATTGGCGACGCGCCGGTATCTCTTTGCCAGTAATCATTCTGACCGCTCGCAACTCCTGGCGAGAAAGAATCGAGGGAATTGAGGCCGGGGCAGATGATTATCTTGGCAAGCCTTTTCATGTGCAAGAGTTGGTCAGTCGGTTGCGTGCCCTGTTGCGTCGCAGTTATACCAAGACACAAGGGAAATTGAAGGTTGGCACATTGACCCTAGACGAGTCCCTCAGACAAGCCATAATTGCACCCGATCACGTCATCTCTTTAACCGCCACAGAGTTTAAATTGTTGCGATGCTTGATGTTGAACCGCAACCAAGTGCTTTCCAAAGAGACCATTTTTTTTCATCTTTATACCGTGGACGCGGACCTTGATCTGGACGTCATCGAAACCCATGTCATGCGCTTGCGAAAAAAAATTGGTGAGGAGTGGGTTCGCACTGTTCGAGGACACGGTTATCAATTACAGATTCCAGAGCAAAAACGATGAAATCCGTTACCTACCAAATCCAAACCGGCATATCTGCGCTTTTGTTTTCAGTTTTTCTAATCGTTTTCGCTGTAAATGATCATATGGTTCACAAATTTGCCGATGCCATGATTTGGGAGGGTCTGACACAAAAAGCGAAGTGGATCCATCAACTCCTGGTCAACAATCCACAAGGATCTTTCGCTCAGGATGACCTCTGTCAAGAACCAGCCGGTTCCAGTTTTTATTGCCAATGGGAATGGCGTGATGATACGCATAAAAATCAACATCTTTCTCTCTCACTGGCTGGCACCCCTATGCCTCTGCCGGAAATCAAGACCAACGGTCGCACAGAATTAAAAATCCCAGAACCGGGTGGCGGTGAGATGATGGTGGTTGTTTTCTCGACCATACTTCCCAGGGGAGAGTTGATCCTTTCTGTTGGTCAATCCAGGAGTCTGCAACAAGATCAACTTCGTCAATGGCGTATTCTTAACTTGATATTAACATCTTTGATTTTTTTTATTTTTGCCGGGCTCTCTTTCTGGTATATCAACCAAGTCAGTGAACGGTTTCATCGGTTGAACCGAGAGGTGACAAAGTTGCGCTCTAGTGATCGTAAACGTTGGTTTTTGGAAAGTCCGACGGAAACCCGCCCTCTGGTGCAAATTATTGATCGTCTGTTGGTAGCCGAAGAGCGTCACCTTCAACGGATTCGTCGCACACTTTCACACCTCAGCCACACGTTAAGGATTCCTGTGACCTCGCTTGTCCATCTTGTCGAAGCCCCAGAATTGCAGAATCACCCAGGAATCAAAACCATCCTGACAGAGCAGACTACCCTGTTGAAACGGCTGATCGAACGTCATCTCCGCCGCGCCTCCCTAGTTGGACGCTTTGCGCAGGGCGAAATTTTCCGTTTGGGTCAAGAGCTACCGGCCATGGTCAGGACTCTCGACATTCTGCATTATGATAAAGGACTTGAAATTGCCACCCAGATTCCAGAAGATCTGGATTGTCCAGGCAACCGTGACGATATTCTGGAATTGATCGGCAATCTTTCGGATAATGCCTGCAAATGGGCGGCCTCCAAGGTCATCATTTCAGCTGGTAGTGAAGATGGTTTTTGGTTGACCATTGAAGATGATGGGCCAGGAGTCGAGGAGTCTCAGTTGGATAGCCTGCGTCAATGGACCGGGAAGCGTATGGATGAAAGCCAAAATAACGATGGAATGGGATTGATTATCGCCAGAGATATCGTAGAGATTTATGGTGGAGAAATCATCCTTGGACGTTCACCGGAATTGGGTGGATTTATGGTCAGAATTTTGTTTGGAGATACAGATAAAAAAAATTGAACTTTGTCAGGAGAATGTCAGTTGACTGGTATAAGCTTGGTGGCAGATTGGACATAAGGAGAGGCCACCTTGCTTTATTGGAGATATTCGCATGCTTAAAATGATCTACTGGCTATTTGATCGCCTGAAAGAGGCTGGACGCGACTTCCTGCCAGTCGTCGTCGTGATCGCGATTTTTCAGTATGCGGTTATCCGTCAACCGATACCCAATCTGGATGACATTTTATTAGGCGGGGTTCTGGTTCTGATTGGTTTGGCTCTTTTTGTCGAGGGGTTGAAGATTGGCCTTTTCCCCATCGGTGAGGCGATGGCCTACAATTTTGCACGTCGCAATAGTTTGTTTTGGTTACTGGCTTTTGCGTTTGGACTTGGTTTTTCCACCACGGTCGCCGAACCCGCCCTGATTGCCGTGGCTGACGAGGCGGCCAAAATCGCCAGCGAGGCAAGATTGCTTCCGCCCGGTCAACAAGGGATGGAAGAGTATGCCTATGGCATGCGAATCGCGGTTGCCTTGTCAGTGGGATTCGCCATTGCCATTGGTGCGTTGCGGATTATCAAGGGGTGGCCGGTTCAATATCTAATCATTGGCGGGTATATTGTGATTATGATCGTAACCATGATGGCACCAGCGGAAATTATCGGCATCGCTTATGACTCTGGCGGCATTACCACTTCGACCATTACCGTACCACTGGTTACCGCCTTGGGCATTGGACTGGCCTCTTCCATTCGTGGACGAAACCCTATGATCGACGGCTTTGGTCTTATCGCTTTTGCATCGCTCACCCCCATGATTTTCGTAATGGCCTATGGCGTCATAGTCTTTGGAATCAAATAAGGAGTCTACCCATGAATACCATAAACTTGATGCTGGATACCTTTTTAGATACCATTATCGACATCGCGCCCATCGTAGTCCTGATTGTTTTTTTTCAGCTTTTCATCCTCAAGAACGGACTACCGCATCCCAAACGTCTGGCCTTGGGCATTTTTTTTGTATTGATTGGCATTACTTTGTTTTTGGTTGGACTGGAAAAAGCCCTTTTCCCCATTGGCAAGCTTATGGCCACTCAACTTTCCGCGCCTGAGTTTCTCTTTGGCAGCAAGGATGTCCCGGCTACCAGTGACTGGACGGCCTATGGTTGGCTTTATCTTTTTGGAGCCTTGATTGGATTTGCCACCACCATGGCCGAACCGGCTTTAATCGCGGTTGCTTTTAAGGCCAATCAGGTTTCGCGAGGCACTATCAAAGAGTTCACCTTGCGACTAGCGGTCGCTTTAGGTGTGGCCTTTGGCATTTCTCTGGGATGTTTTCGTATTGTGACAGGAACCTCTCTCGCTTTGTATATTGTGGTAGGGTATATCATTGTCATGATTCAAACGTGGTTTGCGCCAAAATTTATTATATCACTCGCCTATGATTCGGGTGGTGTCACCACCTCTACGGTCACCGTTCCTCTGATCACGGCCTTGGGTATTGGACTCTCTTCCACAGTGCCTGGGCGAAATCCGGCCATTGATGGCTTTGGCCTGATCGCCTTTGCCAGTCTTTTTCCCATGATGACGGTAATGGGATATGCCCAGCTTGCGGCATGGCAGGCGCAGAAAAAACAAATTACTTCTCACAACTCTTAAGGAGCCAACCATGGAATTTCAACTAGTTATCTGCATGGTGAAGACGGAATTGACCGATCAGATTGTACGCGCTGTCAAGGCAGCAGGGGCCTCTGGCTCGACCGTCATTGCTGCTCAAGGGACTGGCATCAATGAGGCCAAGACCTTTTTTGGTTTGGATCTTAATCTGCAAACCGATGTCATTATTTTTTTTCTGGAAGCAGGATTGGCCGAGCATATTTTGGATGTCATCGAGAAAGTGGGGCAACTTGACCAGCACGGAACCGGAATCGCGATGAATGTCCCGGTGATCCGGGCGGTTGGCATTGAACCTCAATTGGCTCATTTCAAAAGGTTGGCAAAGCATCCGAGCGTTATGGAAAAGCAAAATTCGATACAAAAAAATCAGTGAAAAAAGGATATAACGCTTAATTGACCTGGGGGCAAGAGTTCCCCCCCATGGTCAGACAAAAGGAGGAGTATTGCCATGAAAACGTTCCTTGCGATTCTGGTTTTTTGTCTACTGACGGTGTGTTGCAAGCCACTTTGGGCCGATTCCGAAATGCCACCATTGCAGGATGGACAGACGGTTTATATTCCTGTTTATTCTCACATTCTGCATGGCATACTTGATGATAGTGGCAAACCAAACCAATTGCCTCATTCATCCATGTTGAGCGTGCGCAATACGGATCCATCCTTTGAGATGCGTATTCTATCGGTTAAATATTTTGACAACGATGGCAAGCTATTGCGTGAATATTTAAAGAAACCGGTTTCACTGCCTCCCATGGGATCGACAGACTATTTTGTTGATTATCTGGACAGAAGGGGCGGAACAGGGGCCAATTTTTTGGTTGTCTGGAAGGCTGATCGACCGATCAATCAGCCGATCCTGGAAACGATTAATGTCTATTTTTTTGGTGTACAATCTCAGGCGTTCGTGAGTCGCGGGCAAGCCATTCATCCGCACAAGTGATTATGGCTCTGCTAAGCGTTACGTGGGGACCATACAAAAGTCGCATAATATATATTATGACAAATTCTGAGTCCATAAAAATGATTGCACAGATGCTTTAAATTTGGTTTAATAAATAAATTGATCTTGCTTTCTGGAGTCTTGATATGTCCAAATCTCGTCGCCTCATCACTTTTGACTGGGCCTTGAAACGGTTGTTGCGTAGCAAGACCAATTTTGATGTGCTGGAAGGCCTGTTGAGCGAACTGCTCATGACCGATGTGAAAATTGTCGAGATCCTGGAAAGCGAAAGCAATAAAGAAGGTCCACTCGACAAGTACAATCGAGTCGATTTGAAGGTCAAAAATAGCCAGGAAGAACTGATCATCATTGAGCTGCAATATGAACGTGAATACGATTATCTCCAGCGTCTCGTCTATGCCATGTCAAAGACTATTACCGAACATTTGGCTGAAGGTGACTCCTATTCTGAAGTTCCCAAGGTGATTTCAATCAGCATCCTTTATTTCGATCTTGGTCAAGGCAAAGACTATATTTATCATGGAACCACATCATTCATAGGACTGCACACCAACGATGAACTGTTGCTCAGTGAAGGTCAAAAGAGTCTATTTGGCCGTCAAACTGTCCAGAAAATTTTTCCAGAATTCTATCTGATCAAAGTCAACCGTTTTGACGAAATCGCTCGCAATTCACTGGATGAATGGATTTATTTCTTGAAGACCGGCGACATTCGCGAAGATTTCACAGCGCGCGGTATACAGAAGGCTAAAAAAGTGTTGGATATCCTGCAACTCTCTGAAACAGAACGTCTTGCCTACGAACGCTACCAGGAGGACTTGCACTTTCAAGCCAGCATGGTGGAGTCTACCTGGGATGCGGGTATGGTGGAGGGCGAGATAAAAGGCAAGCGAGAAGGCATCCAGCAAAACGCCATTCAAACCCTGTCACGTCTCCTGGTTCGACGTTTCGGAGAGGTGCCATCAGAGGTTCATGCGAAAATCCAGAGTGCCGACATAGACACTCTGGAATTATGGACCGATCAATTGTTGGATGCCCATTCCATGGACGATGTGTTTCGTTGATACTTGATGAGGTTCTAGGTTTTTGTTAGTATGAGATTTTATACCGTCACTTTAATATGGTTTGAATCTCATGCGCCGAATTCTCGTTACTAGTGCCTTGCCATACGCCAATGGCCAAATCCATTTGGGACATCTTGTCGAAACAATTCAAACCGATATCTGGGTAAGATTTCAGAAACTCCGTGGCCATGAGTGCCACTATTTTTGTGCGGATGACACCCACGGGACGCCAATCATGATTCGCGCCCGCAATGAAGGAATCTCTCCAGAATTGCTTGTGCAACGCATGCATGTGGAACATTTGAATGATTTTAAAGGATTTTATATTGAGTTTGACAATTATTACAGCACCAATACCGAGGAAAATCGGCTTCTGTCAGAAGAAGTTTATCTGAAAAATCGGACAGCCGGAAATATCCACTCAAGCACGTTACGACAGGCCTATTGTGAAAAGGATCAAATGTTTCTGCCTGATCGCTTCATTCGCGGCACCTGTCCGGCCTGTGGAGCCGAAGATCAATATGGCGATGCGTGCGAATCCTGTTCAAAAAACTACGCACCGTTGGATTTAAAAAACGCCAAGTGCGCCTTGTGTGGCACCAAACCAGTGGAAAAGAATTCTGAACACCTCTTTTTCAAACTGACCCATTTTGAAGCGTTTCTCAAGACCTGGATCCACTCTGGTGCCTTGCAACCAGAAATGGCCAATAAACTCGATGAATGGTTCTTATCCGGTTTACAAGATTGGGATATCTCCAGAGATGGCCCTTATTTCGGCTTTGAAATCCCAGACGCGCCTGGAAAATATTTCTATGTCTGGCTGGATGCCCCGGTCGGTTATATGGCCTCCTGCCTGGAATGGTGCAAACGCCATAATCGGGATTTCGCTGAATTTTGGCGACGCGACGATCTGGTGGAAGTCTATCATTTTATTGGCAAGGATATTCTTTATTTTCATACCCTTTTTTGGCCAGCCATGCTTAAAGGCGCAGGTCTGCGTTCACCAACATCGGTATTCACGCATGGATTTCTGACGGTCAATGGACAAAAAATGTCTAAGTCCAGAGGAACATTCATCACTGCTCGCCAATACCTGGAGACCTTGGATCCAGAATATCTGCGTTATTATTATGCAGCCAAATTGACCGCACGGGTCGATGACCTGGATCTGCAACTGGATGATTTTATGTTGCGGGTCAATAGCGACTTAGTAGGAAAAGTCGTCAATATCGCCTCTCGTACCGCTGGCTTTCTTCACAAGTCCTTTCAAGGCCGTCTGACCGCTACCTATCCAGAAGATGGCGGTCTGCATCAACAGTTTGTCACGGCGGGAGATGAAATCGCGGAATGGTACGAATCCCGTGAATTTTCTAAAGCCATGCGAACCATCATGGCACTGGCCGATTCCGCCAATCGTTTTGTAGAAACCAAGGCACCCTGGACGCTGGCCAAACATCCCGAACAGGCTAAAGAGCTTCACGAAACCTGTACGATTGCCATCAACCTGTTTCGGTTGCTGATGATCTATCTGCAACCCGTGCTACCGGTTATGGCAGAAAAGACCAGAAAATTCTTACAGTTGCCGCCCTACTCCTGGGATGGACGTCTGCAACCTTTGTGTGACCAAACCATTCAGGAATTTTCTCATCTTATGGTGCGCGTGGATCCCAAAAAAGTGGAGGCACTCTTGAATACGACCACCCCCCCGACTCAACCGATTCAACCCCCTGCCCTATCGCCTGACAAAATTATTGATATTGAAGCTTTTTCTCAAGTCGAGCTGCGGGTGGCCAAAATTCTTCAAGCGGAACCGGTTGAAGGGGCTGACAAGCTGTTGCGTTTGACCCTGGATGTGGGTGAATTGGGTCAAAAAAATGTTTTTGCTGGCATTCGGGAAGCCTATCGACCCGATGAGATTGTCGGACGTTTGACAGTTCTGGTGGCCAATCTTCAACCACGTAAAATGCGTTTCGGGATCTCCGAAGGGATGATTCTGGCTGCTGGACCTGGGGGCAAAGAGCTGTTTTTGTTGTCACCAGATCAGGGGGCCAAACCTGGTATGCGTATTCGTTAACCCCTAGAAAAAAGCAGAATCTTATGGAAACTCAGCAAAAAAAAGTTTTATTATTGACAGATTCTGGTACAGTCAACCTGATGTTGAAGGGGTCTTTGCAAGGTCAAGGTTATGCGGTGACGGTATTACAATCGATCCATGCCGATTTTTTTAATACCATTGTCACGGCCCAACCTGACATGATTTTTTTACGTACCGAACTCACACATGCCAACGGATTGGAAGTGTGTGATCGCATCAAAAAAGAACCACTCCTTGCCAAGACACGGATTGTGTTTCTCTCCTCCAATCCCACGGTGAGGGAGCAAGCCATTGAGCATCGCGCCGATCATTTTTTGACATTGCCTTTCTCGACTTCCGATGTTCTGGCTACTGCGGCGTTGTTCACGGTTTCCAAGCCGGTTATTCTCTATGTAGACGATAGTGATTTAATGCATGCCACTGTCGTTCCCCATCTCAAGGAGGAAGGATTTGAACTCCTGGAAGCTTGGGATGGTCGGGAGGCCATGGAGATCATCGATGAACGTAATCGTCAAATCGATCTCATTCTTTCCGATGTTGAAATGCCTGTGATGGATGGCATTATGTTTTGCAAAACGGTGCGTTCTTCGCCCATTTCGGATGTCCCATTTGTGCTGCTGACCTCACTGGATTCCGACGATGCCGTGACAAGGGGATTTGATGCTGGAGCGGACGATTATCTGACCAAACCTGTGGTGATTCATGAACTTGTCTCACGAATCAAACGGTTGCTCAAAGCTGGACATCAGGAGGCTACCCGTCCCGAACGCATCTTGCTAGTAGACGACTCTCCAGTGATTCGCGGTATGATGCTCAAGGCCTTGCGTTCTCACGGCTTCCAGGCCGATGCCGTTGAGCATGGTGTGGCCGCTCTTGCCAAACTCCATGAGCAAAAATTTCATCTCATGGTGACCGATTACGATATGCCCCATATGAACGGGTTGGACTTGTGCATTAAAATTCGTCAGGAACCCTCGACTTGGAAGCAAATTCCCATCATTTTCATGACGGCCAGAGAGGCCAAAGCCGATGAGATTCGCGTTAGGTCTGTTGGGGTGCAATCCTTCATTAACAAACCGTTTAATGCTGACCGTTTTCTAGCGGAAACCGAACGGGTGTTGGCGGAGTGCCGTTTGGAGAAACAAAATCGTTTACTCTCCCATTATTTTTCTGATCAGGCCGTCCGGGCTGGGGATCAATTCAGGACGATTTTGTGTATCGGGGTGGCGAATTTTCGTTCCCTGACCAAAACTCATGATGCCAAAAAATTAATTTCCATGTTGAACCATTATTATATCTGCTTGCATGAAATTCTGGATCGATGCAGCGTGATGGTGGACAACATTCAGGAAAACCAACTGTTTGTTTCCTTTGGCAATCAGGATCAAGGGGCCATGCTGGCCATCGAATGCGCCAAAAGTGTACACAAGGCGATTCCTGAATTACAGCGTCGCGCCGGTGTGGATTTGCAAGTGCAAACCGGAATTCACTCTGGGAGGCTTATTTTCGGTATTCTGGATGGATTTTTTCTTCAACAACAGACCATCACGCTAATCGGTGAAAGTTTGGAGCTTGCCAAACGGGTGCAAGATCAAGCCAATCCCGGTGATGTCATTCTTTCGGAAACCACCTTTGCCTTGGTGCAAAGTTTGGTTCGTACCAAAGCCAAAGGCACTGTAAAAACCAAAGATGGGGTCATGCAGGTGTTTCAGGTGAGTGATTGATTCACAAACCGATTTTTCTCAATAGCATACGAAAAAATTGTTGCACAACCATCACCATTGCATTGCGCCCTGATGGACTCAATCCAATATGGATGTTCTGTTTTCGCAATACATAATAAATGATGGCCAGAATGATGGCCAATAAACCCAAAAATCTGAACATGGTTTGTTTTGCATTCTCTAGATAAAATGCGCCCCCCTTTTTCAGGGGGGGCGCACATGAAACTTAAGCGAAGCAAGATCTATGGACGGAACAAGTCGATGATCTTGTTTTGATCGTAATCGGGATGTCCCCCGACCATTTTCACAATATTGGCCAAACGCTCATCCAGTGTTTCCCGGTCTTCCTTGTAGAGCAAACCCATGGGACGTCGGCCTTCCGCATCTCCACGAGCCAATTCCATGGCTGCTCCCAAATTGGAGGTATCATGACCTTCTGGCACATCAATCATCAGATCACGATAATACTGAATGGTGTCGATCCGGTTGTAGGTGACGCATTGAGAATAGATATGAACATAAGAGAAACCCTTATGCTCAATCGCACCTTTAATCAAATCTGCGCACACCTTGGGTTTGCCAGCAAAGGCCTGGGCCACATAGGTGGCTCCATAGGTCAATTGATACAGCAAGGGATTCAAGGGATCGTCAGGACCGCCATACGGAGTCGTATAGGCTTTCAGTTCCCGACGGGAGGTGGGAGAATATTGTCCCTTGGTCAACCCATAAATGCCGTTGTCAAACAGGATGTAGGTCAGGTTGACATTGCGGCGCGCCATGTGGGGCAAATGACCGCCACCAATGGCATAACCATCGCCATCTCCACCCGTGACCACCACCAACTGGTCAGGACGAGCGAGTTGCACGCCTGTAGCCACCGGTCCAGCGCGACCATGCAGGGTGTGCATTTTGTAGGACTGAACAAAATAGGGTGTCCGCGAGGAGCAACCAATACCCGACACGTTGATCATGTTGGTCGGATCCACCCCAGCTTCTGAGAAGGCACGCAAAATGCCATTCAGAATACCATGATGTCCGCAACCAGGACACCACACGACACTCACGTCAGACTTGTACTCCTTGGGAGCCATCTCTTTTTGATGCAAAGCGGCGGTAGACATCAAAGCACCTCCTTGACTTTGTTCACGATCATTGAGGGGTTAAACGGCAACCCGCCACAAATGGTATAGGAAATTGGACGAATGGAGGTCTCAGCCCGAATGAAATGGGCCAATTGTCCCTGGAAATTTACTTCAGGTACGAGGATCTTTTTGCAGGTGGCCGCAAAGGCTTCGTACTGAGCGACAGGCATGGGCCACATCAGCTTGGGATAGAATCCCTTGGCTTTGATCCCCTCTTCCCGCAATCTGGCAACAGCCTCACGAACCACACCAATGGTGCTGCCCCAGGCGATAATACCGATATCGGCCTCACCCGTGCCATCGACTTCTGTGGGCTTGTAGGTATTGACCAGACCCGCATATTTACCAGTCCGTTTAGCCTGCATGGCCTCATGATTGGCCGGTGCCCACAAAGGAGCCCCATTAGGACCATGTTCCAGACCTGTGGCGATGTGTTCTCCGCCTGGGGTGCCTGGGTCGGCCATGGGAGAGATCAAGTCATCGGTCATGGCATAGCGAAAATACTTACCAACCCCATCCCACCGCTTGCGCTTCACCAGCGTATAGTTTTCCGGTTTAGGCGCGGGAACGGTCTGCGTAGAGAAGGCCAAAGATCCATCCGACAACAAAATAACCGGGCATTGGAACTGCTCAGCCATGTTGAGGGCGTCCACGGTCATGTCAATGCAGTCCTTCACGTCTTCCACAGACAAAACAATGCGTGGGGCATCGCCGTGGGTGCCGTGAATGGCCAGGAACAGGTCAGATTGCTCGTGTTTGGTTGGCAGTCCCGTGGAGGGGCCACCCCGTTGCACGTCCACCAGCATGCAGGGAATTTCACCCATGAAGGCCATGCCAAGCAGTTCGCTCATCAGAGAGAGTCCAGGACCAGATGTGGCAGTCATGGATTTTTTGCCAGCATAGGATGCGCCCAGAACTTGACCAATCGAAGAGATTTCGTCTTCAGCCTGTACCAAGGTTCCGCCTTTTTTAGGCAGATGGGTGGCGACAAATTTGGCAATTTCGGTGGCGGGGGTGATCGGATAGGCAGAGAAAAATTCCAACCCACCCAGCACCGCACCCATTCCAATGGCGTCGTTGCCAGAGATAATGATGACATCCTTGGAGGCTACCGCATCGGCCACACGCCGGGAATCGACCTTTTTATGAGCAAGTCCCAACTCTTTGCCTTTTTCAAACGCCTTGAGGTTGAAATCCAGGATTTCTTCGCCCTTTTTCTTGAATTTCTTGGTCAAGACCTGTTTCACAGTATCTTCGTTGATATTGAACAGGGCAGAAAGAGCCCCCATGGCCACCATGTTTTTGGAACGATAAGAACCCAGTTCCTTGGCAGCCTGCGACATGGGGATGGGATAGGCCGTGACCCCTTCTGGGATGGCTTCCGGTTCAAAATCTCCACCTGGATAATCATACACAAAGACCGTACCCGGTTTCAGGAGATGTTTGTTCAACTCATAGGCTTCGCCATTGTAGGCGCAAAAGACATCAAAGGTGTCTCCCTGGTTGAAAATTCTCTCGGAACTGACCCGAATTTGATACATGCAATAGCCGCCTTTGACTTCAGCCGGAAAGGTCTTAAAAGTATAGACCTCCAACCCCGCTCTGGCGCACGCCGCCGCGATGAAATCCCCGGTGGAGACGACACCTTCGCCCCCTTCCCCGGCGACCCGGATAATCAGATCATTTTCTTTTGACATTGAGTATTCCTTATTACAGAAGTGTAGAAACGATTCCCTTATTCTAGCCTTTCAGTGAGCGTTTGATTACAATGCCCATTTCTGCTGGAGACCGGGCGATATGGACTCCAGCCTGCTCCAGTGCTTCAAACTTTTCGGCGGCAGTTCCCTTACCACCAGAGATAATAGCACCGGCATGTCCCATCCGTTTGCCCTTAGGCGCGGTGGCTCCAGCGATAAACGCCGTTACCGGTTTGGTCATGTGGGCCTTGATCCAGGCTGCGGCCTCTTCTTCGGCGGTACCGCCGATTTCACCGATCATGATGACCGCTTCGGTTTGAGGATCGTTTTGGAACATGGAAAGACAGTCAATAAAATTGGTGCCATTGATCGGGTCGCCACCCAGGCCAACGCAGGTGGTTTGTCCCAAGCCCACGGCTGTGGTTTGGGCCACGGCTTCATAAGTCAATGTGCCAGATCTGGAAACCACACCAATACTGCCCACTTTATGGATATGTCCCGGCATGATACCGATCTTGCAGGCCCCAGGGGTGATAACTCCCGGACAGTTCGGACCCACCAGACGGGTGGCACGGCCAGTCAAGAACCGTTTGACCTTGACCATATCCAGAACCGGAATCCCTTCGGTGATACAGACCACCAATTTCACGCCCGCATCGGCGGCTTCCATGATGGCATCAGCGGCAAAGGGAGGCGGGACAAAAATGACCGATGCATCCGCGCCGGTCTCCCGGACGGCTTCGGCCACGGTGTTGAAAACCGGTCTGTCAAGGTGTCTGCTCCCACCTTTGCCAGGAGTCACGCCCCCGACCAGTTGGGTGCCGTATGCGATGGCTTGTTCGGAATGAAACGTTCCGTTTGCCCCAGTGAATCCCTGGCAAATTACCCGGGTGTTCTTGTCAACCAAAATGCTCATGGAACAACCCTCCCTTATTGAATGGATGCCACAACTTTGGTGGCGGCGTCGTCAAGATCATCAGCAGGAATAATGGCTAGACCCGACTGACGCAGAATTTCCTTACCCCGATCCACATTGGTTCCTTCAAGACGCACCACCAGAGGCACCTTGACGTCAACCTGCCGTGCGGCGGCTACAACACCATCTGCGATGACATCGCAACGCATGATGCCACCAAAGATATTGATCAAAACCGCCTTAACATTTGGATCGGACAAGATCAATTGCAAAGCAGCCGTCACCGACTCCGTGGTGGCTCCACCGCCAACATCCAAGAAATTGGCAGGACTTCCACCCTTGATCTTGATGATATCCATGGTGGCCATAGCCAGACCGGCTCCATTGACCATACAACCAATGCTGCCGTCTAAGGAGATGTAATTGAGATCATGCTTGGAGGCGGCTACTTCGCGGGGGTTTTCTTCGTCAAGATCGCGCAATTCCAGGATATCCTTGTGACGATACAAGGCATTGCCGTCAAAATTCATTTTGGCATCCAGGGCCATCACATCCCCTTCCTTGGTGACCACCAGGGGATTGATTTCAACCAAAGAGGCATCAGTCGAAATAAAGGCGTTGTACAATGCGGTCATGAACTGCACGCCCTTGCCCACTTGTCCCCCTTCAAGACCCAATCCAAAGGCCAGATTACGGGCCTGAAAGGCCTGAAAACCAACGGCGGGATCAATGGCTTCCTTGAGGATTTTTTCAGGAGTTCTTGCGGCGACCTCTTCGATCTCCATGCCCCCTTCGGTGGAGGCCATCATCGTGACACGACCTGTGGCTCGGTCGATGACCATGCCCAGATAGAGTTCACGGGCGATGTTACACCCCTCCTCCACATAAATCCGCTTGACTTCCTTGCCTTGTGGACCTGTTTGCTTGGTAATCAGGGTCATACCAAGCATCCGTTTGGCTTCCTCGCGGACCTCGTCAATGGATTTGACCACCTTGACCCCACCGCCTTTACCCCGTCCCCCGGCGTGTATTTGTGATTTGACCACAAACACGGCGGATCCCAACTCTTTTGCTCCGGTTTCGGCTTCCGCTGGGGTGTATGCTACCTGCCCCCTAGGAACTTTGATCCCAAACCCGGCCAGAATTTTTTTTGCTTGATATTCATGAATGTTCATATTTTCTCACCAGTTTTGCTCCGTTTCAATCCACGTCCCCGCACGGGGGGCGACTTAAATGCACACATCAAACCGGTTGAACTGTCCCATACGTCGGTAACAATCGGGGAGCAGTGATTCCAGGTTGAATGCCTGCAGACTCCAGTTGTTCCAAAAAGGCCTCCAAATGACCAAGTCCTGGATCCTGGACATGCCTGGAGGTTGCGGCAAACTCGGCGGCACTCAAACCCGCCCGACGACCAAACACCATGATTTCCAACAAGGCATTCCCCATGAGTCGATTGCGACCATGTACCCCGCCCGTCACCTCACCGGCTGCAAAGAGTCCTGGCATATCGGTTCCGCCATTTGGCCAGATGACCACCCCGCCATTTTGATAATGGAGCGTGGGAAAAGCCAACAGCGGCACCTGACGAAGATCCAGACCCATGGCATGATATTCTTTATAACGGCCAGGAAATTCCCGTTCAATGGTTCCTCGACCGTGGATAAAATCGATCATGGGAATATCCAGCCACACCCCTACCCCGCCGCCAGGAACCGTAACCCCGTTGCCAAATTCGGTGCATTCACGAATGATGGCGGCTGTGGTTACATCGCGCGGCTCTAAGCTGAAAACAAACTCTTCGCCATGACGATTGAGAATCTGGGCACCCAGCCCCCGAAATTTTTCAGTAAGCAACAATCCCGTCAATTTTTCAGGAAACATCACTCCCGTTGGATGATACTGGCAATTTTGCAAGTCCCGCAATGGAACACCTGCTCGATAGGCCAAAACCAATCCATCTGCTGTGGCTCCAGGGTGGTTGGAGGTCGGAAAACCTTGAAAATGGAGACGTCCGAATCCACCCGTAGCCAATATCACGGCTTTGGCTTGGACGACAATCACCTTTCCGGTGGTGATTTGTTCCAATACGGCCCCAACGGCCCGACCGTTTTCGTCGGTCAGCAATTCAACCGCTGGAGAGAACTGTAATACGGAGATCTCCTCCTGACAGTTCATACGATCCTTGAGAACACGCATCATTTCCAATCCGGTGACATCGCCTGCGGCATGGACCCGCTTACGGGATGTCCCACCCCCATGACGCACCTTCATGCGACCTGTGGGATATTTGTCAAACAGCATGCCCAACTCTTCGAGCCAGCGCAGGATTGCGGGAGCTTCCGTCACCATTGCCTCAACCAGATCGGCATTGCTGCTGAAGTGTCCGCCACCCATGATATCCAGAAAATGCTGGGCTGGGGAGTCGCACTCGTGATCTGCAACCTGCATCCCCCCTTCGGCCATCCTGGTATTGGAGTCGCCGTGCCGCAATTTAGTGGCCAGTACCACCTTGGCTCCTTTTTCAGCCGCGACAATGGCCGCTGCGGTACCGGCTCCGCCACCACCAATCACCAATACATCCGTGATGATATCCGGTGTGAGTGTTTCAATCCACGCCCCCGCACGGGAGGCGACTTGGGAGTCCCCCTGCTCCTTGAGCAACCGCATGATCGATGGACGAGGCCATGATTCCAATAGGTTGGCCAGTTCGCAGGGCATCTCACTTCCTTTTGACGTGCCAACGACCAAGGCCCTGCGACCGCCCTCTCGGTAATCCGGGTGCGCTTCAGCCAACAGGGCGCGACGATCCGAAAGCGAGAGGGATTCAATGCGTATTCCCCGTTGTCGATTAGAAAGTCGTGCCTCACGGGATCTTTGCACCAGACGGGCGGACTCTCGCAAAGCTTCAGGAAAAACACTTAAATAGTTTGTTGACATAACCGAACCTACAACAATCTCTGGTCGTCAGGTAACCAAGTTCCAGGAGGAGAATCATCCGGTTCGTACTCCCGGCGCAAATAGAGTGCTTGAAACTCCATGTGATCCATATGCCGCATCCAACGAAAAATGGGGGCAAAATGGTTTGTTTCAATTTTTTCAACCATTTTAGTCAGATGTTCGGCTTGTGGTTGCTGAAAGCGGCCATACCAACGTCGAGCGGCCAAGGCCGCATTGGGTTGAGAGATGCTGGAGGGACAGCGCAACACGCAGATTTGGCATCCGATACAGGTAAAGGATTCCTGGGCGGCCCCTTTAAGGTCGCCCCGTTTGATCATACCCACATACCCCATGACGTCGATATCTTTGGGGCAGACTCGAACACACTCGCCGCACATGATGCAGTTGTTAACCTCTGGGTAGAGGCGCAAAACATGATAGCCCGGCGTTTCTCCCTCCAGGAGATTCAGACAATGGGGAACCTTAGTCTGTGGGACATAGGGCAATGGTAAAATCTCCATCCCCTCTTGCACATTCTCCTGACACATAAGTGCGGCAGATAGCGCATGAGATTTGGCTGGTATGCGATACAACACGGCACACGCACCACAAATGCCACCACGACACCCTACTCCCCGGACAAAACCGATTCCAGACGCTTCCAGTGCGGTCAGGATTGTTTTGCCCGCAGGGACATCCATCCATGTTTCGTCGTAACGAATGGAAACGGTGGAGGCGGTTTGAGTAGCATTATTCAATGATAAACCATAGCCTAAGGTTGCAGTTGGTCCATAAGCCCAATGAATCGAGAACAAAGAAATTCAATAAGCTTTCCAAGAATGCCATGGACTGCAACAAGGATCAAGGTCTGATGGAACATTAATAGACTATGGACAAAAGGTTACGGCGTCGTTTGCGGGGTTGCAGGTCGGGTGGTCGCGGGAACTTTGCCAAGATTCTGCTCAAGAGCGGGTAACGGGTGATTGGAGATAACAATAGGCTGAGTTGGAGGAAAGTAGCGCAGAGCAGTAAAGAGCATCCCGGCCACAGCCACAAGCATCAGACCTACTTGAATAGTCATCCGGTACTCAAGCTCTTTGATGTCACGCTTGAATTCGATTTTATTCATCTCGATTTTGCTGTCCAGATCTTTGATATCCCGCTTCAGTTCATCCTTGGTTTCCTTTAGATCCTGTCTGGTTACCAAACCACTCATCTGTTCTTCTGACTGTTTGTCGCGTCGATCAATCCGTTCGTCAATACGGTCTTCCGTCTGCTTCATGACGGTCACCAATGCCTTGACATGACCCTTGGCATGTTCATCAGAAATGCCAACAGCCCTGAGCTGTTCAGTGAATTCCAATGTATCAAACGTGATCGCATGCATGGAATTTGTCCATTGTGCTTGGTTGAATGAGATCAAACTAAGTTTATGAGTAAAATCAACTGATTTAATAATACCATTGGTTACAACAAGGATCAAGGCCTCCTCTTTGCTGCCCATGCACTGTTACAACTCCTGACCATCTTGGGTGGCGATCAAATCAGACAACTGGCCAACCTCACACCTTGGCGCGTTAATCGAACTGTTACTGCTGGCTTGATACGAACCGGACTCCAGAAACATTTCTCGCACATCCTGGTTCGCGACTGGTGGGACTCAAAGTCCCGGAAATTCATGCCATCAAACGGCATCCTACTGACCAGTTTAGCTTCCACCTGACACAACACGGTCCAAAATCAATCTTTTCTCGCCCGTTTTCCACGAATCCAACGATCTTGGGCAGGAGGGGTGCGAGTCTAAAGTCCAGTTAAAACAAATAATGCGATTAAAAATATTCTGCCTTTTGCAACCACTCATCCGTTTTATAAATCCCCATTTGCAGAAATCTGTCTTGCAAGGCGACAATACGGTGCATAAGCTTTTCATCGTTGGTTTCGTCCGCTTCACGCAAAATAGAGGTCCATGCAACAAAAAGATCGTCCGTATCCCAAATGTGACTGAGACATTTCAGGCTGCTCAAGTGTTCTACCAACTGCTCACATAGTTCCAGAGCGCGTAAAGAATCCTGTTCGGCAAGGAACGCTATCCACTCGAAGAAAAAACCCAAATTACAACGGACACCTGTTGACGCAATATGATTGATGAACTGCTGCCCCAACTGCACGGGAATGTATGGGTGAAGCTTCTTGTTGCTAAACATCTGTATTAATTCCGAAAACAGGACATCAGACAGAGTGTCCCACCGCATAATTTCTTCCAGACCAGAAACACAAAGTGCCTTGTGTTTGTCCAAATTTGCCCGAAAAACCTGAACAGCTCCTTTCCAAGCATGGTCACTATTTTTGACACGCAAATGCTCAAAAAGCGTTTCAAGGGTCATGTGCCCAGTCAAGGTGGCGAGAGCGGCAATACGGGACCAACTGTCTGCTGATTCGTCCTGCACTTCCTGGAACATCCTCTCCAATCGCGGTTCCACCCAGCTATAATGTGAATGATAGTTATAATAAAAAACTTGTTCCGAGGCATCCCAAAGAGAACCTTGTTGCTCTTGAAAAATAATATCAAACAGATGTCGTCCCAATTCCTGTTGAAAATGAATAATGACTGGAAGATTATCCAGCAAACCAATACGCACAGCAGGAATCGGATCACCGGCGAAGCGTTTTAATAGTGGGACGAGTTCCACGGGTAAGGTTTGACCGGCTTCCAGAAGTTTCGCCGCCAAGCGGGCCGCTGCTCCAGCCGCAATTCCTCGTGCAGAGTTGATGCTTTGACTCCGTAGTCCAGCATCATCCAGCTCCTCCATAGGATCAGGATTTTGGATAGATGCGACAAGCTGTGCCGTCAATCGCTCCACATCCTCAGACATCATCAATACGTTTGCACACGCCTCCATGACTCGCGTGCCGGTCGTACCATTCATCAACCACTCTTTGTTTTGCTCCAACAGATCCAGCAGATGGCGCGCCAAGGGTTCACCATCTGGCAACGGTTTTACGGGCTTCCAATCGTTTGAGCTTAAATTGCCAAAACGGTATTGTATGTGTGCGGCAACTCCATCGACTATGGATTGCACATACCCCTTTTCAAGACCTTCCTCTGACAGAAATGGCAGATAACGCATAGGATTATTGGATGTCGCATTGCTTAAAACTTCTATCATCTTCTCCTTGCCACCAATCAGAAAATCTCTGTCAAAGACAGATTGGCGTTTAATATTTTCATAGTAGCGCAAAAGTTGGATCTGACTATAAAAAGAGAGTGTCTCGAATGTTTCCAGGTCAACCGGTGGACGGACACAACCACCCCAGGAAAAAATTTCAGGATCTGGCAGGATATGTCCGATGAAGGTGACATGTTGATCAAGGAAGGTTTGAACCTCAGGGATCCGAAAAATACAGGGAATCCAAATAAGTCGATTATAATAGCTACGTATTCCCCATGCATTACAACTACTTTGATCATCTTCTTTATCAAGCAGTTCCAATATGGCCTGTTGATATGCACTCATGACATCATTTTCTACACAATGAGAACTAACATTTACCAACTGTCCTAGTTCATAAAATATTGTTGAAATATTCATCAATTCTTCGTCCATCAATTGACAGGCAATGCCGACTCCATAACGCTCTGGCTGACGGACATAAGCCAAAATTAAAAAATAACGTAAAGCCAGATTGCGGCATGTCCGTAAACGAACCTCGTTGACTTGCCACCATGGAGTATTGCTATCCGCATGAAAAAACAGAGCATTTTCTAAACTATCCAATAAAATGGACCGATCACTGATGTGGGAGGTATCGTTTTCTTCATGCTGGTTGCGCCAAGAAGTCTCCTTTACATCCCCAATGCTATCGGCCAAATGGCCAGTCCCTTCTTCCAAGGTATTAATAACCATGTCCATCAGGAGTTCGGAATTAATCAAACGGTTTTTCAAAAAATCCTGGTCATGAAAATGGTGAGGCTGACATTTTATACCTTTTTTAATACTATAACTACTAAAATTTTTCACATTATTATAAATGAACGCCCATAATAGGTCATCCCCCTGGTTAGTTGCTGTCACATAGCGACTAATGGCTGTACCGGCTACGTAATCCTGGGATCCTTTAAGATTCATGAGCCTCTCCAGAAGAGTTCGGCAGCCTTGTGTATGCCATTGGGTGAAGCGGTCCAGACTGTGAGAAAGATTCATCACCAACCAGGAGCCATCAGACTCCCGATCCAACATCTTCAGCCACAACGCTACGCACTCAGAGGGAAAATGATTCATCCATACATCCAGGCGACTACTTAACTTCGACTGCCATAGATCATGATCATTTCTTTCCGCAAGCGACGGCAACAGGTTATCATACAACATGCGGAACCATGCATCATTGCGGGTTTTTTGAAACATCCAGTCAAAAAGTTCCGGCTGATTTTTGCATAACCGATTAATCCATGGCCAATCTGTCGATCCAGGTTCAATTTCCGCCAAGGTTTCGGCAATCAGTCGGCGGACATGATAGGGCAAGCTTTGATCATTCAGCACCTTGGTCACGTGCCGCCCCAAGCCGGATGAATGCACAGTCGCCAAATGTAAAACATAAGCCCGAATGGCTGGACGCACAAAAGGCAACGGAGGCAAGCCACTGACAAATGCGTCCAAGTCAGTTCCTTGTTTCAGGGCACCACGCACCAACAGATTATCACGCAGGGTCTGATGGGTGAAAGCAAGGGTTTCCGCACCAGCATCACAGAGGATACCCTTGGATATTAGCCGTTGTTTGGCATCATGCGATCCCTGCCATAAGGCCATTACCAGCCTTTTTTCCCGTTGAGCCATCATCCCATGAGCCATATTTTGCAAAGCGGTCATGGCGTCATCTTCCAGAGCCGGATCTTCGATCACCAAATGGCGCAGAAACAGATCATTCAATTGATAGGCACTACGAATGACCGATACGGCGGCCACTTGTGCCAATGGATGAAAAAGTCGTAGATTTTGCGGTACGAGAAGCAGATCACGCAGCTCCAATGGCAGAGTTTCTGGATCTACATTCCATTTTATAAGCATTGGTACGACTTCTTCTTGCCAATTCAGCTTGCCGATAGTAATGGTTTTATCCCATTTGCGATCCCGCAATCTGGGATGATATACTAGGTCGAAGAGTCGGCAGGCGGTCACCACGCTCAACTTGGGAATCCGCTTCAGTCGATCCATCAAGCCCAAAAAGAGGGTTAACGCCCCATGGTCTCTTTGCAGGGAGAGTACATCCAGGGAATCAATGATCACCACCACTTGCCGATTCTCTGCCAAGCGCGCACAACGCCCAACGATGTCATCAGGCAGACCTCGCTCTTTTAGATCGTTCTCCGTGCGTGCGGCCTCGAACGCATCCCCCCGAATGAAGAGCAAATGTATCGTTGCTTCCTGCTCCAACAGTTCTACCAAGTCCAGCAACACGCACGTCTTGCCAGAACCTGGTCCATCCGTTAACAATATAATCTTTGTGTTATTTTTAATGGCCTCATGCAAGTCAGCCACGGCTTGACGCTGAAAACTATGCCCATCTACGTCACGATGCCACTGCCTACCGATCAGAGAAGCACTGTTGAAAAGGTTCAAGCTCTCCTGCTCGTTCCAATGAGCGGTGAAATAGATCCCCTCTTGCCCCAACTTGTCCAGCACATCTTGACGGTAGATGGTGTGCTTGGCGTCACGTATTTTGGACTGATGATTTGTAAGCATTTCTCTAAGAATGCGCATAGCATCAGGAGCGCGTGGAACCAGTCGAGCAAGATCATCCATATTAATTATGTCCCACTGGACCATACTTCGAGGAATGGCATATTTCAAACTGTGCGCCAAACTAAAGGCCAATTGTGAATCTAGCTGCCAAAGTGTGTAGAGTTCTGAAAAAGTTTTTTTTAGGGTGGTGGCTGGCGCTTTTAGATCAAAATTGGCATGGTCTGGATACATGGGGATGCCTTCAGCCAATTTATTCAATTCACCAAACGGTGACTGGGAATAGAACTCGACAGATGCCAAAGAATCACTCTGCAATTGATCTCGTGCTTTGCATAATTCTTTCTGCATAACAGCATCCGATATCCGCCATTCCAGATGATCTGGCTGATTCTTTTTTGCTTGAACATAAAGTTTCCGCTGATCCTGGTAGACTACGACCACGTCATCCACAACAACGGCATCCTTCTGACCGGGTATACCGTTGGAGTCCGCTTGTATGAAGTCAATTTTCTCCTCTCCCCGCAACAAACGGATGATCCAGTGCAAGGCGATACAGATTTGATATTCATCCCCTCGGTGGGAGTAGGTGGCGGGAGTACTCATATCACAAGGTTCCTCTGTGGCGAACAATTATTGAAGATTATGCGTAAAATCAACAGATTTAATAATACCATTGGTTACAACAAGGATCGAGGTCTAATGGAACATTCTCTATGGACCTTCAACATGTACCATATGCATCCCCCGTCGTCCTTTGAGATGCACTCCGCTCTGGTGCGATTGTTCTAAACGCTCCAATGGGGAGGCTTCGCCAAGAATACAGTTCACCATGGCTTGCCGATTTTTGATATTTTTATCCACAAAGCGTGTTCCAGCTTGATAGACCCATTGTCCGCGAATCTCTTGAGTGGTCGTGGGGTCTAGTACCAGAGAGGTTGATGGATGTTTTTTGTCGGCTTGGAGGAAAAAATGTTCGTACATCAAGGGTTCACTGGCATCGGTCATCTGACAGACCTCGGTGCCATTCTCAATGATCAATCCTGGCAAAAAACGCAAATTAACCGTCACAGAAAAAGGCTCTTGATTGTGAATGCGAAAGCAAAACGGCAACTCCTGATTTTGAGTCTGCGCGTTTAGATGTTGGTCGCGCACCATTCCCGCCGATTCTGGCTCGCAATATCCCATTTCTACTCGTAAAGCTCTGCCTGGACCATGGGCCTGAAGCTCTCCGGCCCCAAACAACAGGCCAAGAATTCCCACCAGGAGGATCAATAAGTCATGCATCGATCTCTTTTTCCTTGCATCAACAGTAGTCAACGAAGCTCTTTGTATGCAATAATCACTCAACGATTTCAACCCTTATTCAATTCGACATCTAGCGGACCAGAAAAAACATGTCTCAAACCTTTCTCGAATTTGAACGCCCCATCGGGGAGTTGATGTCCAAAATCGACGATCTGCGTCTTTTATCGAACAGTTCGGATATTAATATCTCCCAAGATATCAAACGTTTGGAACAGGAAACCATCAACCTGACCGAACGAATTTTTGCCAAACTGACTCCTTGGCAAAAAACCCTCCTCTCTCGTCACCCAGATCGACCTTTTACCTCCGACTATCTGGAGACCGTATTTGGTGATTTCAAGGAGTTACACGGCGACCGTGTTTTTGGTGACGATGAATCCATCATCGGCGGTCTGGCCGTTCTGGACAAAATCGATGTCATGGTGATTGGTCAAGAAAAAGGTCGTGGCACCAAAGAGAAAGTCCGCCGTAATTTCGGCATGTCGCGCCCAGAAGGATATCGCAAGGCGTTACGCTTGATGAAACTGGCCGAGAAATTCAAATTGCCGGTTATTTGTCTTATTGACACACCCGGTGCCTATCCTGGCAAAGGGGCTGAAGAACGGGGACAAGCCGAAGCCATTGCCCGTAACCTCAAAGAGATGGCTGCCCTCAAGGTGCCGATTCTCTCTGTGGTTATTGGTGAAGGGGGTTCGGGTGGTGCCTTGGCATTGGGCATGGGCAATCGCGTTTTGATGATGCAGTACGCAACCTATTCGGTCATCTCACCGGAAGGGTGCGCATCCATTCTCTGGAAAGACTCTTCCAAGGCTGAATTGGCTTCAGAGGCCCTACGCTTGACTGCCCAGGATATCTTGGAACTCAAGGTGATCGATGAAATCATTCCAGAACCCATTGGTGGTGCCCACCGCAATCCATTGGAAGCAGCCACCATTCTGCAACGACGACTGGTTCACCATTTACAGGAGTTACGCAAAAAATCTCCCAAAGTTTTGGTCAAGGAACGTTTTGATAAATTCATGTCCATGGGGGTGGTCCTAGATGGAGGCGCAACCCTGTAGATCTTGTTCCAGGGTTTTTTGCATCAGAAGCAGATCCTCCCAGACCATGCGCTTGCTGGACGGTGTACGGAGACAATAGACCGGGTGATAACTGGCGACCACAGCCACACCCCGCCAAAAGTGAACTTTTCCCCTGGCCTGCCCCACCTGTTTGACCGGGCCCAACAAGCAATCAATGGCAACCTTCCCCATGACAAAAATCGCTTTAGGTCGAATCAACTCCAATTGCCGGAACAAAAAAGGCTGACAATGGAGGATCTCATCGGGTTTTGGCGTTCGGTCTCCAGGAGGACGACATTTGATAATATTGGTCAAATAAACCGCATTGCGATCCAATCCGACGGCCCTCACCATCCCTTGAAAAATGGCTCGCGCTTCACCGGCAAACGGTTCTCCAGTGCGTTCTTCTTCCTCTTGTGGCGCATCTCCAATCCACACCACAGGGGCGTCTAGTGCGCCAACTCCCATAACAGTCTGATTGCGAGTTTGCGAGAGTCGGCACTGTTGACAACTAGATATCTCCTGTGCCAAGCCTGCAATCCAGGATTCTCGCGCCACAAGGGGAACGGGTTCAGAAATCAAACGTTCCAACGAAGGGGGTGGAGGCGTTGGTATCGGTATTGGTACCGTTGCTTTTGGTTCCACCACGGGGGCAAATCCAAACTGCTCTCCTGTAAGACGATCAATCCCACAAACTCGCCAGTAGCGCAGCGTGGCCAGCAAGTCGGAGGCAGTCCATGATTGTGTTCTGTCTGCCACGTCACTGTTATTCAATGCATGGTTGCTGTACGATGGTGGGTTGGACGCATGGAATAGGTGGCGGCATCTTGCTTTAACCGCATTAACTTTCTTTGCAAAATAAGAGCTGTTTGATAGGTTTCAATACCTTTTACTATAGTCATTTTTTCTGCTGTATCATAAATCTCATAATCATTTTTTTTAGAAATAATTCTCAAGGTTTCCATAACGAACTCCCAAAGGCAAAGGTTGAGCTATACTGGTATAGAGATAGCATTTTCCCTGCCAATAAAATTATGTCTTATTTTTAATAGAGTTAGATAGGAAAAAGGCCAATTTTTCAGTTAAAGAGAGCGTCAAAAAAAGGGGGGGTGATTTTTGACTGACTCGGTGTCAAATTTGTTTTCTCCCCCTCCCCCTTTTTTTTCGCTTATTGAATCGAAGCCAACCCCATGATGATGCGATAATCATCTCGTAGCGTCTCTTTGTCAATTGGATATTTGAAGTCGCATGATCTGGTTTTACAATACTCTTGGTTAGTAATATAATCTAAAATTAGGCGATAAATATTGAAATGGTAAAAATTTTCATGTTTTTCCATTTTGCCTTCCCGAAACACTAGAAAACGATTCCGGTAAAATCGATCTTCCAGGTCGGGCTTCGGATAGCCGAATTTGCCATAGGTTTCAAATCCCCCTTCCAAAGGGGGGAGATGATCGGCGACCAGCACGATCAAGGCGTTTGGATCCATAGCCAGAAGCTTCTTTAAATAATCGGCCAATGCCTTGGTGCGGTAGTAATGCTGATTGATGATGCGCTCCAAATCCCAGGGTACCCCCTCCATCTTGAACAAGGGAGGACCGACACGCGCATCATATTCAAAAGGAAAATGGCCGTATACAGTCAAGACATAATTGAAAAACGGCTTTTTATCCTCCAGGCGTTGTTTCACAAAGGCAAGGTTTTGGGTATACAGGTCACCATCAAAAAAATATTTATTATCCTTTTCTTCCCCCTTGGTCAGATAGGTCTCCATGGTTGGCGTATATTCTTTAGCAAAATACATCGCATCAAATCCAATACCGCGATAAGCTGGAATGGTGTTAAAAAAATCCGGCTTGAAACCATTAGATGCCATAGTGTGATAGCCAAAACGATGCAAAATGCGTGGTAAACAGTAGGTTTCCGACCCGGTAAAAATATTGAACTCGATTTCATCAAACTCCTGAAAGGCTGGAACCCCACAAAGAACCTCAAACTCGGCCTGAGAGGTGTAGCCACCAAAAACAGGGGAAACCGAAAATCCCTGATTAGCTCCAACCAGCGCGGTAAAATCAGGATGAACGGGATTGATTTTACTTGGCAAATTTGTCAATAAAGTGGGATCCAGAAACCCCTCTAGCACGATCATGTGAACGTTTTTGCCATTGGCCCTAGCTGGCGTTTCCATCTCTGCAGGAAGCCTCATCGCCAGTTTATTGATATCACGGTAGCTTGAGATATTGTTAAATGTTTCCTGTCGTTTGGCTTCGTTATAAAGGGCCGTGGCCAATCGACCATTGTACTCCACATTGACCACAGCGGCATAATGGATCACTTCAATGGAACGTTGAGAAAAAATATCGATATAAATCTGTGGATAAAAATAAGGGGTCGCAAAGACGATCACGCCGGGAATGGCCAGGACAAACGCCTTGAAGGACAAACGCATGAACGAAACAAATAGGGAAAACAAAAGCACTACAAATCCGGCTAGGCACAAATTCCCCCATATACCCAACACCCCGATCAACTCTGGTAGCTGCTCAAAATCAATTATTTTTGGAATGCGAAAAAAACGTAAAAAATAATAATCATGAACAAGATAAATGACTAAAAGTGGAGTTGCCGCCACATAAGGTCGCCATTTTGACTCTTTAGTGATTGCATTAAAATAAAAATAAAGATAAAGAAGGAGCGGCACCTCCATCCTCATCACGCCTTTGGTCAATTCAATGAGATGATCGGTCAGCAAAAGATAAAGGTACAACCCTGCAAGAAAGAGGGTATAACGATTCAACAAAATTCGCCTGATAATAGTTACTATCACTTTTTTTCCTCAACTAAAACGGCGAGAACGGGCGGACGGGAAGTTGGCAAACCACTGATCGCCGCCATGATCAGACTGATGGCATACGGCATAGATTGGACGAGCAATACACCCACCCAGACTCGTGTATCAAAAAAATCAAACCCCACGCGAACTTTCACTCCCCAGGCTGCCAGCCAAAAGGAGACCATGAGAATGGTCTCGGTGCGAGCGGCTGCTAGGGCGTGCCAGAAACGATGACCATCGGCCTGCTTTGGTGTGCGGAAAAAGGGTTTTTCTCCGCCGAAAAAGCCCTGCATAATGGCCATAGAGACCGTATGGGTCAAGGAGAGTCCAGCCACAGCGGCGGCTAAGGATTGCATGGGCTTGATGCCGACATTGGTATAATAGAGATGTAGATGCTTGAGAATTTTAAAGGCGAATAGAATCAAAGGAAGAACACTAAAGACCACAGAGGGCGAATCGGCGTATTGTGGTCCCACGATCATGGCCACTGACCAGCACAAGGCGATGACGTTAAACAACACATTCAAACCATCCGCCAGCCATGGCATCCAGCCAGCCAAGAAATGATACCGTTGTCCCCAAGTCAAACTGGAGGCACGCCAACCAAAGAGTTCCCCAAAATGGGCACGCATGATGCGAACAGCACCATAGGCCCAACGAAAACGTTGCTTTTTGTAATCGATAAAGGTGTCTGGCATCACCCCTCGACCATAACTGCGTGGGATATAGGAGGCCTGGAAGCCTCGTTCAAAAATACGCAATCCCAATTCCGCATCCTCGGTGATGCACCACTCGGCCCAACCTCCCACCTCTTCCAGGACTTGTCGGCGCACCATGGTCATGGTGCCATGTTGGATGATGGCGTTGCGCTCATTGCGAGTGACCATGCCGATATAGAAAAATCCTCGATATTCCGCATAACACATGGATTTGAAAGTACTTTCATCCTGATCATAATAATCTTGCGGAGCCTGCACAATGGCGATTTCTGGTTTTTGAAACTGCGGGATCAAGTCACGGAGCCAGTTAGAATCCACAAGATAATCACTATCAATGACGGCGATTACCTCGGCACGGGGATCTGTCTGTTTTAAAGAGAAGTTCAAGGCCCCAGCCTTAAAACCCGCAAGAGGATCAACATGGAAAAAGCGGAAGCGTTCCCCCAATTTGGCGCAATGATCTCGCACCGGTTCCCAGATGGCTGGGTCTTTGGTATTGTTGTCTATCACCAGGATTTCAAAGTGGGGATAATTCAGGCGTGCCAAAGAGTCGAGGGTGCGAATCATCATGTCTGGGGGTTCGTTGTAGGCCGGAACATGGACCGACACCCAAGGTAATTGATCTTCATCGAGCAAAAGAGTGGGTTCGAGTGCGCGTCGTCGCGCTTGAACCCAAGCGGCCTCTGCCCACTCATGGGCTTCGGCGAACAGTACCACAATTACGCCGATCATGCCGATTCCAAGCAAAAAACCAAACAGCATTGCTCCACGAGTTAAATATTGCTGGCTGTAGTTATAAACCACATAAACCGCCAGCGAAGCCACGCCATAGGCCAAAATGGCAAGAAAGAAACGTCCACGTTTTCGCATCGAATGGCTGTCAAGAAACAGCAATGTGATGGTGAGCAATCCAACAACCAATGAGGCCGCAGCCAAAACATACCATTGTGGAATATTGACAATGGGGGCGTGAAAAGGAAATTTCGCCACCCGGTCGGCATTATAAACCCCCCAGTAAGAACCAACGCCCCGTTCCAAGGAGTTACTTTTCCACGGTTGATCAAAGGCTTCGATCACGTAGTAAACATATTTTTCCTGATTGGCCCGTGCCAGAAAACGGCGCAAGAAGGTTGCCTGTTCGGCCAATCCCGCCTTGGCATTGATGCGGGTACGTCCATCGCTTGGCCAACCAACCTCGCCAATAATGATGGTTTTGTCGGGATAAGCGGCCCGCAATTCGTTCATACGAAAGACAACGTAATCCACAGCCCCTTCTTGATCGATTCCTTCCCAGTATGGCAGCATATGAACGGTGATGAAGTCTGTATGTTTCACCAATTGTGGATATTTCAACCAGATGTGCCAAGGTTCGGCGGTACTGACTGGGGCATTGACCGATGAACGAACACGATCCAGGTATTGAATCAATTTTTCCACGGGTACGCGATCATGGAGCAAAACTTCGTTCCCCACGATCACCCGCACAACGTTTTGGGCATTGGCATTGACGGTCTTGATCAGGCGTTTAATTTCCAGATCGTTTTTGGTCTCCTCGGTGTCGATCCATCCGCCCACCATGACATTGATGCCAAACTTGCGCGCCAGTCGTGGGATCTCCGCCAGCACACCTTCTACGGTATAGGTTCGTACTGCGTAGGTTTTTCCTGACAACAGGGCAAGATCTTCATTGATCTGTTCCTCGCTGGGATGTAATCCTTTTTGCGGATCTTGATCTGCGCGATAAGGAGCAAAGGCAAACCCCATCACACGATCCGGCCATAAAGGCTCTTCTAGAGGGCGATTGAACCAGGCCCATAAGCTGAGTGTGATTAGCGAGACAGCACCAACAACCATCCAGTGACTAGGTTTCATGGGAATTTCGATCCGCGAGAATACAAAGAAGTCATGAGATCAAACCAAAATGGGAACCATTTCATCCGGTCCAAACAATCTCAAAGCTTATACCACAAAAAAACACATTTTACAAAGTGACCTCTTTTGGGGCCATCACGAGAATTGCCATTCCCTCTTGATAAAGCATATGCAAAAATAGACAATTGGTTTATAGTATGAGCAATCAAAATAGATTCATCTCCACCGTTTTTTTTGTACGGGAGTCCCCATGGATCCACAAATATCCATAACCGCCAAAGACGACGATGATGTTGCCGATCATTTTTTACGGCATATCGAACGCCTGAATGATATCGGCATTGCCCTCTCTTCTGAACCGAACCTCAATCGGTTGTTGGAAATTATCCTCATGGGGGCAAAGGAGCTGACCAATGCGGATGCTGGAACCATGTACAGTGTCACGGAAAGACAGACCCTGAAGTTTGAAATTTTGCGTACCGATTCCTTAGGGATCGCCATGGGAGGCACAACGGGCATTCCCATCAATTTTCCTGAACTGCCTCTTTACAAAGACGGCGTGCCGAATTTACAAATGATTGCGGCCTTTTCAACCTTGAAACAGACCACCGTCAATATCCCTGACGCCTACGAAGCCGAAGGTTTCGATTTCTCTGGTACGCGAGCCTTTGACAAAAGAACCCATTATCGCTCGAAATCCTTTTTGACCGTGCCGCTGAAAAACCACGAAAACGAAATCATCGGCGTCTTGCAACTCATCAATGCCAAAGATGCAAAAACACAAGAAATTATAACATTTTCAAAAGAATACCAAAAACTTGCCGAATCCCTTGCCTCACAGGCGGCCATTGCTCTTACCAACCAGAAACTGATCTCTGATCTCAAGGCCCTGTTTGAATCTTTCATTCAAGCCATCGCCTCCGCCATTGACGATAAATCACCCTATACCGGTGGACACTGCCACCGGGTGCCGGTTCTGGCGGAAATGCTGGGTCGGGCTGTCAGCGACAGTCAAGAAGGTGCCTTGAAAGATATCAACTTCTCTGATGATGAGATGTATGAACTAAAAATTGCCTCCTGGTTACATGACTGCGGCAAAGTGGTGACTCCGACAGAGGTGGTGGACAAAGGAACCAAACTAGAAAGCATTTTTGACCGCATTCATTTGGTTGATACTCGTTTTGAGGTTCTGAAACGCGATTTGGAAATCTCTTTCCTCAAAAAAAAGATGGCCTCCCTGGAAGCAGGAGAAAAGCTCGATTTCACCAGTCAGGAAATGGCGTTGCAGCAGGAACTTCAACAAATCGATGCGGATCGCAAATTTGTTCGCGAGGCCAATATTGGTGGTGAATTCATGTCTTCCCAATATCAAGACCGAATTCACGCCATTGCCAAACGCCGATGGATCGATTCCGATGGTCTGGAGAAAACGTTTCTTACTGACAACGAAGTGTATAACTTAAATATTCCAAAAGGAACCATCACTCCTGAAGAGAGAGAAATCATCAACAATCACGTTGTGGCCACCATCAAAATGCTGGATGCCATTCCTTTTCCCAAGCATCTCAAACGAGTCCCAGAAATCGCGGGTGGTCATCACGAACAGATGAATGGCAAAGGGTATCCCAAAGGACTCACTGGAGAAAAGATGTCCATACAGGCGCGCATGGTGGCCATTGCCGATGTTTTCGAGGCACTTACCGCACGGGATCGTCCTTACAAAAAAGGCAAACCGCTCTCCGCATCTTTGCAAATTCTAGGTTTCATGAAAAAGGATGGACATATTGATCCAGACCTGTTCAAACTGTTTATCGACAAAAAAATCTATCTCGATTATGCGCAAGAGTATTTGGCACCAGAACAAATCGATCCCGTGTATCTGGAAAAAATTCCGGGGTATACCCCATGACTTCACTGCCCAATTCATGAAAATTATCAGCTCAATCGTCGGACAAAGCTAAAGGCTTCGCCAGTGTCCCGTCCTCAATTCATACGCCTTCTGATCAGCCTTGCTCTACTCGTGCTGTTCGTGTTGCACGCCTTCAATATCATTGAATTACCTGCGCTAAAAAAACTTGAAAATTTTGCTTATGATACTCAAGTAAGATTATCTTTGAAAGGGAATACAGACAAACGAATCGTCATTATTGATTTGGATGAAAAAAGTCTGGCCAAAATTGGGCGTTGGCCATGGGGACGGCATCAATTGGCCAAGTTGACAGAAACTTTGTTTGATCATTACCGAATTTTGGTGCTTGGCTTTGACGTGGTCTTCTCGGAACAAGATGAAAGCTCTGGTCTGCCGGTATTGGATCGACTGGCCTCTGGCCTGCTGAAAGATCAACCTGGATTTTTATTATCCCTCAACAAACTACGTCCCTCCCTGGAACGGGATGCCCGTTTTGCCAGAACCCTACGGGGACGACATGTTTTGTTGGGATATTATTTCAAGTCCAAGGTTGATCCAAAATTTGCGGTTTCCGGTGCCTTACCCGATCCGGTCATTAGTTTGCAGGAGCTGGGACGCTCCAATATTCCGTTTGTCAAGGCTGCAGGGTTTGGAGCCAATTTACCGATATTGCAAAGTGCTGCGCAAAATGGTGGTTTTTTTGACAATCCATTGCTGGAGTCCGATGGGGTTAATCGCCGTATTCCCTTGTTGCAGGAGTATCAGGGCAAACTTTATCAATCCCTCTCTTTGGGTCTGGTCCGAACCATCCTAGGGGATCCGCCGGTCACCATGGGAATCACCCCGGTCGCCAAAAATCCCAAGGATATCGAAACCGGGCTGGAATGGGTCGGACTAGGGCCTCACCATATTCCGGTGGATGAACGTGCCTCAATTTTGATCCCATATCGGGGCCGTCCTGGAAGTTTTCCCTATATTTCAGCCAGCGATGTGCTTGACCAGACCGCGAATTCAGATCTTTTGAATGACGCGATTGTTTTGGTTGGTTCGACTGCCCCCGGATTGATGGATCTGCGTGTTACCCCGATACAAAATGCCTTTCCTGGAGTGGAAATCCACGCCAATATTATCAGTGGTATTTTAGACGCATCTATAAAACGGCGTCCATCACACAGTTTGGTTTTTGAATTATTTTATTATTTTTTAATCGCGCTTGCCATGATCCTGCTGATGACACGATTAACTCCTATTTGGGGTTTTTATCTCACCCTGTTGATCCTGCTCTTGATTGTTTGGAGCCATCTGTTTTTTTGGCGGCGAGTCGATATTTTGATCCCGATTGCCTCGCCAGTGGTTCTGACGCTGCTGCTTTTTATGCTGAACAATATTTTTGAGATATTGATTCACTCCCGCAGCAAATCGCATATTTCGAGTTTATTTGGACACTATTTGCCCCAGGAACAGGTGGAAGCGATACACTCAAGCGGAAAAACAATTGAGACCAAAGGTGAACGACGGGATATGACGGTCATGTTTGTTAATATTCAAGACTTTACCACCATTGCAGAACAACGCAAGCCAGAAGAACTGACCCACATCATGAACACCTATCTCACCAAAATGACGACCGTGATTCACGAAAATCAGGGTGCAATTGATAAATATATGGGTGATGTCATCATGGCTTATTGGGGGGCCCCACTGGAAAATTCGCGTCATGCCCGTAACGCCATGAAAGCTGCCATGCGCATGATCGAATCCTTGAACCAACAAGAAGATGAATTTCGCACGCAGGGATGGCCAGAATTCTCCATTGGTATTGGCTTGAACTCTGGATCGGTGAACGTCGGCATTATGGGATCCGATTTTCGTAAGGCTTATACCGTGTGGGGAGCAACGGTCAAACAGGCTTTGAAGCTGGAATCATGCACCAAACAATACGGTGCAACCATCATTGCAGGAGCGGAAACCAGAAAGAATTTACCAGAAGTCATTTTCCGCGAATTGGACCGGATCCGAATCCAAGGAAAGAGCCTTCCAGTCTCGATATTTGAACCCGTTGGTTTTGTTGATGAGGTCAGCGGGGATACACGCACAGAAGTGGACGCATACCATAAAGCCCTTGCGCTATACCGGGGCCGCCGATGGAAGGAGGCGCAACACCGTTTTCATCTGCTTCATCAACGCGACCCAGAACGATTAATCTATGAGGTTTATCTCTCGCGCATCCAGCATTTTATGCAACATCCGCCTGATTCAGATTGGGACGGCGTGTTTCCGAAGGGGCTGTGAAGAGCGTGTCTCTTGAGCATAAAGCGGATCTCGTCGTAGCTGCCATTGAAACAGAACAGGTTTCTTATGCTCGACAATTGGCTGTGGAACTGGAACTCCCTTGGATGGATTGGGAGCAGTGTGCAAACCATACGGTATTGACTGTGACCCCTGAGCGATTGGAGTTGCGTGAACGAATTAAAGGGTACAGTCAACCGGCCTATGTGGATTTTTCGACGATTATTGCCCGTCTCCGGCGTCAGGAGGGTCTGAAGCAACCTTTGGCACGGGCTGCTGGACTGAAAAACGGGATCCGTCCAAACATTTTGGACGCTACCCCAGGATTGGGACGGGATGCCTTTGTTTTGGCGGCCTTGGGGAGTGTGATCACAATGGTGGAGCGTTCACGGGTGACGTTTGCTTTGCTTGCCGATGGTATGCGTCGTGCCTCGGAGGCGGGACTCCCAGAAGCAGGCCGAATGACCCTCTGCCAAGGGGATTCCGTGGATTTCATGGCCAAGATTGAGACCAATCAACGCCCTGACGTGATTTATCTCGATCCCATGCATCCCGAACGAACCAAATCCGCCCTCGTTAAAAAAGAGATGCGTTTGTTGCGGGAGGTGGTGGGGGATGATCCTGATGGGGATTCTCTTCTGAAAACGGCTCTGGCTCTGGCAACTCAACGGGTTGTGGTCAAACGCCCCCGTTTGGGTGCGCCATTGGCTGGAATGACCCCACATGCCGTAGTCACTGGGAAGAGTGTACGTTACGATCTTTACTTTACTTTTAAATAGTTATCAAATATTGGGGAACAGTTTGACCAAATTGTTAAAAATGGACCCGATTGCCCGTTGCATGATCCGGGACCGCCACTCATTACGCCAACGACTTAAAAAACTGATCACAACTCCAGATCCCGTTTTGCAGGCAAAACTGGCAGAAGAGATCGCTCGATCACAAACCGAACGGGATAATCGTCTCGCATCCATTCCTAAACTAAACTTTCCAGACGATCTTCCTGTGGCAGAACACCGCCAAGAGATCGCGCTGGCCATTTCCAAACATCCCGTGACCATTGTGTGCGGGGCGACAGGTTCTGGCAAAACAACACAATTGCCCAAAATTTGCCTGGAACTGGGATTGGGCAGTGCGGGCATGGTGGGTGTGACCCAACCCCGACGAATCGCAGCCCGCTCTATAGCAAACTATTTGCGCCAGGATCTCATCTCGCCCATCGAACGGTTGGTGGGGCACAAGATCCGCTTTAACGATCATACCGCCCCTGAAACCCTGATCAAAGTCATGACCGATGGTATTCTGTTAGCGGAAATCCAAAAAGATCGTTTTCTAAACCGCTACGAGACAATCCTCGTGGATGAGGCCCACGAACGCAGTCTCAACATTGATTTTCTGCTTGGATGTCTCAAACAGATTCTTCCCAGACGGCCTGAATTCAAGGTAATCATCAGCTCAGCCACCCTCGATGCGGAAAAATTCTCCCGTCACTTTCACAACGCCCCCGTGATCGAGGTTTCGGGACGAACCTATCCCGTAGAAACCCGCTATCGACCTCTGATGATCGAGAATGACAGCGAAGAAAACGATCTGGAAGAGGTCGAAGAGCAAAGCATGGAAACCGCCATTATCGCAGCCGTAGAGGAACTCTCCAAACCGGGCATGCATGGCGATATTCTGGTATTTCTACCAGGAGAACAACAGATTCGCGAGATTGGTGAGACGTTGCAAAAACGGATGGGCGTTGGGACAGAACTCTTGCCTCTCTATGCCCGACTGCCGGGTGCGGAACAACAACGTATCTTTCACCCTGGCCCGCTTCGTCGTGTAATCCTGGCCACCAATGTGGCAGAAACCTCCATCACCGTTCCCGGCGTACACTATGTGATTGATACAGGATTGGTACGGATCAGTCGTATCAGCGACCGCATGCGCATTCAGCGTTTGCCAGTTGAAAAGACCTCCCAATCCTCTGCGGATCAGCGGCAAGGACGATGCGGTCGATTGGCTGAAGGGATCTGTATTCGACTCTATTCCGAGGAGGATTATCAAGCTCGTCCCCGATTTACCGATCCAGAAATTTTACGAACCCCTCTGGATGCGGTCATTTTGCAAATGAAATCCATGCAACTTGGAGAGATTGCCCGATTTCCATTTGTAGACCCCCCGACCCTGCCAGCCATACGCTATGGCACACGTTTTCTGGAAGAGTTGGGAGCCCTTACCGAAAACGGTGAGCTGACAACAGTGGGCAAGCAACTTGCTCGCTTCCCCCTGCCCCCTGGATTGGGAAGAATCCTGTTGGAGGGTGGGAAATTTGGACGCCTGAAAGAGATTCTGGTTTTGGTTGCAGCCATGTGTGTCCCGGATCCTCGGGAGGAACCCAGGGAGAGACGGGATACCGCCCGTCAAGCCCATGCCCGCCATGCCGATGCGCAATCCGATTTTATTGCCACCTTAAATTTATGGAAATTCATTCAACAAGGTCGCGAAAGCAACCCGAGCAATAATGGATTGCGTCGATTCCTTAAAGAGAATTTTCTCTCACGCATGCGGGTGCGGGAGTGGATGGATATTCACGCCCAGCTTGAAGAAATGTGTCTAGAGATGGGTATGCGTCCCAATGAAACCGAGGCCACTTATGCGGAAATTCATCAGGCTGTGCTGCCAGGATTGCTTGGAAATGCGGGTTGCAAAAACGATGGCAAAGAGTATACCGGGGTACGAGACTCTCATTTTTGGGTTCATCCGAGTTCTGGGTTATACAAAAAGCCGCCAGCCTGGATCGTGGCCGGTGAGTTGGTGGAGACCAGCCGACTTTATGCCCGAATGTGTGCCAAAATCGAACCGGAATGGCTGGAGGCCGCCGCCGGGACGTTATGCCGTCGCAGTTATTCACAGGCTCACTGGGAAAAGCATCAAGGCCAAGTCATGGCTTTGGAGCGGGTCACCTTGATGGGATTGCTGTTAATTGCCAATCGCAAGGTCCATTTTGGTCCGATAAACCCAGTCGAATCCCGACAAATTTTTATTCAAACGGCCTTGGTGGAAGGCCATTTTCATTCCAGTGCGCCATTTTTTCTGCATAACCAAGCCATGATCGCAGAGGTCCGGGAGTTGGAGCATAAATTTCGGCGTCGAGATTTGTTAACCCATGATGCAGATCGTTACGCCTTCTACGACGCCCAACTGCCAGAGAGGATTTACACCGCACGACAATTCCATGAATGGTACGCCCACGCGCGAAAAAAGGATTTGCGTCTTTTGTATTTCGACCGGGAAGATGTCTTGGGGATTGATGGCGAAGCCGCCTCTGGGGAACAATTTCCCGGACATCTGGTGATCGATGGACAGGAGTTTCCCCTGGAGTACACCTTTGATCCAGGAGGAAGCAATGACGGGGTGAATGTCCGCATTCCAATTTCTCTACTAAACCAGCTATCCCCTCTTCCTTTCGAGTGGCTGGTCCCTGGACTTCTGCAAAACAAGATTCTGGCACTCTTAAAAGCTTTGCCCAAGACCTTACGACGCCCTCTAGTCCCCCTTCCCCAGACAGCGGAATGGTGTATTAGCCAATTAACGAAACATACAGGATCATTAAAGGTTACGTTAAGCAAATTATTGAAACTCAGAGAAGGGGTTGATATCCCCCTAGACCATTGGAAAACCGAATCCTTGCTGAATCACCTGCGGATGAATTTTTTGATTGTTGATGATGCGGATACGCGCATATTGGGTCAGGGCCGCGACCTAGAGGAGCTGAAAAGCCTTCATTGCCCGGATGCCCGTCAACGCTTTTTGAAGGCTCCTAAAGCCGGATGGGAGCGACAAGGAATTCTGCGTTGGGATTTTGGACCTTTGCCAGAACAGCTTGTATTAGAAAACGACGGGGTAAGGATCCAGGGTACGCCGGTATTGCAAGACGATGGAAGCAGTGTTTCTTTACGGCTATTAGATGATCCCATCGCGGCCAGAGAGGTCACTCGTCAGGGGTTGAAGCGACTGTTCATGTTACAGATCTCTCCAACGATCAACGCCCTCAAGCGGCAACTGGTTTTCTCCTCGGAAGCCAACATGGCCTACTTGACCTTAAAGATGCAAAAGCAAAAAAACTGCGCCTCGCTCACGGATCAAATCCTGTCTCGCACCGCTTTGCAGGTTTTCCTGCCCATCGATGATGAAAGGATTCACGATCAGGAAGGGTTTCAAGCTCGTCTACAGGCTGGACAAAAACAGTTCACGAAAGAGGCACAAACCCTGTTTGCTTTGACTCAATCCATATTAAGCGAGTATGTCCGGGTACGCAAAGGGATCAGTCAGGCGCAACCTTCGGTATTAAAAGAGTGCGTGCCAGACATTCAAGAGCAACTCGCTTTTCTTCTGCCACCTGATTTTGTTCAGGTAATCCCCAATCCATGGCTGGAGCGCGTTCCGATTTATCTGCAAGCCATTCGCATCCGTTTGGAGCGGTGTTCCATGGATCCCATCAAGGATGCCCGCAAGGCCGATGAGCCCCGTTTTTTTTGGCAGGAGTACCATAAACGTCTTCAGCGTCATGCCAAAGAAAAATTGCACGACCCTGAACTGGAAATATTGCGGTGGATGGTGGAGGAGTTTCGGATCTCTTTGTTTGCCCAGGAACTAAAAACCATCCAGCCTGTTTCGATCAAACGGTTGACAGCACAACTGCAGAAAACAATTGGGTAACTTGAAAGCAGCCTCCAGTGTCAGGATGATGTCGCCTCTATAATGAGGTTTGATAAGAACCTAGCCCACCGATGTACGTTTTCCGGGCAGCACCAAAAGTTGGACATAAAATCCTGACGGTAGGCGGAAAAGCGGTATGATTGCATAATGAGGCTTCATGTTTAAGGTTTGCCCGTTTGTAACTATTCAGCACCCCGCCTTACGAAAAATCCTTGACACGGTTTTTTGTGATTTTTTAAAAAATTGAGTGCGGATCCGAATGCCGCCTGATTTGGCCATTTGCAGACCCTCTGCAGTGGATTCTGTCGAGCCAAAAATCACCATCATCCTCAGCCACATGGTATTGCACTATCTTCGATCCTTGGTGGCATTGTGGGGCAAAATTTTCGTCTGAAAAAGTCGTGTTATACTTCTCGCGTCAACCTGATTCGAGGAGATTCGTAGTTCGTAAGGAATAACAGAAATTTTAGTCAAATCTCTGCCAACACCCAGGGTCACGAGCAAAGGGATCCCCAAGGATAGCCGCCGACATACATCGCGCACCGCCGCGACACAAACAGGCGTAGAAACAGCTCCGACAGTTATCTGGAATCGTTGCTGGATGACGCAAACGACGCAGGAGATCTTGTTCCTCGTAAATTCGTTTGAGTCCTCCATTGTCAAATACCTGCCCGACCGGCCTAGGCAAACGACGACAGGGAAACACAGTGCCATCTGGCATCAGGGCCAGCAAACGGTCTCCAGCCAGACAACGGTATGGTTGACCGCCTCCAACCAAAAACTGCAAGGCGCGGTTCATCACAATTTCGCCATGGGGTAGCAGACGTCTCCACCACACCTCCTTGGCCCGACGTACTGTGGCAAAAAAAAGTGCTGTTTCGGATGGGGTAAAATTCTCCCCTTGCCAGCGGGAAGCCGCTCCAAGGGGCAGCAACCGATCCGTCCACAGCCGGTCCACTCCATTGCGCCACGCCCAGCGTGCTACCTTGGTAAAATCATTCGCATTGCTAGGGTGAGCGGTAAAAGATACCAAGGTGTTCACACCAGCCTGCTTGAGTTCTTTGACCGCGCGTTCCACACGGACAAAGTCGTTCCTACCGCGCAGCGCGTCATGGTGTTGAGGGGTGCCATCCACGCTCACTTGCACAAAGCGCGGGTTAAGCCGGGCGAGATGACGGGCCGCAGCACGATCAATTCCCCCGCCATTGCACAAAACGGCAAAGGAACAACTCTCCCGTGATGCGGCTAACAACTCCAAAAAACGGGGAAAATCCTCCCGGAGATAGGGTTCCCCGCCAGTAACCGTAATCTGGGCCGAGAAATGATTCCGTTGGCGTCGCCACTGTCCCACCATAGCCTTGAACTGGTTCAACACATCCAGAAGTTGCGACCACTCCATCTCTTGTGATGGGTTTTGATCCTGATAACAATGGGCGCATCTCCGGTCACACCTTTCGGTCAAGTGCCATTGAAGTAAAAATGAGTGGGGCGGAGTCGTCTCATACGTCACGACTTAATCTCCGCCGCCACAACCGCCACAACCGCCACAACCTCCCCCTCCGTCGCCACTACTTCCGCTGAAATCACTCCCTCCATCCGAACTCCACCCACCATCCAAGGTATTGCCTGCCCTAGGTTGATACATCCCGAACGCATCACCAGCACTTGGAAAGTTCTGCCAGAAAACCAACCCAAACAACGCCGCACCCAAAGCCAGATCAATACCTGAATCCGTGAGCGTATCCGAATGCTGGCTACGCAACCACGCAAAATGGTCGCGTGTTTGTTTTAAAAATTTTCGCCCCAAAGTAGTTCGAACACCCATACTATTAATAATTAAAATTATTAATAACTGTGTAATAATCAACAATAAAAAAATAAAAATAATTGGTTTATGATTAATTATGCCAAGGATAAACTTGGTGCCACCGATGCCCCACAACGGCAGAGCTGTCAATGCAGCAAATGTTCGGCGTCGTTTTCGTTCTCCATCATGAAACAATAGTCCAGCGGACTCCAATCGTCGCGCCAAAGGGGTCGTTTGGGGTTGCAACAGCCCAGCAATCGTTCGCACATTTTTCTGCGTTGGCATATTACCAGCCAGCCCCTGCAGCGTCGTTTGATCAATCAACGACAAAGGCTCGGTCAATGGCGTAGTAGACACCTTGCCCAGAAGGTTGTATCGCCAAAGACGAAAAATGCTCGTGCGTACCACATGCTGATTCCCGCCCACCAGATAGGCCAAGGTGTCGGCATCGAAGGTGTTGGGAGAAGGCGACATCCGAATCCAACTTCTGTCCATACGGGTTAAATACCAGGATATTATCACTAAAAATATAGATAAAATAAAAAAATAAAATAAAAAATCTTGACCTGGAATTTGTTCAAACATCTTGATCATAAGTATCACTCCAAGAGCATTACTCGATTGAAACGCATGGCGAAAAAGCTCTCGTCTCCCACCTTCTACCGCAGGTTTTGCGCATCGTGAAAGAGTCCTTCCGCCAGATAGACCCCCGGTGTCCCGGCATTGGGATGGAGCTTGCGCACATAATGGACGTAGCCGCCCAGGATAGCGGACTCCATGCTTTTGGCCCCGATCATGTGATAGGGAACCATGAACAATTTTTTGCCGGTCAGCCAAGCATCGTGTTTGACCACCATGTGGGCCAGTTCGGTGATGGCCCGCGCATCCAGGTTATGTTGCAACAACAAATGCAGCACGGCCATAAAGTGACTTTTGCCGCTACCAAAACTGCCGTGCAGGTAGGCCGCCTTGCTGGAGCGACTTTCAAACGCACTTTTGAAGCACAAAATCGCCTTTGTGGACTCTTTCAGGGATGTCGATGAGGTCTTTGATCAGGGTCATGAACGGGATTCCCAAGGTTGGTTCGAAGATGAAGAGACAAGATCCATGCTCTGCAGATAGGGCGAGGGACGGGAATGCCAGACTTCTCCCCAAGGCATCTTGCGTGTTTTTGGGTAGGTCAAATAAAGCAATCTTTTGGATCGGGTGACTGCGACAAAGGCACTTCTTTGCTCTTCAAGAGCCGCATTAGGATTATTCTTTGCACGATAATCTGGAAAAACCCCATCCACCATCCCAATCATGAACACCACATCAAACTCCAGACCTTTGGAGGCATGCACACTCAACAAACCCACGCCGTCCGCCTGCGTTTGTCGGGTTGTGCCAAGTGCCATGCTGCTCATGAAGCCAGCAATGGTTTTTGAGGAGGATCCACTCCCAGAACGCAGATAGTGGTCCCACTGTTGCAGAAGCACTTGGGTATCATTATAGATGGCGCGACGTTCTTCATTGTCTTCCAGTTTATCGGCATAAGCCTGTAACATTTGAATACAAGGACGCAGATCAACAAGTCGGGAAAGATGGTTTAAGGCGGTCTTGATGGCAAAATGGCGTGGATTGCCCGTTTGTTCAACAACCTGACCCAGTTGTACCAGCTCAGAGGGGTCAATCTCCCAGGCACGAGCCAGTGCATTCAGATGCAACTGATCTCGTGGGTTGGCAAAGATGCGCAAAGCCAATTGAAACTCTCTGACTACGGGTGAATCATATTCTTCAAGCGAGGAAAAACGTTTGTAAAACGGGATGCCCCGCACCTGCAATTCATTTTCCACAGCCATTAAAAGATATTGATTTCGACCCAAGATCGCGCATTGATGAGGCGTGTGGCCCTGTGTGAATAGTTTTTCGAGTTGTTTGCAAACGATTTGCGCCTCATGGGTTTCATCTGTTCCGACAAAGAGCTTGACCGCTCCCTGGATGGGCAAACGGTCATCTTCCAGGGTGGCAATAAGATATTGAGGATTTAATTTTTTGGCAACGTCGATCACGGCTTGCGATGAACGGAAATTTTCATTTAATTTTATAACTCTTGCATTGAGTTCTTTATAAAACTTCCTCATATATTCCGGGCTAGCGTTATTGAATCCATAAATAGATTGTTTTGGATCGCCGACCATCATCACATTGCGAAAGCTATCCCCGCACAACGCCAGCAGGACGGCATATTGAGCCTCGTTGAGATCCTGGGCTTCGTCGATGCAAATATATCCATAGATGCGACGGTATAGGTCCGCCACTTTTGGAAAATCGATCAATAATTGGTATGCCAGTAGCAAAAGATCATCGAAATCATAAGCCCCACACGCACGTAGTCCAGCATCATAAGCTTCGACCACATGCCTAGCCAGAGGTTCTTCCCTGCCCAGATGGGTCAAAGGATGCGTCTTAATTTTGGCAATGTGATCAAGCCATTGACGCAGCAGTTTGGGACGTTCCTGCTTCTCATCCGCCTGTTTCAACAGATCCACCAGAAAGGGATCCTGCATGGCGGCTTCCAACAGTATCTGTTGGCGGTCTTCAGCCCGTTCAAAAATTTGCGGTTCACCGATAACGCCAATGCGCTCTCCTCGATCCCTTAGCAATTCAAGACAAAATCCGTGCATGGTGCTGATGGTGACTCGTTTTTGCGCCATTCCCAAGTCGGAGAGCCGTTCGGTCATTTCGTTGGCCGCTTTATTGGTGAAGGTCAAAGCAAGTACATAGAAATGACCGGGAACTTCTGTTACGAGTCGTCGTATCCGCTCCGTCAGTACCCGCGTTTTGCCAGAACCGGGACCAGCCACGACCACAAGAGGCCCATCGCCATGATTGACCACCATTTGTTGATCGGGTGTCAGTCGAAATTGACTCAAGATGCGCCTCCTACCTTTTTAAGGCCAAAATCTGTAGAAATTTTTTCAAACAGTTCTGCAATGGCCTGCGGGAAACGTCGCGTGAGGTCGTCTGTAGCAATGATGGCGTTGGTGACAGGAATGGCCAACCGTGTTTTATTGCTTTTAATTTTAAATTTGGTTTTGATTGTTTCTTCGCTTGCAGGATTTTGTTGATTGCTTTGCAAATCACCAATATTAATCATCGCCTGTTCAATTTCAGGTAAGTATTTCTGATCAATTAAATAGTCTTCGATACTCTGACCGTTTGGAAGAATAAAAACATTATCACGTGTCGATGCGTTACCTCCTTCCGCCTTTTCAAGACTCTTATTCAGTTTGATTTTTGGTGTTTCTTCTCCATCAGAAAAAATATACCATTTAATATTCAAATATTTAGCCAGCCAAACAAAAGGATAATAAGTGGAACCGCCAACCGATATAAAATTAAATCCAAGCTCATGGATATTCATACCCCAATAGGCTTCTGCATAAACTGGCAAAGCCAATTCCTCTGTTTGTCCCTCAAACAAAATGAGTGCCCGGCAAAAGAGAATATCGCCACGAGTCAAGATAACCAGATTTTTTAAATTTTTTATTTCGTCAGGCTTCAGGTTCGAGATGTCCAGACGCGACACTTCTGAACTGCTACCCTTTTTTTGAAACAACCGTAACGCTTCCAGCTTTGCCTGTCCGGCAAAATAGGGTGAGTGGGTACTAAGAATGCGCTGCCCTTTGATCTCCTTGATTTGATGAAATAGTGCGCGTTGTGCCTGGGGATGTAAATGCGCTTCCGGTTCTTCAAGACCCAACAAGGTATGAATTTGTGTCTGGTTGCTTGAGGCCTGCAAGGCCTTCCAGGATGCAAAAGCACGAAACACCAAGATGGAAGCAAGACTGCGTGTTCCCATGCCATGCTTTGCCAACGGAAAGGATTGTGCCCCAGAGGTGGCAAATTGAATATCCATCCCTTTGGCAAGGTCGCGCAGGTGTCGGGACACGGGGGTAATTTCCGTCTGTTCAGTTGTGACCACATTATTCATCTTCATCAAGGATTTTTGAATATGCTTAAGAACTGAACTTTCTTCAACCATCCGGGCATTCAAAGTACTCAAAGCCTGTTCGATTTCTAGTACGGACTCTTCCGGCAGTCCCAAATCATTGACGAGACGTTGCCAGAACGAACCAGAAGTATGCAAATCCTCCTTAATATCTCTTTGAGCATTCATATAGTACAACAGAATAGGCTCTAATTGCTCTATTGAAATTCCATTTGTTGTATTAGCCGTGAGCCAATCGCCGGTGAGTTTCCATTGTTTTAAAAACTTGCGCTCCAGGCGATATTCGCTTTGCGTTTCGTTCCAGGCCAATTCAGTACGGATTCCAATAAAATCATTATCGTATTGATCCTGGACAATATTTTTCCCCCAGAGTCCGATCCAGAAACTGCCAAGGGGAAACAAATCAATAATTTGTTCATTAAAGGGCTGTACACGAATATCCACAACCGCCTTACGTTCAATTGGAACGCTGGTTTCACCAGACTTAAGGTGAATATCTTCCTTGCCAAACAGCCGACGACCAGCCCCAATGGCGGCAAACATAGCCTCCAGGAAACTGGTCTTGCCTGAATTATTGGCACCAACCAGGACAGTCAGATCATCCAGATCCACCTCAATGTTTTCCAAAGAACGAAAATTGGCTACTCGAACTTGGGTAATTCTAACACCGCAATCTGATGCAGCAAACATTATAAAGTTCCTTCCAAATAAATAATCTGGCCTTCGCGGCGCACGATGTCGATCAAGGGGATGCGATCATCCTCTTCCCATTGGCGCAGACCCACGCCGACCGGTTCGATGCGCACATCCGATTTCAGGTGTTGTTTTTCTTCTGATTGAGATTCAGAAAGAACCATTATCCAATATTATATAAATCATTGTTTTTTGTGTACGGAGGGCGAACGGATAGGATTCTTAGAGCATCTTGCAATAAAAAATTGTAGTAGCCACAGGGCAATACTAAGCCTTGCATTAGGCTTTCATCGCAGTTCCTTTTCATTCCTCCAGGAGTGATGCTGATATCGATGGCTTATTTAATATGACTCCATATCTATGTGGTCGGGTTGTTTAGTTTGATGGTATGAAATCAAATTTTTGAAACACTACCCAAAAAAACCGGTCAAGCGAACTTGAACAACCGATCAAAATGGGCCGCGCCAAAAATTCTTTTCAAGTTGGTATTGCAACCAACAATGGTAACATTGGAATCCACCCCGCCAGCTTTCTCCCGCAACATCAAAAGCATTCCCAGTGCCGCACTGTCAACGTGCTGCACAAGAGAACAATTGATGATGATCGGCATGGATTTCAGATCGTCGCGGTTTTTGAATATCGTTAAAAATTCTCGATTGACCTCGTAGTCGAAGGTGCCACTTAAGTCAATCATCAATACACATTCGGACTCCGGTTCCTGCACCTCACGAACGGTTATCCCCATCTTTACTCCCCCATTATCAATCCATTCAACCCGCTTCCGGTGCAACATAACAGGGACAAGGGACTTGAATCAAGGGTTTGCCAGGATGATCCAGACGAACCGCTGTCAATTGTCCACCATAAACACATCCAGAATCCAATCCCAGAAAACGTCCCTTGGCATTTAATCCTGCAGCAGCCCAATGCCCATAAACCACCTGCAAACCTTCTGGCCATTTTACCAACTCATACCACGGGCGCAAAGGCAACAGATCAGACTTTGCAGAAGTCAATGCTGGATTGGACCAAACCAACCGGCCCTTTTCCTCACAAAGACGAATTCTGGTCATGACCGAAAAGGCAAAACGTAAACAATTCGTTGCATTTTTTAAATCTGCATTGGAAAAATTCAAACAAGCTGTGGCGTCTTCTTCCACTGCCGAAAATATTTTTTCAGCGTCTGAAAAAAAAGGACCGATTTGCTCGTCATCTTCCAAAATCTCATGCAATTTTTCGGCCCGTTGTTTGGCGTCTTCAAGGGTCCAGTCGGGATGAACTCCCGCATGAACCATGACGGTCTCCAATTCTGGATCGTGATGCAGCAAAGGCAAACCCCGCAACCACGTATACCACTCCTCGACGTCTGGAGCTTGGGTCAAAAATCCCATCTGAGAGTCAAACAAAGGATCCCCATGACCACTCAGCCCCATCAAAGCCCTTGCCTCATGATTGCCCATCAGGGTGATGGCACGATCCCCAAGGTCACGAATAAACCGCAACGTTCCCAACGAATCTGGTCCACGGTTGATCACATCCCCAACAAACCACAACCGATCACGACTGGCGCGAAAACCAATGGCTGTCAGCAAAGATTTTAGTTCAGGAAGAGATCCATGAACATCTCCAACAGCGTAAACGGCCACTTTGTTACGCCTTTCCCCAAAGAGAAAATGGGGTATGAACCAGATTTGCATTAAAATATCGAGAATCACTAGAAACTTCCTGCCCCACCCAGGTCGGGAGATCCACGACCTGATTTTCATCCGTCAACTCCACTTCGGCCACGAGCAATCCCTGATTCGCTCCCCGAAACTCATCCACTTCCCACACCAAATCACCTATGGGAATCCGATAACGGGTTTTTTCGATCCAAGGACGTTCGCACAAGGTATTTAGCATGATTTGGGCATCGGCCTTAGGAATAACATATTCAAATTCCAGTCTAGATAACCCTTCCATCACACCCTTGATGGTCAAAGTCGCCTTGTCTCCAGCAATGCGAACCCGAACCACCCGTTCTTTGACTGTCGAGAGAAAGCCTTGCTGATAATCCATACCACTCCCAAGAGAACGCCACTCATCCCCTTGCACCAAAAAACGCCGTTCAATCTCTTTACCCATGATTATGTGCCACCTTTATAGAATCAAGTCTTCTGTCCAAGGATCATCTATCCCTGTAAGTGGAGAGTCGTTACGCAACACGGATGCTAAGGCCAGCATGGCCTTGCGGGCACTGCCGATGGGATAGTAATTGGCATCCCAGTTGTCATGGCCTTCGCCATCATGTAGGTGAATGACGTGATCGAACTTCCACGCTTCCCGCATTTCCGTAAGGGCGTTGGCACTTCGTTTTTCAATGTCTTCCAGATCCCGTAATGACAAATGGCTCTTTTGCCGCATCACCCGATGCAACAGCTTGCGACGTTGCACTTCAGAGACAAATTTATTCAAGTCTACGCCGAACGGCACAGACTTGAGATAAAGAATCTCCTCCCTGGAAAGGGGGGAGAGAAATACCGAAACCGTTGGAAACTGTTCAAACAGACCGGCTTCACGCAATTTTCCAGGAACAAAAGGATTCCCTTCAAAGAAGGGAATCTGTCCCGCCGCAAAAATCCGTTGAATCTGGGCGACTTCCAAAGCCTGCAGGTCTCCGCGCACGTCGGCAACAATAAAACCGTCTTTGCCTCGTAACGCCTCAATTTCGCCACGTGGGCGAAAAAAGCTGTCTACGCCCTCTTCTTCACCTGGACTCGGTGTACGATCATTAAACAGCACAAGCTGTTTGAAGTTCGCCATTAATTCAGGATAAAACATCCGCATGATGCGGACCAACGGTCTCTTGCCAACGCAGGATGGACCGGCCAGGAAAACAATTCGCTGCATGTTAAAGAGCCAATTCCCGTTTGAAAATAGCCTTATGGATATCCCCCAGACTGACGATACCCACCAGCTTATCTCCATTCTCCACCACAGGAATACGGCGGAAACGATGTAAATCCATCTGTGAGGCCGCCATCATGATCGGATCTTCCGGGGAGACGGAAAAAACACGACTGGTCATGAGATCTTCTACCTTGCGGGAGAGAATCTCTTGATAGACGTTCTCCATCGCCTCGAAATCCAAGGTGATTTTTGGATTGTGAAGAAAGGAACGATAGCCGGGGAGCAATCCGTTCAGGATATCCTTTTCGGAAATCATCCCGACCAACTTATCCGTCCCTTCAACAACAGGTAATCCGCTGATTTTGTTGGTACAAATAATTAAGGCAACGGAACGAACAGACGCATCCCTGGTTGTGGTGCGTATACTTTTGACCATCACATCTTTGATAAGCATGGGCATTATCCTTTATTGAATGTGCCATGAAAAGCACGTACTGAGAAACAATTATGATTCACTCATAATCCAACTTTGTCAATCAAGAAAAATTTTAAGCACACCATCTTCCTCTTCAGAATGGATCTGCAAAGCCATGACCAAGGCATCTTCTTGGCCGGATGGTCCCTGTCGATAATAACCTTTCCTTAAAGAAAGCTCAACAAATCCAAGCTTTTGATAAAGTAAATGTGCGCCATAGTTTGAAACCCTCACCTCCAACACGATGCCACGACTTTTACTTGCTAAAGCTTCTTGAATGAGCCCTTGCACCAAGTACCCACCCAACCCTTGCCGACGAAAAGGCAATGCTACTCCGAGCGTCAGTAGATGCCACTCGTCAAATTGCAGACGGGCAACAACGTATCCCACCACCCCACCCGCTTCGTCTAGCACCACCCTTTGCCAGGAACCAAGACGGATTTCCTCATAGAACATCTCGGCGTTCCAAGGTTCAATGGCAATCAGTTGCTCCAACGCCACCACTTCTGCAATATGAATGGGTTGCAAAGGTTGCAATGGGTTCATGGGGGCGCGAACCGGATAGCCACCGCTTCTTTGGCATCGGCCCGTCGCAGATACATGGGTTCTAGCATTGCAATAGTCTCTGCATTAGAAGTGCCAACTCGCTGTTGGGCCATGAGGCCCAAACGTTTGAGATCAAACTGCCATAAAGCGGGATCTGCCACTTCGCAGCCGGTTTTGAGGACTGCATGAAACAGCGGGGCATATTCAATCAATCCATTGCCGATCAACACCATTTTTTCCGCAGTACCTTTTAGGAACCCAACCAATTCTTGAGCAAAGTCAGCCGGATCCCAAAGTGCGGGCGGCAGCAGTGAAACTGGATTGATACCCTTTTGCATCTGATATAAGCCAGCATACACCTCTTTGCGCCTCGCGTCGAGAAGTGCTGCAACGTTTCTTCCGTTGACACCAAGCCCAGCCACCAGCAACTCCAGCGTCGAAATACCGACAACCGGCGTACCCAAGGCGGCAGAAAATCCTTTGGCCACTCCCAAGGCAATGCGCGACCCGGAAAACGAACCCGGTCCAATGGTGACTGCGAGCAGATCCAGATCATGGCCTTGCCAACCCATCTCGTTCATAAGGCGGTTGATCTCTTGAGGCAGACGGGCCACATGTCCTTCCGCTCCCTCAAAGTGACTCATGGCCGCCACCTGATCCCCTTCCAGCAAAGCGACGCCGCCTTGCGCAAAGGTCGTATCCATAGCAAGAACTCTCATGCGAAAAATCGGCGTACCGCCTCTAGGTCAGAAGTTACCGGGGCTGAAGGCAGCCCAACCATAAAATCCCGTCCATACCCTTTGGTAGAGAGACGAACATCCAAAACCGCCATGACTCCCCGATCATCTGTCTTGCGCAACAGTCGCCCCAACCCCTGCTTCAAGGAGAGAATCGCTTGAGGCAAAAACATCTCGCGAAAGGAGTTGCGTCGGTTCATCTCCATCCATCGCCGTCGGGCCGCAGCCATGGGTTCTGTCGGGGAGACAAACGGCAGACGATCTACGATTACCAAAGAGAGGGTCTCACCGGGTGCGTCCACCCCTTCCCAAAAACTGGAAACACCCAACAAAACAGACGACGTTTCATTTTTGAACGCCTCCAGCAAAGCCCCTTTGGAGGCCTCGCCCTGGGTGAAAATACGATATGGAATTTTGCCTTCAATCCCGGTCCGCACCAGTTGCAACATACGAAAACTGGTGAACAGGCACAAAGCGCGACCCGAACTGATGGTTAATAAGGCAATAATTTCCGCAATCGCCGCATTCGAAAAACTGGGATCTCCTGGTTCAGGCAGATGTCTGGGCAAATAGAGCAGACTGCGCGTTGGATAATCAAATACTGGCGGAAGTTGACATACCGTTACTTCAGTCGGAGCCAATCCCAATTGCTCTTGAAAAAAGTTAAAACCAACGGGGGCTGGACCCGAAGTTAAAGTGGCTGAGGTAAAAATCACTGTTTTGGTGCGAGGATGGAGCAACTCCCGCATGATTGGACCGGTCTCCAAAGGGGCCGCCGATAGATAAATCCCCCGTCCACGAGTTTCGTACCAATAGACTTGCGAGGGGTCATTCAACGCTCGAATTTTGGCCATGCCCTCTTGCATCTCTTCTGTACGACGACCGCAAGCAGCCAGACCCGCCGAACGGACCCGATGGGGTTCCAAGGCATCCTTGAATCCATACAATGCCCATTCCACGGCATTAATGGCGGTTCCAGGGTCACGTTTTAACTCTTCTGGTGTCAAACTGAGCCGTTGATCCTCTTGAGGAAAGGCGTTACGCAACTGGAATGCCGCCTCCTCTAAGCCGACCAATGCGGCCAGCACGCCATCATCTCCTCCACCCACCTCATCGAACTCCCGCCGCGAGTCGCCAATCAAATCGCGAATCTTGTGATTGCTGATTTCTGTGGCAAAAAAACGGGTGGCCACATCAGGAATGCGATGGGCCTCATCAAACACCACGGCATCGTATTCAGGCAAAATCTCGCCGAATCCCCCTTCCTTGACTGCCAAGTCCGCAAAAAACAGGTGGTGATTGACCACCACCAGATTGACCGCACGGGCACGCTCCCTGGCCCGATTCAAAAAACATCGATCAAAATCCGCACACTTGCGCCCCAGGCAATGATCCCCCCCTGCATTGATCCCGGCCCACAAGGAGAGCCATTCTGGCATATTTTTGAATTCGTCTCGTTCCCCGGTTTCGGTGGTGGTGGACCAACTCTCCAATCGCAAGGCCCACTCGCGCTCACGCTCCAATACGGGCAGACCCGATTGACAAAAAGCCCGATAGCGATACAAACAGAGATAGTTGCTACGCCCTTTAAGAGCCGCCGCCGAAAAAGGGTGTTGGGCCGCCTGCCTTACCAGCATCAGATCCTTGTCCATGATCTGATCCTGCAACGCCTTGGTGGCGGTGGATACGATCACCCGACGCCCCAGGGTCAATAAAGGCAGGAGATAAGCTAGGGTTTTGCCGGTTCCGGTTGGGGCTTCCACCAGAAGCGTTCCATCCTTTTGGGAGGCCTCAATAACCATTTGGGCCATCTGGGTTTGCACAGGACGTGCCTCATAACCAGTCAGGGTTTTGGCCAAACGGCTTGCCGGACCAAACAGCTCGGTCACCAATATTTGAACATCAAGGGTTGTCATGCGGATCCTGTCATCGTTATGAATGGTGCAAAAAAAACAGGGTAAACCTGTCCGAGTCAAGCTGCAAGCATTGATCCAGTCCATCCTTTTTTGTTACCATCCAAAACATGAAAATCGCTCGTTCGTTCACCTTTGATGCTGCCCACCAACTCGACCACCACGACGGCAAATGCCGGCGCATGCATGGTCACGGCTACCGCCTGGAGCTGGTTTTCTCAGGCCTTCCCCGTCTCCCAAAGCCAGATGAACCCCAATCTGGATTTCTAGTGGATTTCGGCATCCTGGATCGATTGGTGCGCACCGAATTAATCCAACCCAAACTGGACCATTTTGTTTTGAACGAATCCCTTCCTGACCTGCCTTATCACTCAGCCGAATATTTGGCGGCCTGGATCATGGGATGGTGCATGCGTCATCTGGATGGTCGTGCGGAGTTGGGAACTACCCGTATCCTCTCCGTCTGTCTCTGGGAGAGTGACCACTCTTGGGCCCAAGCCAGTCGTGAAGATGCCATCGAATTGGGATTTGTCGTCTCATGATTGGGGATGCCCCCCAACGCTTTCCCATATGCGAGATTTTCGCCTCCATTCAAGGTGAAGGGAGCTGGACCGGACGACCGATGATTTTTGTCCGCGTGTGGGGATGTCCCCTCTCCTGCCCTTGGTGCGACGAACCGCGTCATCGCGACCCAAAGACCAGACAACTCCTCACCCTGCCAGAAATTCTGGCAACCATGACCCAAATCGCTCCCACGATCCCTTTCGCTGTTCTGACTGGCGGAGAACCCCTGGCCGTCGAGGGACTTTCCGAACTGATTCGCGCCTTGAAGCAACAGGGCTACTGGGTTGCCATGGAGACCAGTGGTCAAGGCGGACCCCTCCCCGATGAACCCCCAGACTGGTTGACCCTGTCACCAAAATCCCCCTTACCTGAGAATGTTCTGCAATCCGCCAATGAAATAAAATTCATCTTAAGCCCCAAGGCGGATTCAACCGATACCATTCTTGCATGCGCCAGCCAACATTCCAATGTCTGGGTTCAACCCCGCGCTCATGGGAGTCAACCCGATCCCCTCGCTGTGGCCCGTTGTGTGACCCTGACCATGGAGTCCAAAGGGCGTGTGCGACTCTCTTTACAAACGCACAAGTATATCGGAATACGATAGTCTATTGGTTTCGATAACAGGATTAATTATTAACTGGCATCCATTGTGCAAATTGGATTGAGTTCACCCATGCATTGTCAGATTTTCTATACCAAAATTTATAGAAAAATTGGCATATAAGGTAAAAATAGAATCCATTTAATCTTAACATGATGTCATATATAAACCGAGCATGAAACTTTTCCCCAAAAATCCGACACCCTTTCACATCCGCCCATTGGAAATCATGGGAAATGATCAGGATGCGGCTGCACCGAGTTTGATTCGTGGCACGTGGCGAGTTGTCATGTTCAGTTTTATTCCATTAATTGCTTGGTCTTTTCTGACCAACCTTCAAGAGGTGGCTCACGCCCCTGGTCAAGTCATGCCCAGTGGTTCCGTGCATACCATTCAGCATCTTGAAGGAGGGGTTGTTGCAGAAGTATTGGTCCAAAACAATAGCATCGTTGAAGTCAATCAAGTGCTGTTTCGCATGGATGGCACGCAAAACAATGCGGAACTGGAACAAATAGATGCCAATATTGCTGGATTGAATGCCCGCATTATCCGTACCCGCGCTTTTGCCATGGATCAAAAACCTGATTTTTCCAGCATCCCGGCTCGTTTTAAAAATCTGGCAGATACGCAGCAAAAAATATACGATGAGCAGGTTCTTTCGCTAGAAACCAACAAGGCCGTCATTCGAGCCCAAACAGCTCAACGCCAATCCGAATTGCAATCCTTGAACAATGCCTTGAAAACGGCTCGTGATCAGGTCGTTTTAACCACCAATATGTTGGGAATTCGTAAAACCCTGATGGATAAAGAGGCGATCACCCGTCTGGTCTACTTGGAAACCCAAAAAGCCAACGAAACCGCACTCGGCGAAGTCAAACGTCTCAACAAGCAGATTGAAAATATCCAAGGGGCCATTGATGAATCCAATAGTCGCATCAAACAATTGTCCGCCGATGCCCAACGTGCGGCCAACGACGAATTGACCCTTGCCACCAATGAATTGGCCCAAGTCAATGAACAACGTATCGCCGCAGCGGATCGTGTCGCACGTCTAGAAGTCCGTTCACCCGTCCATGGTATCGCGCAGGAGGTAAACATCACCTCCAATGTCATTCCACCGGGCGGAATTCTCGCCAAAATTGTCCCAACAAACGACAAATTGCAGGTTGAAGTCCATATCTCCCCACAAGATGTTGGACGAATCCGTTTTGAAAGCCCGGCGACCATTAAACTGACCAGTTACACCAATCGTTTCTTTGATCGTGTCTTTGGGGTCTTGACCTCGGTATCCCCAAGCACTCTGCTCGACGAGAAGCAGCAAGCCTATTTCAAGGGAATTGTCACACTGGAGAAAAACTATCTTGGAAATTCACCTGGAATGAGTCCTATTCTTCCAGGAATGTTGGCGCAGGTTGATATTACGTTAGACGAACGTCGGGTGATCGACTTAATTTGGCAACCTGTATACAATATTATTCACGACGCCTTTAAAGAACATTAATGGAAATTCAATGCCAAAGGATATCCGCAGTCTTCCTGAAGGAGTTGGACAAGTCAGCACCGTGGTGGTGTTGGGATTAACTTCCCTGCTCATTAACGTGCTGGGATTGCTTATGCCCCTGCTCATGATGCAGATCTTCAATCGCATCATTCCGAATCAATCCTTAAGCACCCTCTCGATGCTGGTGACTGCTGTATTGGCCTCACTGGTGGTAGAAAACGCGCTTCAAACCTTACGTACCCATGCCATCGGTTGGATTGGGGCCAGATTCGTTCATAAAGGCAGTTGCCGACTTTTACGCCGTTTGCTATTCGCCGAACCCCGTGAATTTGAACGGGTGGATGGTGCCAAATATTTGGAACAGATGAACGCCATTCACACCATTGGCGATCTCTACTCTGGCCAAGCCATGCTGACGTTGTTCGACTTTCCGTTTTTATTGATGTTTTTGGTTATTCTTTATAGCTTGGGTGGGTATTTGGTGATCGTTCCCCTAGTCACACTCACTTTCATCACCCTTTTTTCCACAATTATGGGAGAAAAACTCCATAAGACTCTGAACAAAGATATGGAGGTGAGTCAGCGGCGTTTCAGCTTTATTACCGAAACCTTGGGACGAATTCATGCCGTCAAATCCATGGCGATGGAAGCCCTGATGCTACGTCGTTATGAAATGTTGCAACTAACCAGTCTGCGACACACCTATGACATCATTTTTACAGGCAGCATTATCCCGACATTTTCTGCGTTTGCCAGTTATGCCAATACCGCCCTCATTGTTAGTCTGGGAGCCACCCAAGTGATTGAGGGGGAGATGACCATGGGTGGATTGGCGGCCTGCACCATGCTAGCGGGTCGAACCTTGCAACCCTTACAAACCTTGGTGCGTGGTTGGACCCGCCTGCAATCCTCCCGCATGGCCCAACAACAGATCAACGCCCTTTTCACCATTCCACAACGGGTTGAACCTGTTGACTCCCTAAAACAGGTTGTCATCGAGGGAGCCTTGGATCTCCAGAATGTCACCTGCCAATTCGACAAAGATCCGCCGATCTTGAAAAATCTCTCCCTCTCGGTCAAACCAACAGAGTGTATCGGCTTGATCGGAAAAAGTGGTGATGGCAAGACAACCTTGCTCAAACTTATCTCTGGGGCTGTGATGCCCTCGCAAGGGGCTGTACTGGTGGATGGCAACAATCGGAATACACTGCCACCCCATTTGCATTCCAGCATCGGCTATATTCCACAGACCGGAATTTTGTTCAATGCCACCATTTTAGAAAATCTGACCATGTTTGATGAGTCCCGCAATGATATCGCGATTAATATCTCGACAGAATTGGGACTAGACGCCATTGTTTCACGCATGCCAAAAGGGTATCAAACCTCCATCGGTGAAGGGGTTTCCGACATTCTGCCTGCCGGGGTGATTCAACGTGTCGCCATCATTCGCATCCTGACCATGCAGCCAAAAATTCTTTTGTTCGACGAGGCCAACACCGCCATCGACTCGGCTGGCGATATCTTGTTGCGCAACTATCTTGAAAAATTAAAAGGAAGCTGCACCATTGTTCTGGTGTCGCAACGTCCCTCGTTGCTACGGATTACAGATCGTTGTTTTCAGTTCAAGGATGGCGCACTGGAGCCTCTGGTCCATTTCATGGATGCCCTAACTGCAATGCCAGCTCAACCAACAGCGGTTCAGGCCGAACAAACCAAAGTCTCTCCGGTTGTCAACATCCAAGAAGAGTATATCCCGTCGGATATTCAGGCCGCCCAGGTGGCCAATACTGTCAACTGGCAGGAATATCTGCAACAGTTGAAAGAACAAAATCAATTTACTTGGTGTCTGAAGGGTCTCCTAGAAGGGTTGCAATGGCACGGCACCGGGCGGCAACTGGCGGAAGCCATTCCCCATCTGTTGGGCAAACTGGACTTGACCGATCTGTGCAACGTCATGGCCAACCTTAACTTTTACCATAAAGTGGATGAAGGGTTGGTTGAAAATGTCGATACCCGCCTTCCCCCCTTTCTCTTTGTCTTCAATAACGGTCGAGCCGTGGTGATTTTGAAGAAACTCAACAATTCTGAAATGCTCATCGTGGATGGTGACAACGGCAAGCAATACCAAACCCGATTGCAGGGCAAGGGGACCGCTTACTTTTTCTCCCCGCAAAAACAAAACGTCGGTCAATCCAACTGGGTACAATCCCAACTGCTCCGTTTCCGTTCTTTGATCTGGAATATCATAGGAATCACCATCCTTGGCAGCATTATGTCTGTCGCCATGCCGCTTTTTGTGAGGGCTGTTTATGACAGAGTCATTCCAACCGGCTCTATTTCAACTGGCGTTGTCCTGCTGATCGGCACAATACTCGCTCTGACGATTGATGCCATCTTGCGTGTGCGCCGCATTCACCTTCTGGCCTACATTGGAACCAAAATTGAACGCTCTTTGGGCAGCATCATTTTAAACCAAATCATGGGACTGCCCGCGAGCTTGACAGAACAGGTCTCTGCTGGCAATCAAGTCTCTCGCATCCGCTCCCTGGAAGTGGTACGCGAAATATTGACTGGACCTTTGGCCTTATTGGCCTATGACATCCCAATCACTTTGTTATTTCTTTTTGTGCTATTTATTATCAATCCAAGCGTCATTATTATGATTTTGATCTTGATTGTAACCATGAGTGTGCTGGCTGTGGTCATGCTGCCTGCCATCAAGTACCATTCAAATATTGCCTCGCAATACAACTCTCAACAGCAGGCCTTTTTGACCGAGGCGTTGAGCCGTATTCAAACCATCCAAAGCACCCATGCGGAGGAACTCTGGTTTGATCGTTTCCGGGAGATCTCTGGCAAGGCGACACGCGCCAGTTTTCGTCTCGCCATGATGTCTGGCTATTTGACAACTCTGGCACGATTCCTAACCATGGCTTGCGGCATTCTTGTCATCAACGATACCGCCCGCACCGTGATGACCTCTACGGAAGTCGGTAGCGGAGCGATTGTTGCGGCCATGCTTTTGACGTGGCGTATTCTATCTCCCTTACAAACCCTCTTTTTGGGTATCACGAAAATCGTTGGTATTTTCAACAGCGTCACTCAGCTCAACCGTTTAATGGATCTCAAAGGTGAACGGGGCTTTGGTGTGATTCCCATGGCCAGAAAACAGTTCAAGGGAGAAATCGCCTTTGCTCGCGTCTCCTTTCGTTATTCCAGCGACACGGAACCGGCTTTGGTGGGTGTCACGTTTCGTGTCGCGCCCGGTTCTGTGGTGGCGGTGATCGGTGCCAACGGCTCTGGCAAATCTACTCTGATGAAGATGATTCTTGGCTTGTATGATCCCCAAGCTGGCAGTGTCCTCATCGACAACAACGACATCCGCCAGATCAATGCCATTCAGTTACGTCAATCCATCAGCTATTTGCCGCAGCAATGCGACATCTTTTTTGGCTCTGTTGCCCAGAATCTGCGCTTGGTCAAGCCCGATGCCAGCGATGAAGAGTTAAGGGAGGCTGCCCAACAAGCTGGCCTGCTCGAAGATATTCTCCAATTGCCCAAAGGATTCGACTCCCGTCTGCAAGACAGTCGTAGCGACCAGCTCTCTGCTGGGTTCAAGCAACGCCTCTCTTTGGCTCGCGCTTTATTGAAAAAGAGTTCAATCATCCTGTTTGACGAGCCTGCCAATAACATGGATGCCAGTAGTGAAGCTCTTTTCCGCCAAGCGGTCGAAAGATTACGTGGCACCACCACGATCTTTATTGTCACCCATCGACCCAGCCATCTGCAACTGGCTGATTATGTTCTTTATCTGGACCGGGGTTATCTGCGTGCTGCAGCCCCCCCCAAGGAAGTCGAAAAATTGCTTCCAAGATCATTTGTCTAGACTTTTTTGTTGCCAAGGAGCCGGTTGTTTATGTTTCAAAACCGATTTTCCCGACATCTTTCCGATGCGCAAATTCTGGAAGAGACAGGCGTTTCATGGCTGGTGAAACTGTTTCTGGCCGAAACCATTTTACTGACCCTCTTTTTTCTTTGGCTGTTCGCCTATATCAATACGGATGAAGCGGTCAAGGCAACGGGTGAATTTTTGCCTATACAAGGTGTTCAACTGGTTCACTCTGCGGAAGGCGGAATTGTCACGGAAATCATTGCAAAAAATGATCAACTCGTTGAAAAAGGATCCCTTTTGCTTCGTTTGAGCAATGCTGTCATCAATTCGGAACAGCAACAAGTAGAGGCGCGTCTCATGGGTTTGATGGCTCGTGCCATTCGTCAGGAGGCCTTCTTGCAAGGAAGCAAACCCAATTTTGAATCCATTCCAGACAAATATGCGGCTGTGGTTCGGGAGCAAATTGCTTTGCTTGACACCCAAAACCAAGTACGTCAAAAAGGTTTGGAGGTTTTTGACGCACAAATCAAACAAAAGCAGTCTGAAATCGACCTTTCTACACAAAACCTATTAACTGTCAACAAAAGCTTGGCGATTAATACAGATCTGTTGGTATTGCAAGAAAATCTTGGCAAAAAAAAGCTGGTTTCCCACCTTTCTCAACTAGAAGCCAAACGGGTCTACCTAGAAAGTGAAGGCAAAAGCAAAACCCTGTCGAGCCAAATCAAACAGAACCAATCGGCCCTTCAGGAAGTAAAAGAGAAGAAAACTCTTTTTGAAAAAGATCTCCAAAATCAGGCCAAGCAGGAACTTGGAGCGATCAACAACGAAATTTCTCAAGTGAAGACGCTTCTGGAGCGGGTGACCGACCGGAAAAACAATCAAGACGTCCTTTCCCCCATTCAAGGCCGGGTGCAAAATTCGCGAGTTAAAACTTTGGGTTCGGTTTTCAACCCAAGCGACATACTTATGGAGATTGTTCCAGAAAATTCAGAGCTACAACTGACCGTACAAATTACACCAAAGGATATCGGTTATGTATCTCCTGGTCAAAAAGTTTCTATTCAGGTCAGCAGTTACGATTACAATCGCTTTGGCGGGGCCAAGGGTGAATTGATTTCCATCTCTCCATTTACCCAAATGGATGCTGAAAAAAAGGCTTTTTACAAAGGAATCGTCAAACTGGAATCGCCCTTTGTCGGTGACCCCAAGTTTAAACATGCCATTTTGTCTGGAATGAAGGCAAATGCGGATATTATTTCTGGCAACCGCTCCATTTTGTCATACATTCTCAATCCATTGACGCATGCGGGACGACCCTAAAACAATTTGGAACCATTTATTAAATTGATATTGTCCGGCGATGACCGTATGATGTATCAATACTCTAATCAAGCAATCGTCAAGGAAATCTCATGGAACCGCACTCTTCCAATTTGCCTTTGACTAAACGTCAAAATGAGATATTGAAACTCGTTCAATCTGGCCTCAGCAACAAAGAGGTGGCTAGAATTCTAGATATCAGTGATGGGACAGTCAAACAGCACCTTGTAGAAGTCTATCGCCGCTTGAAAGTCAACAACCGGACGAAAGCGGCACAAATGAGTTCTACGGATCAATCCGTCTTCCTCTCTCCAGAAAAAAAAGAGAGTGTCAGTAGAGGGCAGACCAAAACCATCACATTTTCTGCGGCATTGCAACCTTTGCATTGTGTGAAAATTCACCTATGCAATCCATACGCCTTACTACATAAACTGGGAAATAAAACTTTTACTCAATTAAATCACAATCTTAAAACGGCCTGTGAACAATCAGCACGCCGGTTTGATGGGGTGGTTCAAGGAAGTATCGAAGGGCCTCTGGTGTTGTTTGGTGCCACGATTATTCGTGAAGACGACTCCTTGCGTGCGGTCTGTTGTGCAGGAATGGTAATGGAAATCATGGAGAAACATTTAGCTCCAATGATGCTCCCAGCTCCAGCCATCCAGATTGTTGTTTATTCCGTGAATGTTATCTCCTGCACCGATGGACAAACCACGACCATTCAAGGGGAATTGCTGACGCAAATCAGCGAGGAGGGCAGACCATCCAACCACCGCCATACAGTGATCGTTCTTTCCCCAGACACCCAACGAGCGGTAAGTCGTTTACGAGCGCGGTATGGTCCACTTTCGCCCCTTTTTCCGGGTAGTACCGCGTGTCCTTTATCGGTCAGAGATTCTTTCTCGGCCCCTGCCCCATTGACTCCTTTTGTCGGACGAGAAGCAGAACTGGCCGAGTTGCATCAGCAGTTAGCATTGGCTAGACAGGGCAACAGTAAAGCCTTGCTGGTGGTTGGCGAAGCTGGATTTGGCATGACTCGATTGGTACAACAGTTCAGAGAGGAAATTTCTAGCCAACCGGATGTGCTGTGGTTGCATAGCCATTGCCATTCGGTTTTCCGCATGGTGCCATTACACCCCTTTTTGACAATTTTGGAGCTTCTTGCTGGATGTGAGAAAGTCGCTCCAATTGCACAACGCTGGGAGCAACTGACCCATTGGGTAACAAACCTATCTCCGCCTTTGGCCAAAAGTGGACGGATGGTACTCTCTTTACTGAAAGAGACCGCCGTACCCGCTTCTCAGCCTCAAACAATACGGCAGGACGACATCATTTTTGACGAATTGGCCCATTTCATTGGAGCGGTTCTTCCGTCGAATCCAGCCGTGATCGTTTTATCTTTGGATAATCTGCAGTGGATGGATCACTATTCGCGATTACTGCTTTCCCATTTGGCCAACCGATTGAATGGCACCCGCATTTGGCTGCTTGGGGCTGGCAGAAAAGCCGAGTTGCGGACTGTCCTCACCCACTCCTCTTTGCAGGTACTCTCCTTGTCCCGTTTGGCCAATCGGGAGATTCAGGGCATGCTGAAACAAATGCCTGTCGCCACACAATTCGACTTAGAACAAACCGATCTTTTGCTCAAATGGAGCCGTGGCGTTCCCTTGTTTGCCGTAGAAATCGCCCAACATCTAGTCCAGCTTAAAGAATCGGTTCTCCTTGAAACGATTCAGGCGCACAATCTGTTTCCAGATTCTTTGCTGAGCATGGTTTTGGAACGGCTTCAAGCCATATCTGGCATGGATTGGAAGATGATTCGCGCCTTGGCGGCCAGTAGCGAGGAGGTCAGCATGTCCCATTTGCTCTCTTGGAATCTGCATGGGGATGCGCAAGCCACAGAGGCGGTCACAACCCATCTTTTTCAAGCCGGTCTCCTACAAATTACGAGTCAAGGCCAACAAAAAATCATCTCTTTTAGCAACGAGATGGTACGCGCCGCAATTCGCAAAACCCTGTCGGAAATCGATTTGGTTTGATTTTTTACTCACCCTCACGGTTGGATCGCAACACCACTCCATCCTGATTACCCTCTTTTGTCGAGACGGAAATCCGTGCGGCAATACCAGCAATCGGAATCCATCCCACATCTTTGCCGGTACGTTTATTGATCATCGACATGGCCTCCAGGAGTTCAGCTTGGGAGGAAAACGGACCCACCAGCACACGGGTCAATATTTTGTCGTCTGGGGATTTAATTTTCTCCGACCAGCTCGGAATTCCGACATCTGCCAAATTTCTGACCCTATTACCCAACAGATCTGCGTCCACAAACGTTCCGACATGCACCATGAACCACCCCTCATCCAGGATCAAGGGAAACGGCTTAGGCAAAGCATTTTGGGTTTTGTTGGCCAGCAGCACGGAACTAGCCGATTGTGCTGGATCACGCTTTGACCAATCCTTGTCGGTCAATTCTTTCAAGGGTCGAATTTGATCGGCAATCAGAGGTGCGGGTTGACTCTGTTCCAGAACATTCAATCTGGCTTGCAGTCCCTCCTCGATTTTTTGGGAATCTTTGGTTGGATTGGCTTTGACCTCTGCAATGGCCTGTTTCAACCGTTGGGAAGCGGCTTTGGTCACCTCATCTCGGCCAGCCTCGGCCACTTTTACAGACTCTTCATGCAGGTCTGGTCGGGACGGAGAAGAGGGAGAAATGAAACGACCCAGAGCCTTCCAGAGACGGATTAAGGCCAATTGAGCTTGATAACGATGACGGACCAAGTTGGTACGCAAGGTATGGACTTCGTATTGAGCATTCAGCACATCCGTCAAAGTACGAATTTTGGCGCGAAAGCTCTCCTCCATTCCTGCCGTTGCCTTTTCGCTGAAACTCAAAGCTTGTTCCAGATCTGCGATGGCATTTTTATGATTTTTTAGGTCGTAGCGGGCCTCTTCCACCTCTCGTTTGGCTAGGTTGCGCAAGCGATCCAGATCGGTCATGGAGGCCTCTTTCATGGCCACAGCTTCACGAGTTCTGCTGACGGTCTCCATGCCTTTAAAGATGGGGACATTCAGCACCAACTGCACGGTATGGGAATTTTCCTTGCCGGAATAAGGAGATACGATTGTGCCAAATTCTTTATCCCAGGAGTGGCTGGCCGTGTAATTAAAATCGACCGTAGGCAGATGAGCGGCGCGTTCCATATCCTCGGACATCAAACTTTCCTTCATCCGAGCCCGTGCAGCCCAGATCTCCGGTCGATCTTCGATCCATCTCCAGATATTTTCTTTCAGGTCAGAGGGTTCATCCCAAGAATAGACCGGCAAGGAAAGGGAGTCATCGGGATCTTCCCCAACCACCTCACGGAACAAAGCGGCCTCTTTTTCCAAGGTGTTCAGTGCGTCCTGGTAGCTGGCATCGGCCTGTTTGAGACGGGAGGCCGCCTGATGCACATCAATTTCGATGGACTCACCAGCATCCAGACGCAAGGTATTTTCTTCGAGTTGATGCTTGGAGACTTTTTGAAATTTGACAGCCAACTCCAAAACCTCTTTGGCTTCAAGCCAATTGGAGGTTACGGTTCCCACGCGCAAGGCAATTTCTTGACGCATGGCGATCAAATCGGCATAAGCCGCTTCGATCACGACTCCGCTTTGGGCATGATCAATCCAGAAAGGGGCATTGATCACCCGTTGATCCACGCTCAAGGTAAGGCTTTTAGGAGAGGAGTGTGGTTCAGGTTTGTATGAATTATGAGTCCCTTCGCGCAAGACATCCAAGCCGCGCACATTGACGTTGGGCAACAGTTTAGAAAAGGTCTTGGGGTCATCCTCGCGTGCGGCGCGAAGTAGGGCCTCAGAGCGATGAATTTGTGGATTTTTGGCTTGTGCAGTATCGACTGCCTTCCAAAACGCCATGACATCGGCTTCACTCTGAGTAGGATACAACCATCCACAAAAAGAGAGTACTCCTCCAACCAATAAAGATCGGGCGAGGACAGAAGCGGAATTGCTAAGTTGAGTCACGGCAGCATCCTTGACAAATAAATTAACCTTATTTCAACATTTTACAAAACATCCGCAACACAGTTTTCCTGGTTAACAAGTGTCTTGTACATTACAAACCGTTATCAAACAGATAAAAAATCTCGCCATTGTTTGGCATAGACTTGCAACCCTGACAACCCATTTGATATACTTGCTACTCTGTTCTGGCTGACATGTAATAAGCGGAACTCGCAAAAATCATGCCGACGTAGCTCAATTGGCAGAGCAACGGATTTGTAATCCGTAGGTTCGGGGTTCGATTCCCCGCGTCGGCTCCAAAAAAAATCAAATTTATAGATGATTAAAAAGAGGGTCAGGCGTTGTTTGTTCTCACCGTTCTCAAGATGTTTCCCTCCTAATAGAAGCTTATTTCACACCTTATCTCAGACAGACTTACAAAGAAAGTACAGAGAAATTATGAAAAATATTCATAAAAAATACATAATTCACGGATGGTTAGCAATTTTTTTCCTATGGATCGGATCACCGTCCTGGGCTGCAGAACCGATTCGCATCAGTGGAACCGGTGCCGCCATTTCTGCCATAAAACAAGTAACCGAGCTTTATCGCCAACGCCAACCAGAGATTCAAGTACAATTTTATCTACCACCAATGGGCAGTAGTGGTGCCATCAAGGCTCTGACCACCCACACCTTAGATATGGCCTTAAGTGGCCGTCCCCTGAAAAAAGAAGAGGAAACGGCTGGCTTGATGCAGGAATGGATTGGTCGTTCCCCCTTTCTTTTTGTCGTTCACGAAAAATTACTGGCACCCAATGTCACCCTCGCGCAATTAGTCGAGATCTTTTCAGGTCGCCAAAAAACTTGGCCGGATGGCTCACGGGTCCGTGTCATCCTGCGTCCGCAAGCCGATGCGGATACCGTACTTCTCAAAGCGATTTCTCCTGCCATGGATGAGGCCATCACTACGGCCCATGCCAATCGCGCTTCTGGTTCCGCTTTGGCGGATACGGATATTGACCTTGCCAACATGGTCGAACGTGTGCCGGGAGGAGTCGGAGCGGTCGCATTGACCCTGATTCTCGCAGAACAACGCCCTCTCAAGGGGTTAACTCTAGACGGGGTGGAACCAACTGTTCCAGCACTTGAAAAAAATAATTATCCATATTATAAACCATTTTTTTTGATTACCAGGACGGATGCTCCAGCCCCTGTGCGTGCATTGGCCGATTTTCTTCTCACAGATGAAAGCAAGGCATTATTGTTGAAACTCGGCATCTCTGCTACCAAACCATAGTATGCAAAAATCAACTTTTAGTTTAAAAAAAATTATTACGATCATAGCAGGCGCGGTGGCTAGTGTGGTATTTCTGCTACCGCCCATTATCCATCTTCTATTAAGTCTGGATAATGCGGACAAGCAACTGAGAGCAGAACTCAGAATCAGTACGGTACATTTAAATAAATTTATTAGCAACAATCCAGTCACCTGGACTTCCCAAGCCATTCGTTTGCAAGCCGTTTTGGAGGATATCCATGCGCCAGGGACATCCATACGCATCCTCTCGCTCTCCAATGGCCGATTAAACGAAATCAGACAAATTCTTGAACCTCTCGATTTTCCGCGTTTGACTCGCCAGGAAAAGCTTTATGACTATGGAGAGGTTGTCGGTGAGGTGGAGATCACCCTATCGCTGCGCCCCTTGCTGATTCCCATCTTGTTGACTTTGTTCCTCAGTACTATAATTTCTTTAATTATTTTTTTCCCCTTAAGAAATATCCCCCTGCGTGCCTTGATTCAAGCCACTTCCGCCTTGCTCGCTGCCAAAAATGTGGCTGAGGCGGCCAGTCGTGCTAAGTCTGATTTTCTTGCCAATATGAGTCATGAGATTCGTACCCCGATGAATGGCGTGATGGGTATGATCGATTTGGCCTTGGATACTGAGATTCCTCCTAAAACCAAAGATTACCTTTTAAAGGCCAAAAACTCCTCTCGCATCTTGTTGCGAGTGATCAACGACATCCTTGATTTCTCCAAGATCGAGGGTGGCAAGATGACCCTAGAGCTTTTGGAATTTCGCCTGAATGCGTTATTGAATGATTCCATCGAATTGTTCAAACCAGACACCAATAATGTTGCGTTAATTATTAAAGCTCCGCCAGATGGGATTGGCTGGCTGATTGGTGACCCATTACGCCTGCAACAAGTGTTGCTCAACCTCATCAGCAACGCCATCAAGTTTACCAAGCATGGGGAGATTATCATTCAGGTCGTTCCAGTTGAGTTGACGGATGACACCGCACGACTCCATTTTTCGGTCAAGGACACAGGTCTTGGCATCCCTAAGGAAAAACAGGCCACTCTCTTCACCTCTTTTACCCAGGCCGATGAGAGCATCACGCGGAAATTCGGTGGCTCAGGTTTGGGATTGGCCATTTGTAAACGCTTGGTGGAAATGATGAACGGTGAAATCTGGCTGGAAAGTGAAGTCGGTCAGGGAAGCACTTTTCATTTTACTGTCACTCTGGGTCGCAAACTGAAATCCTCAGATTTTAACAATAAAGATAAAATTTCAAAAACTAAAGACATAAAGCAACTCTCACAACTCTTGAGTGGTGCCAAAGTTTTGTTAGCAGAGGATAACATCATCAACCAAATGATCGCCAAAAATATCCTCAATAATGTTGGCATCTTGGTGGATGTGGCGCAAAATGGGTTGGAAGCCGTGCGCATGGTAGCAACTGGCGATTATGATCTGGTATTGATGGATATCCAGATGCCAGAAATGGATGGATATTCCGCCACTCGCGCCATTCGATCCGAGTCTCACGGCCAAGAATTGCCCATTCTGGCTATGACGGCCCACGCCCTAGCGGAGGACTATGACAAAAGCCTGGAGGCTGGCATGAATGGCCATATTACGAAGCCGATTGATCGTCAACAATTGTTTGACACCTTGATTCAATGGATCAAACCAAGATAAATAATTGATATGAAAAAAGAAGACATTCAACAGATTCATGCCATGACCCCCATGCAAGAGGGAATGCTTTTTCATGCCTTGCATGACCTCTCATCCAATCCCTATTTTGAACAGTGCCAGTTTCGCTTGCGTGGCCACCTGGATATAACACGGTTTGAAGCCGCTTGGAATGAGGTGATGCAACGCCACGAGCCATTAAGAACACGTTTTGCTTACAAAAATGTCGCGCAACCACGACAAGTCGTCTTGAAACAGCAAAAAATTGTTTTCTCGTTTCATGATTTGCGCTCACTACCGCCAGACCAACACCCATTATTTATTGAAAACTATAAAAAAGAGGATTGGACAAAAGGGTTTGATCTAAGCCGGGATGTGCTGATGCGCATGGCCGTTTTTCAGGTGGAAACAGACCGCTTTGAGGTGGTTCACAGCTTTCACCATATCATTTTGGATGGCTGGAGTGTGGGCATCATTCACGAAGAGGCCTTTCAGATCTATGCGGCGATGCAACGTGGAGAACCCCACCGCCTGCCAAAACCCGTGTCGTTTGGCAGCTATATTCAATGGCTCAATCAACAAGACCAAAAGGCGGCGCAACGGTACTGGCAGCGTTATCTTTCCGGTTATCACCGAGCGGCCCTGCTTCCAGGTTGCGACCGACAAAACACGAGCCCATTTCAAGCCGAAGAGCGTCATTACACCCTTTCCAAAACCCTAACAGCCGATTTAAAGCAACTGGCGGCCCGCCATCGAGTGACGCAAAACTGTCTCATTCAAACCGTTTGGGCCATTCTGCTTGGACGATATAATCAGGCCCATGATGTGGTATTCGCGGCCACGGTTTCAGGCCGTCCCCCAGAGATTCCAGGGGTGGAGCGGATGGTTGGCCTGTTCATCAACGCCATACCAGTACGAATCCGTCCAGAACCCAACACCCCCTTTCATCGACTGCTGCGCCAGGTGCAAAACGAATCAACCCTTTCCCAAGAGTTTCACCATTACGCCTTGGCCGATATTCAGGCCAACAGCGACTTAAAACAGGAACTCTTGGACCATATCCTGGTGTTCGAAAACTACGCCGCCGCCGATATGGCCCACTTTTCCATCGCCGCTGGACAAGAGGAATCCCTAGTGGTGGAACACTATAAACAGGTGGACCACTCCAACTACCCCCTCACCGTGCAAGTCGTACCCGGTGAGCAGTTGGGATTCAACATGATCATCAATCACTCTGCCTTAGATCCGGCCCAGGTGGATGAGATGGTCGCCAATCTACAAGCCATCCTGACCCAACTGGTCGCCAATGACGCCTTGACCATAGAGGCCATCACCCTGCCAGCCTTAACCTCGGTTCGCACGGTTGAGAAAAAAACCAAAAGCGCGAATGACCCCAAAAGAGTCGAACTGGCCGTGGCGGCCACCTTTACCGCCGAACCTCTCGCCCCCCACATCCGTTGGTGGGGAGCGGCGTTTGGTCTGACCATTGATCCCATTTTTGCTCCTTATAACCAGATTTTCCAGGAATTATTAAATCCCGATAGCCTGCTCTCCACCCATTCTGGCACGACCCTGCTGTTGATCCGCTTTGAAGATTGGATTCGTGACCTGTCCTCTTCGGATCGTCAAGCGTGTCAGGCCCATTTGGAGGCCTACTATCAACAACTGCTGCACGCCCTTGCCAGTCGAGTCAACCAAGCCCCTCTGCTGATGGGTCTACTGCCGCCCTCCCAGCATCTACCAGAAATCGATGGCGCAGTAGAGATGATTCAGGAGTTGTATCAACGTTTTCGCACCCATTTCCACGATTGGCCTCTGCTGGATCTGGCCAATCTGGCCTCTTTGCATGGCATCGATGACGTTTTTGACCTGCATCAGGATCAAACCGGACATATCCCTTTTTCCGATGGCTATTACGCGGCCATGGGGCTATGGATTGCCCGGAGGATGGTTGCCAGTCTGACCTCGCCGTTTAAAGTCATTGTCTTAGATTGCGACAACACCTTGTGGCAAGGGGTGTGCGGGGAAGGTGGCAGTGGTGGCCTGCTCATCACTCCCGGCCATCAGGCCTTGCAGCGGTTCATGCTGGAGCGTCTTAATGCCGGATTTTTATTGGCTCTCAACAGCAAAAACAACCCGGAAGATGTCTGGGAGGTGTTTGCCAATCATCCTGACATGGTGTTGCAACGGAATCATATTGTTGCCCATCGCATCAACTGGTTGCCCAAATCTGACAATATGCGGGAGTTGGCTAAGGCGTTGAATCTTGGCTTGGAGAGCTTTGTCTTTCTGGACGACTCTGGGATGGAATGCGCGGAGATGATGACCAACCGTCCCGAAGTATTGACCTTGCAACTGCCACAAAATCATCAGGATTTTGATCTTTTCTTGCGTCATATCTGGGCGTTTGACCGCTTTGCCGTCACCGAGGAAGATCAAAAACGGGCGGTCATGTACCAAGAGGAGCAACAACGCCGCCTCCACCAAGAAGATGCCAGCTCGTTGGAGAATTTTTTGCAAACCCTGGAGATTCAGGTTTTCATGGAGCCCTTGCGTCAGGAGCATTGCCCCCGTGTTGCGCAACTCACCCAACGGACCAATCAATTCAATCTCAGCACCATTCGCCGCACCGAAGCCGAAATCACCGCCTTGATCAGCCATGCAGATTGGCGCGGCTGGACCATTCACGTTTTGGATCGTTTCGGCGATTATGGGTTGGTGGGCGTGGTGCTTGCCCGGAAGGAAGAAAACCGTTTATTCACAGACACCTTCTTATTAAGCTGTCGCGTGCTTGGGCGTGGGGTTGAAACCGCAATCTTGCATGGTTTGCGCCGCTATTGCCAGGAACAAGGGATTGAACATCTGCTGGCCGAATATCGCGCCACTGCCAAAAACAGCCCAATCTTGACCTTTCTGACCAACTCGCCGCTGCAACAGGAGGGAACCACGGCTGGCGGCTTGCTGTTTGGTGCCCCGTGCCACGCCTTGCCAGAAGAGACCGGACACATCCGTTTTGTTTACAACGGTTCACCGCCGGTCACTGTAAAAAAATCTGTGATGACGGTTTCAGCAATACCAACCATCCCCCAAAAAACGGAAAAAATCTTACGTTGGTCTCCCGATATAAACCATACAGATTCTTTGCTGCACAAGGCCCATTACCTGCCATTGATCCACAACCATTACACAGATTTGCTCAATCTGCCGGTAGAGGGTCCAGGCAATCGGGAGCGCGTCACCACGCCATTTCTCCCCCCGCAAGGTGAAGAGCAACACCAAATGGCCCTCATCTGGCAGGAGGTATTGGGGTGTGGTCCGGTGGGACGTCACGACTCTTTTTTTGAACTAGGCGGCCACAGCCTAAAAGCGGTGCGCATGGTCTCGCGCATTCAAAAACAGTTTGGTGTGACGATCCAGTTGAGCGAACTGTTCGCCCATCCCACCATCGCGACACTTTGCGCCTGGATACGCAACCGGTCGGCCACCACCCAGCAATCCATTCAACCGATAGCAAAACAGGCGACCTATCCCCTCTCCAACGCCCAAATGCGGTTGTGGATTCTGCAACAAATGGAGAGTCGCGCCATTGCCTATAATACCGCGTCCCTCTATGAATTCCGGGGGTTGTTGCATGCCGATGTGCTAGAAAAGGCCTTGGAAGCGGTGGCCCTGCGCCATGAAGCCCTGCGTACCACCTTTATTCAAGAACAATCGCAACCCCGGCAACGCATCTCCCCGCTGGTTTTAGCCCACCTGTTACGGATTGATCTCTCCAACGAACCTGATCCCGACGCTCAAGCCCGCATTTTGGCCTTGGATGATGCCCGTACCCCGTTTAATCTGGCTGAAGGGCCTCTTTATCGAGTCACCTTGATAAGACTGGCGCAGCAAAGACATTTATTATTGCTCAACATGCATCACATCATTAGCGATGGCTGGTCCATGGAGATTCTGCAAAACGAAACCATGCTGATTTATGAGGCCATCCTAAAAAACCGACCTTCTCCTCTGTCACCACTGGCCATTCAATATAAGGATTACGCCGCCTATCAAAATGACCGCGACACCACCGCAGCCCGTGCCTATTGGTTGGAGAAACTGGCAGAACACCCCTCTTTGGTGCTGCCCACTGATTTTCCCAGACCCCCGGTGCAAACCTTCAATGGTCGCGTTTTTATCCACGATTTCACCCCAGAAACACGGGCCTCTCTCCTGCAATTGGGCGTCAACCACCAAGCTACTTTATTCATGGTGCTGACTGCGTTGATCAAAATCCTGCTGTTGCGTCAGGCTGGCCCACAAGAGAATCGACCCATCACTGTCGGCACGCCGGTGGCTGGACGGGAACTCCCCGAACTCGAAGAACAGATCGGTCTTTATCTCAATACCATTGCCTTGCACGACATCCTTGACCCCAACGAAACCTTTGCCTCGGTGATGACCAAGGTCAAACAGACCATCCTCGCAGCGTTCGAGCATCAATTCTACCCCTTTGATCGACTGGTGGAGGAACTCAATCTGGAACGGGAGATGAGCCGTTCACCGTTGTTTGATGTGATGGTGGTCATGCAGGATCTGCTCCCGGATCGTCCAAGCCCCTCTGGTTTGACCGTCTCCACCTATGACGTGGATGCCCAAATCAGCCGCTTTGATCTGGTGTTTGATTTTTTTGAACACGACCAACAACTGCGCTTGGCTGTAACCTTCAATACCGACCTGTTTACTCCCGCACGGATTCAACGCCTGACAGGCCAACTCACCCGCTTGTTGCAAAGCGTCCAAGCCACGCCCCAACTCCCCATTCGCCTTCTGGAGATTTTACCCGATGAGGAGCGTCTCCTCCTCTTGGAAACCTTCAATCACCATCGCGCCCCCTACCCGCAACAAGCCACCATCGTTGACCTGTTCGCATGCCAAGTGGCCGCAACCCCAGACGCCCAAGCAATCCTGGAGGCTGGAGAGATCATCAATTATCGTAACCTAGATGAGTGGAGCAACCGCATTGCCGAACATCTTCTGACCAATTTCAGCTTGCGCCACGAAGAGATTGTCGGGGTGGTGGTGGACCGTTCCGCTGCGTTTTATGCTGGGATATTGGGCATCATGAAGGCGGGAGGGGCGGTTTTGCCCATTGACTTTGCCACACCAAGCGAACGCATTGATTTCATGATGAACGATAGTGGTTGCCGTATTCTGTTGGAGGAGAATGGTCTCAACGAGTTTCGTACCGGGACCGCACCAAAAATTTCTGGTTCCTGCTTGCCTAACTCTCTAGCTTACGTTATTTATACTTCCGGTTCCACTGGCCAACCCAAAGGGGTGTTAGTGGAACAGAGCGGTTTTGTCAACATGATCCTGGCGCAAATTCGCACCTTTGGGGTCACGGCTCAGGATCGGGTATTGCAATTCGCCTCTCCCTCTTTTGACGCCTCTTTGTCAGAAATTTTCATGGCCTTGTTGTGTGGTGCGGCCTTAGTTCCGGTTCGACAGGCCATCCTTGTCAACCCGATCCAACTGCTCGATCTCATGGGAGAGGTCGGGGTCACGGTCGCAACCTTGCCGCCCATTTATCTGCACACCCTGGCCAGTATCGATAATCGCCAAAAAATTGACCACCTCAAAACCCTGATCACTGCCGGTGAACCGCCGATTCTTGCAGACGCGCTTTATTATGCCAGTCGTTTGCGTTACTTTAATGCCTACGGTCCCACAGAAACCTCGGTTTGTGCCACGATGTACCGGGTGATGTCAGAACCTGCCGACGGCCTGATTCCCATTGGCTATCCAGTTGACAATCTCTCGATATTCATTCTGGATGGATCGGAAGGGCTTGCACCGTTGGGAATTCCCGGTGAAATCTGTGTGGCTGGTCCTGGCGTGGCGCGGGGGTATCTCAACCGGCCTGAATTAACGGCGGAGCGATTTATCCCCAACCCTTGGCAACCCGGAACGCGGCTTTATCGCACTGGCGACCTTGGCCGCTGGCGTGATCATGGCACACTTGACCTGTTGGGGCGGGTGGATGATCAAGTCAAAATTCGCGGAAACCGGGTGGAACCCGGCGAGGTGGCCCATCATCTTCTGCAACATCCCCAGGTGCGAGAGGCCACAGTTCTGGTTACCACGGAACTGATTGCCTTTGTCACCCCTGTCACCCTGCAACCAGAGCCCTTGCGGTCATGGCTAGACCGCTCCTTGCCCAGTTACATGATCCCATCTCGATGGATTACCCTGGACAAACTGCCGCTCACCCTTAATGGCAAGATCGACCGCGCCTTTTTGTTGCGTCTGGCCCAGCAGCAGACCCCATCTCCCCGGACACTTTTGGCTCCCCGCACGGCATTGGAGACCCGACTGATCGAGCTTTGGCAAAAGATTCTTGGACGTTCAGACATTGGCGTTCAGGATGATTTTTTTACTCTGGGTGGCGACTCCATCAAGGCCATTCAAGTGATGGCGGCCTTGGGTTTAGAAACCAAAGATCTGTTTCTCCATCCCACCATTGCAACTCTTGCCAACCGCATTGAAACCGGCACCAAAAGAGCAACCAACCAAGAAACCATAACCGGAATCGTACCTCTGACAGCCATTCAGAGTTGGTTTTTCCAGGAGTATCCGCTGGATCATCACCATTTCAACCATGCCGAAACCTTTTTCTTTCAAGAACCACTGGACGAAGCGGCCTTGCAAGCCGCTCTTGAGGCTGTGCAAACCCATCATGACCTACTCAGGGCGCGTTTTAGTGTGAACAGGGTTCAAGAGATTGCGGGTCTGGATTATCCCGTTGATTTCATGGTGGTGGACTTGCGTGCAAACCGGCAAAGCGAGCAGGAGATTGACCGTCTGACCAAAGAGTTGCAAAGTGGCCTTGATTTGGCTCGTGGACCTCTTTTCAAGACCCGTCTGTTTCGTTTGGACAACGAGGATCGTTTGTTAATCGTGATCCACCACCTGATTATTGACGCTCTCTCCTGGCGATTTTTGCTCGATGACATTCTACGCGGCTATGAACAAAAAATAGCAGGTCTGACGATCACTCTGCCGCCCAAAAGCGGCTCCTTTCAACGTTGGGCCAAAGGGGTGCAGACTTACAGTCGCAGTTTGCGTCTGTTGCGGGAGTTGGCCTATTGGCAACAAGTCGATGCCACGAGAGTGGATCTGATTCCTTATTCCTACGCACAACCAGACCATCCAACGCCAGAAATCCAGGATCAAAACATCACGTTTTCCATAATCGAAACCGAGAAATTGTTGCAGGCCATCGCGCCTGTTCCCATCCTTGACATTCTTCTGGCTTCTCTGGCACAATCGTTGCAAATTTTATTTAAATTGGAACAAATTCCCATCATGCTCGAAGGGCATGGACGGGAACCGATTGTCGATGATGTAGATGTCAGTCGTACTGTAGGTTGGTTTACCAGCGTTTTTCCAGTCATTTTATCGGTACTCCCTGGTCAAACCACGCTCCAGGTGCGTGAAGCCATTCGGGATCGATTAAATCGAATTCCCAATCATGGCATAGGTTATGGCCTTTTAAGGTATATCACCCCTGCTTCCATGAAAGCTGGGATGAAATTTTGTTTGCAACCCCAAATTAGTTTTAATTATTTGGGTGAGTACCGTTTTGATCCAGGCACATTATCCCTGAAGGCAACCAGTGATATGGCCCCCTATCGCGTTAGCGACCGGGTTGGAACCCTTTATGACCTGACATTCAACGCCATTGTGGAGGGCAGACAGTTGCAAATCTTTTTAGCCTATGACGCCAAACGGTTTGACCCGGCCACCATCCGTTCCTTGCTAGATACGATGTATTCACTCCTTAATAAAAATCAAGGTGTTTTGTAATGAATAAAAATCATTTGAATGAAAAAATCAGTGCGTTGGCTGCAGTCGGCTTAAGCATGCTGAGTATGGCTTGCGGCGGCGGTGGTACTGGAGCGGGCGGCAGTTCGCCTGTTGGGGAAAGCACACTGACAGGCGTTTTTTCCGATGCCCCGGTTGACGGTTTGGCTTATGTCAGTTCGCCAAGCAATCTTTCGGGTGTCACCAAAAATGGTGGACAATTTAGCTATCTGCCATTCGATACCGTCAAATTCTCGGTCAATGGCATGGGATTGGGAGAGGGTACGGCAGCCGCCTTCATGACTCCCATGGATATTGTGACTGACCCATTGGAAGTGGATAGTACAAAAACGGCTGGGCAACAAAACAAGGTCACAAAAATCCTTCGTCTGCTGCAATCGCTGGATACGGATAGTAATCCAT
>JADFYY010000200.1 GCA_015232825.1 Magnetococcales bacterium
CGATCTTCTTTGGTTTTATTTTCTGAAAAATGGCGGACAACTCTCTGTTCCACCGCCACCGCGCCTTCCTGAATATCAAACACTGCCTGTTTTTTCCCATCATTGGCCGTCATCATGGCCAAAGCAAGGCTGGCGAAAGCCTCCATGGCGAAACGGTCGCCATATCCCTCTTTGGTGCGCCAATCCGACCGGGAAGCAATCAGCCAACGAATCACCGCCTGATAAACCCGCGCCCGACCTTCGGGCAATTGGCCTTCATTCCAATGGACCACACACAAACAGGTCAACATCACTGGATTGGCCGCCAAAATACGAATGGTTGGCTTCTCCAGAATCGCCTTGAGAAGAATATCCTTATGATTGGATCCCGCCTGTTGGTGCAAAGCCTCTGACCACCGCCCGATGAACGCCTCGATCTCCTTTGGGACAAAGGGTTCAATCACCGCATGATGAAACCCCAACCCTTTCATCTGCTCCACCCCAAAAGGCCGACTGCTCACCACCATGGGACATTTTTCCCACCGCCGAATGGCATCTTGAACAATCAGGATCACCCGCCGCCGCAACCCTTCATCCGCCACCTCGTCCAGACCATCCAGCAACACCATGGCCTTGCCCTGCGCCAATAACCCGATCCAGTATTTACGCCATGCTTCAGAATGATCATTGGCTTGAAAATCCAACAGATCCAATAAACGGCGGCCATCATCGGCAGAAGGTTTTTCATCCTTGCTTAACAATTGCGCCAGTTCCGACAGACGCAAAAAAAGGGGAACCCGTGGCACCCCCTCATCCGAAAGCCCCAGATAACGCCCACGCCAACTCCGCGCATCTGGACAAGGAATTTCTAAAATATCCCGGCACAGCATGGCCGCCGCCAGACGTAAAAAGGTAGTCTTGCCGGCCCCTGGCTGACCCTCGATCAACAATCGGGATTGTTTGGCCAGCAACTCCGCCAAAGATACCGACTCATCGCTCCGACTGCGTAACGGGGTGTAAAGGGCTTCAATATCATACAACCCAGCCTCCTTACTCCGTCCCGCCCCAGAACCAATGCCACGAATCTCCAACTTGCCAACCTTGTCCAGCAGGGTTTTAAACCAAAGGGTGAATTGGCTCGTCGTCTGAATGGCAGTGCCTACCTGGATATAGCCTGGAAAAATCTGACCGTGCTTGTCGAGACAATCAATGGGACTCCAAGGCAGATTCACCGGAATGGCCAGTTTTGGATTATTTTTATGTTTATGTGCAAACCAATCATTCCAAAACAAACGGGAGGCCACCACCACCGTGAGTCGGTTTGGCTCATCCTCCATCAACTTCTTGACACGCGCATCATCAATCAACCGGGCTGCTTCAATAAGAACCTGTCCACTCCATTGATCTCCCACCATCCGCACTTCTCCAAAAGCAAGTGCCAACCGCAACCGCAACGGATAGTCTGGGTAGTTTGCATTATCCAGTTTCAAGGCCTGTTCAAAATCAATGGCAACCCGCATGGCTGCTGGCGAGGGCAAGCTGTTGAAAAAAAGATAATAACCATCTCCTGTCCCATGACGGGGCATCAGTTTAACAGGATCGGCAAAGTCAATTATTTTTGCAAAAGCACGATCAAGCAAACTCTGCAACCGTTTCACCACATTTTCAAGCTCTTCCTGGCGATTCCAATTGGAAAAACCAACAATGTCGATCAGAAGAACAGGAGTCGGGTCAGAGATGATGTTCATGATAGGATCCTCAAGTCATGTGTGAGTAAAAAATGAATCGTACCGAAAAGATTACGGGGCATTTTTAGAAAGTACAGGATATACTAAGCAAGAGATAAAAAAAGGTTCATTCGGCCATGGACCCTTTTGAACCTGCAAGAGTCTGGAGGGTAATTTTTGTTATGACCTTTGATTACAGAACGCGCCTGTTGAGCTGCCTGGAACAAAACCTGACCCACGAAACCACCTCTGCGGCCAAGGATTTTCTGAATTTGGGAACCGATGCGGGTCGATGGCGTTTTGTCAGTCGTTTAACGCAACAACTGCCCGAAGGGGGCTTGGGACTTAAACCCATCCGGGTTGCCTTGTTGGCCTCTTTTTCCATTGAATTCATCCAAGATGCCCTCACGGCTTTGGGAATGGCCCATGGTCTGCGCATTCTGATTTATCAGGCTGGTTTTGCTCAATACCACCAGGAAATAATCCAGCCAGATAGCCCATTATACGCCTTCAAGCCAGATGTCGTCATTCTCGCCATGGAAGGGGAACGGGTGATACCCGCGATCTATACCGATGATCTCACCTTGGCTCCGACAGATCAGGAACATTGGGTCAGTGAGGCCATGGCGTGCATCACCCCATTGATTACCGCCTTTCGACGCCACTCGGACGCCTTGTTGTTGATTCACAATTTCGACCCGCCCACCCACCGTGTCCAGGGCATACTCGATGGCCTTGCTACTCCCGGACAGGCTGAAATGATCCATGCGGTCAACGCTGCCTTGTTGGCTCTCTCTCGCACACAAAAAGGGGTCTATGTGGTTGAATATGCGGGCTTGGTCGCCCGTGTTGGCGCGGAAAACTGGTATGACCTACGCATGGCCCATCTGGCCAAGGCTCCGATTGCGCAAAAAATGATGCCACGACTGGCCAAGGAGTATTTAAAATACTTGCGTGCGGTCTCTGGATTGGCCCGAAAATGTCTGGTTTTGGACCTAGACAACACCCTTTGGGGGGGCATTCTGGGCGAGGAGGGTCTTGCCGGGCTTAAACTGGGAGCTTACTATCCTGGCAGTGCCTTTGTGGCGTTTCAACGTGCGGTACTGCATCTACATAACCGAGGAGTTCTGTTGGCCATTGCCAGCAAAAACAACCCAGAGGATGTGGCTGAGGTTTTTCAGCACCACCCGGCCATGATTTTAAAATCCCATCACTTTGCCTGTCAGGAGATTCACTGGAATCCCAAGTCTCAATCTCTGCAAAACATTGCCAGACGTCTAAACATTGGCCTAGAGCAAATGGTGTTCATGGACGACAATCCAGCGGAGTGTTCCCAAATCAACATTGCCTTGCCCATGGTTACCGTGATTCCCTTTCCATCGCGTCCCGAAGAAGCGGTTGACACCTTGAGCCAAGACGGCTGGTTTGACTCTCTGACCCTTTCTGCTGAGGACAAAAAGCGCAATACGCTCTACCAGCAAAGAGCGAAAGCTGAGGAGTTGCAGGCCTCCAGCGACTCTTTGACCGAATATTACACCAATCTCGCCATGCGGGTGACCATCCGTCCTCTGACCCAAGCCACCCTGCCCCGCACCGCCCAATTGACCCAAAAGACCAACCAATTCAATCTCACCACGTTTCGCTATACTGAAGAAGAGATTGACAGACGGTTATCCAATCCCAACTGGTTGCTATTGACTGTCCAGGTAAGCGATTGTTTTGGTGACAATGGCTTGGTTGGGGTGGTCATGGCTGAGTGTTTGGGCCAGGAATCAATCCTTCTGATCGATACTTTTTTATTGAGTTGTCGAGTCATTGGCCGCACCATTGAGACCGCCATGTTAGCTCACCTATGCATCTGGGCACGAGAATCCGGTTTGCGACTCATCCGGGGACGGGTCAGGCCCACGGCCAAGAATGGCCCGGCGCAATCCATGTTCAGGAACCATGGCTTTCAACTCTGTTCTTCCCCACCCATTGACGCCGCCACTCCTGAAGAAAGCGTATGGGAGTTGGATCTCACACAAGGAGAAGTAACCATCCCCCCCTGGATCACCCTCGACGCTTCAGGAAAAATTGCAACCTCTCGATTTCCATTGACGCCACCTGAAGAAGTGAGCTATCATCAAGAACAGTAGCCATGGATGAAGTTAGTCCACTAGGGCGGCTAGCTCAGCGGGAGAGCACTGCCTTCACACGGCAGGGGTCACAGGTTCAATCCCTGTGCCGCCCACCAACAAAATCAAACAGTTACGGCCACTCTCAAGGTGGCCGTTTTTGTTTCAGTACCCACATAGTACCCATCAGAAAAAAATGGATGGTTGGATCAGCAAGGAAACCAAGTCGAACAGGGGGGGGGAGTGCATCTATTAACGGAAAAAATGAAAAATGCGTTGCAAGAGATGGTCAATG
>JADFYY010000201.1 GCA_015232825.1 Magnetococcales bacterium
AATCAATCGACGCGCCCCTTATATTGTTTGGTTGACTCGCGTATTGAATCCAATATCCAAGCATCATCACAAAATGCCGTTTTGCTTTACTGCCAATGATATCAAAGGAGAGGATGGGGAGGCCTGGGAGCAGTGGTTACCGGCTCATGCCATCTGGGTTCCGTTGAACACGGGCTTAGACGAGCGACTTGGTGGGCTTATGTTGGTGAAGTCAACACCATGGGCAGACCCAGAAATCAAATTGATTAGCAAACTGGCCGGTTCCTATGCCAATGCCTGGGAGTTGATCAATAAACGTTCCCGTATGAAGGGGATTCCGTGGCGAGTCTGGTTCTCTTCGCACCAGATGCGGATCAAGCTGGCCATAGTTTTGTTGTTATTCTTGGTGTGTTGGTTTCCGGTTCAACAATCCGCGTTGGCACCATCCACAGTTGTGGCCCGTGATCCGACCCCGGTACGCGCTCCCTTGGATGGCACACTGAACGCCTTTCATGTGACGCCCAACCAGATGGTCAAAAAGGGCGATCTGCTTTTTACGTTGGATGCGGCTGTCTTAAATAATAAGCTGGAAGTGGAAAATAGAACCTTTGACTTGATTCAGCAGGAGTATCGGCAGGTTCTCAAACAGGCGGTCACAGATCCAGAAAGTCGGATTCAAAAGGCTGTATTGGAAAACCGCCTGAAAAAGCAGTTTGCGGAAGCCAATGGGGTCCGTATTTTATTGGATCGTGTTCAGGTATTGGCCACGCGAGACGGCACGGCCATTTTTGAGGATGTCCATCATTGGCTTGGTAAGCCTGTACCGCTTGGGGAGCGCATCCTGGAGGTGGCCGATCCCAATGCGGCGGAGTTGGAGATTCGCTTGCCAGTCAGTGACATCTTGGTCATTGAAACAGACGCCCAGGTAACGCTTTATCCCAACATGGATCCATTGACCACATGGTCTGGCAGTGTAACCCGCATTGCCTATGAGGCACAGGAGATGGAAGGGGTACTCTCTTATCTCATCAAGGCACGTTTTCAAGCGGATGTCCCACCACCTAGGATCGGCTTGCGTGGCACGGCCAAGATTCAAGGACGAAGGACGACTTTGTTTTATTACCTATTTCGACATCCCCTTGCGCGTATGCGGCAACAGTTGGGACTGTGAACGAGCCACCCATTGATAGTGGACGGCCTCCGCCATTGCGCGAGGAACTCCATCTGTTTCCAGGTCCACGAACCACGGACGGCGCACCGACTTGGACTTTGGGCGATCCGGCCACCAATCAATTTTTCAGACTCGGTTGGCGTGAATTTGAAATACTCTGTCGTTGGCGACGCGGTGGACCGGCCCGGATTGCTGAACTGGTCTCCAGCGAAACCACATTGGAGGCCACGACCGAAGATGTGCAGGAACTGATTCGTTTTCTTTTGGGAGCCAATCTGCTTCGGCCTCAGGGGGAACGTGGTCTGGAGCGTCTGAGCAAACACGTTCAATCCATGCAACAATCCTGGATGCAACATTTGTTTCATGCTTATCTTTTTTTTCGTGTGCCGTTGTTCAATCCAGATCGATTGTTGCGCAAGACCTTGCCTTGGGTTCTTTGGGCTTTTTCTAGAAGATTCTTCATTGCCAGTGGGATTGCCGGGGTGATTGGTCTCCATTCCATCACCCGGCAATGGGATATTGCCTTGGCGACCTTCAGCGAGACCGATTTTTTGACAGAGGTGCTGTTTGTGACCTTTGCCATGTTTTTGACCAAAGCCATCCATGAACTCGGCCATGCCTACACCGCCGTTCGTTATGGCTGCCGGGTGCCAACCATTGGCGTGGCCTTTTTGATGCTGTTGCCGGTTTTATATACTGATACCAGCGATGTATGGAAACTGGCCTCTCGGGAACGACGTCTGGTGATTGCGGGCGGTGGAATGCTGGCGGAACTGATGTTGACGGCCTGGGCGTCCCTGCTTTGGGGTTTATTACCCATTGGCGGGACCAAAGATGCTCTGTTTTTTATCGCCACCGTCAGTTGGATATCTACTTTATTGATGAACGCCAGCCCGTTTTTACGATTTGACGGCTATTATTTATTGTCTGACTGGCTTGGAGTGGAAAACCTGCATGAACGGGCTGGCCGTTTGGGACGCTGGAAGTTGCGTGAACTGCTTTTGGGACTTGGTGCCCCTTTCCCGGATGCGGCACTTCATGATCGCCAGAACCTGTTGATTGCTTTTGCCTGGGTGACTTGGATCTATCGGTTTTTTTTATACCTGGGTATTGCCATTGCGGTTTATCATCTGTTTTTCAAGATATTGGGAATCTTGCTTATGAGCGTTGAAATTGGTTGGTTTCTGGTTCGTCCCATATGGAGCGAAATTCGCGCTTGGTTGCGTCCAGAGACCCATGTGCGTCTGAATAAGCGCACTTTGTTATCTTTTAGCGTGTTGATCGGATTGATTGTGGTCTTGTTTATCCCCTGGAAAGGGTCGCTGCAAGCTCCCGCAGTATTGCAGAGAGAACAGCAGGTTACGTTGTACGCACCAATGGCGGGACAGATTCTCTCACGAATGGTGGAACCTGATACCCTAGTTGCAAAAGGGCAACCACTTTTGCAGATGGTCTCTCCTGAATTGGAAAACCAAATGGAGATTACCCGTTCCAAGATTGATCTTTCCTCCTGGAAGATCCATTTTCGTGGTTCTGTCCCGGCCTTGATCAAGCAATCAGGCATCAATGACAAGGAGTTGGAACTGGGGCTGACTCACCTTGAAGGATTACAACATCAACGTGAGAAATTGACTGTGACCGCCCCTTTTGATGGCAGGGTTACTTTTGTCGGTAGAGAGATTAAAAATGATGTTTGGGTTGCCTCTGGTGAACCGCTTTTGCAATTGACTCACCCGGATCGATGGCAGTTGATTGCCTATATTCGGGAGGGGGAGCTGTCACAGGTTGAACCGGGTGATTCTGGACGGTTTTTGCCGGAAGGGATTGATTGGGATCCCATTGAGTGTCAGGTCATCTCTATCGCTCCAGTTGGAGCCACGAGGATTGATGAACCGGTTTTGTTTACACAATTTGGCGGCACGGTTCCGGTTCGTCGCAATGCGCAGGGTCAATGGATTCCTACTACGGCCATTTATCGTGTGATTTTGCAGCCTAAGATGAATGTGACCGCATTGCCGCATCTGCTACGAGGCATTGTGGTAATCAAACATCATACGGCTCGCAGTTTGCTATCCATGATTCAACGCACGGCACTGGAGAGTCTGATTCGCGAGACTGGGTTTTAAAATTACGGCGTCACTTGTGGGGGCGCGTCAGCATCGCGGCCTCACCTTTCTGGCGGCCTTTCCGTGGATTTCCCTGATCGCGGCATCAGGAGAACTCTTTAACATGCGATAAGATTGATCTGTCAAGACTTTTTTGATGCTCACAAAATTTTCTACTGCTGTACGCGAAGCACCTCTGGACTCGGTTTCAGCTACCGCTTGGTTGGCAAGTGTCATTTGTCGAAAATTTCTCACCCATTTTCCGGAGAATCTGGAGAATCCGGAGAAAATCCAGCGCGGAGACGAGGTACGGAAATGCCGTCTTTCTGCGTGGGTGGTAAAGGCCAATTCCAGAGAATGGTTGGCGTCATGTCCAATCTGCAAAGACAGCATCCAGGACTGGTGGCCATTCTGGAGAATGGTCGCTGTCGTCATGTCCGATCTGCAAAGACCGCATCCAGTGATTGGGCATCAAATAACCGGAGACTCCACTCCTCCAAAGTAGGCTGGTCAGCTATGGTTATTTTTTCACTGACCCAGACAGGCAAATTGCCAAAACGCCGTTGCAACAGGCGCGTCAGCATCGTGGCCTCGCCCTTCTGTCGCCCCCGTTCCTCTCCAAACCGTTCCATACTCGAAATGTAAGGCATTTCCTGGCTCTCCTCATATTCAAGAATTTCTGCGTTCAACCGATCATCAAGCTCTTTCGGCAAATGCATTACCCAGTCGATAAAATTAAATATATCAATCACATGATTGCGACTAAAACCTCTTCGGTACAACCTAAAAATCATACG
>JADFYY010000202.1 GCA_015232825.1 Magnetococcales bacterium
ACCAGCTCAACATGCGCCAAGTGTGAGACAATGCAGTCTGAGTTTTCAGTTCGTTGATCATCGAGACCTTGCCGCTGGAACAGGTTTTGATTTATTTTTCAGGGTGATTTGTGGGGCAAAAGTGTCCAGAAACAATTTTTCATCGATTCTATCGATTTGGCGTTGGATGGCAGCCTCCAACAACTCGGCCCCCATTCCCATCAGAATGCGAAGATTGCCGACAGACCGTTCACACAGGGTATCGCTCAGTTCCTCGGTCATCAGGTCTGGGTTTCCTGACACGCTCAGGACGTGACGCAGGTGTTCCTTCAACTGTGTTGGATGCATGGCTCCCATGTTCATACGCACCCTTATTCTGGTCCCCAAAGGGATCAACTCTCTGGTGCGAAAGAGTTCTGGCAGGCGGTCGTCGCCAGAGAGCACCACGGTCAGTATGGAGCGCGAGTCGAGTTGATCGGAACAAAGCAAACGCAATTCGCTCAGTACGCTGGAATGCATCTCCTGCGCTTCATCAACGATCAGCACGGCACGGAATAGAGATGACTCCATGTGGGCCAGCCAACGTTCCCGCAGCATTTTGGAACCTGCCCAGCGATTGTGAGGTGTGAGTTGCACATCGAAAAGAGCTCCAAGTTCGCGGTAAAAATCCGGGATAGATCCTTGGGGACGAGACAGGACAGCCACCAAGAGGTCGGGTGTTTTTCCCAAATGGTCGCGCAGCAACCGCAAGACGACAGATTTTCCGGTACCTGACTCGCCAGAGAGCAAGGCAAAACCACCAATTTTGGCCAATTGCTCGACTCGCCAGAGGAATCTCTCCGTCTCCCCCGTGACCAAACAGGCTTCGGTTGGAATGTCTGGGGTAAATGGGTTCCATTTGAGGCTGTAGCGATCCAACTGACGATTCCTCATGACGATTCTCCCGTTTTGGCGGTTGCTGCATGACTGTCGTGGTTGGGCATCTCTGGTTGGTGGATATAGGCTGGTGGGATACCATGGGCAGAGTAATCGGCCATGCACTTGCGCAACAGGGGTGCGATCTTGTTTTCATCATCGGCTGGTTCTGGTACTCCTGGTGTAGCGTTTGTGGCAGACCGATTGCGGCGCAATCCATCGGCATTGTCTGTTTTGTCCTGTGGAAACAGAGAGCAGAGAACAATATCCTGGTCGGGGTCAATCAGCAAAACTCTGGATAGATCCCAACGCGCATACCGGATGGTGGGATGTTGCAGAAGTCGATATCGCGATGGCAGTTCGAATCGCACCCCATTGACGGTCAGGGTGCCATCACTGCGCCGTTGAGTCCTTGTCTCTTGCTGGGTGAATATCTCTTTGAGTTGATGGCTACCAGGAGACGGTCGTCCCAGATCATTTCCATCCAGGAAACGGTCTATGGGGGTCTGCTTTGTCTCAGAATGAACGGTACGATGGTAATTTTGCTCGATCCATGCCTGGGTTGCCTGGTTGAGCATGTTCAGATCAAACTGTGAATCTGGAACGTTTTCCAGCATGGGCAACAATCGTCCCTCTACCTGTGCCCAGAAAACCTCCTGTTTGCCGTTCTGATAGGGGCTGTATGGCAGAATGGTCTCATGGAGGATGCTCAAACGGGCCAATCCCTGACGGGTCTCGGCGGCGACCATTGCTGATCCATTGTCGGTCATGAGAGAACGAGGCAGGCCACGTTTTTGGAATCCCTGACAAAGAGCGTGGATCAAATTTTCTGCTGTCTCGGCAAGATACCATTGGGCATGGCATATCAATCGGGAATGATCGTCCAGGATCCCCAACAGCATGGGAGTTGCCCATTGACCGTTTGGAAGGGAAAGACGTCGTGAACCATGGTGAAAATCAAGATGCCAGAGAGCATTGACGTTATCGGTCTCATAAGAGCGCACTTCACGCTGTTCTATGCGTTGTTCTGCATTGATGGCCGCCGCACTCGTTTTGTTGGTATGGCGTTTTCGCCGTTGCATACCTGCAGTGCGCATGAAACGCCTGGTACTGGAATATGACGGGGCGGTTCCTGATAGCGTTCCATCGCGGAACAAGGCGTCCAGGTTGTCGTGGTGAAGTCGGCAGGACCACTTGGGATGATCCTGATACTGTTTCATCAGTTCCTCCCGGACGGGTTGGGGAAAAGCCTTGCATTGCCCTGCATCACAGCGGACCTTGCGTCGCAGTGAAGTAACCGGGCTAACGTGGTGTCGTGCTTGGTAAAACCACCGTTCGATGGTGGAAAAACCAAATTGCACTGGTTCCCCAGAAACAGGGTGTAGCCATGCACGTTGCGTCAACTGAAGCAATCGATCTGACAGTTGACTTGGATCAGGTGGTGAGATCAATAGTGGTGCCACTATGGCAAAACGGAATTGCGCCCATCGTTGATGGATGGATGTTGAGATATCATCAGACATATTTTGCGCTCCTTGTAGGACTGGTTTGAATGCCAGGAGCGACCCTAAAATATGTGCCAAAGATGGACAACGTGCATCTTCTGCGTGGTTCGACCTCCCATCAAAAAGCTTGACCAATTGGCGGCAGTGGCGTGGAACCAATGGGGGCAATAAGGGAGAGGCAACTCGCTATCCGGTTTACAAGACTGCCGGAGAAACGATCCAGAAGTCGGCTTGGCAGACCGGTTGGCTCAGGATGCGGACTGAACAGGCCTTTGATCTTTCTCCACACACGACTCCCGGCAAATTCGTTTCGCCACCAATGCTGCCATCGGTACAAAGTCCGGCGGTTTGTACCGTGAAGGGATAACATTGAAATAATTTCAGATAATGGCAGGCTGGCAAACATGGTGGTCAGGAAAAGTATGACAGGGGCAAAATAGACTTTCCGTCCCAGAAAGCGGGTGGATTCTGGGGTTACTCGTTTTCGACACCCCTCTCGTCCACAGCAAAAACTGAATCGGAGACAAAGGGCATCGTCGATCTCATCAGGACCACCTCTTGGTTTGCGGGGGTAATGGGCTTGATGCAGTGGGCCTCCACAGAATGGACACGGTTGTCGTCCTGTTTCTGTTGCCAACCCCTGGTCAATCTCCAACAACTTGATGAAAAGACTGGTTTCGTGGCGAAGATTCTGGCACATTGGTTTACTCCCTCCTTGTTTGGTGTGGTAACCAACAAAGAAGGAGCCTCCTCGCGAAGAATAGTCAAGCTTTGCGAGGGGGATTTTTCCCGTCCATCACGATGCGTGATCAAAAAATGGCCGATTCCCATCAAATAGCGTGATCACGCTCAACTACCGTTTAAAGATGATAGGTTTAACAACGAATTAGACCAGCCTGAACTTCCAAATATCACATATGATGCACCAGAATAATTTATATATGATTGCGTCCCAAAAATATGGGCTCCAATAATTATATCATCAAACCCATCTCCATTAACATCACCAGCTGAACTGACAGAACAGCCTAATTCGTCTGACGCTGACCCATCCACACGAAACCCATCACTTCCACTCAAGCCAGATAAATTAATAACTGATGATATGTTATTAGGCTTTCCGAAAATAATATAAGCTGATCCAGACTGATTGCCATTATTACTACCCTCTGGTGCACCAACTATTAAGTCAGAAAATCCATCATTGTTAATATCTCCAGCATAATTAACAACTTTTCCAGACTGATCAAGGGCCTTAAGACCATCCAAACGAAACCCATTATTACCATCCAGTGTCGAAAGATTGATAGTCGCATCAAATATTGTTGACTTACCAAATACTATGTAGCTTGACCCGCTGGTCACACCATTCCAATCTGTAGCAACTGCTCCAATAATAACATCATCATAACCATCACCATTAAAATCGCCTGCTGAGTTTACAGATATTCCAGATTCATCTTCCTTAGAAACACCGTCTAACCTAAAGCCGTTACTACCATTCATTGAGGAAAGACTAATAACACTTGCATTTGGAATTTGCGCATTTGAAAGCAAAGCATGTATGGAATTCATTGACAAAATTGGAAGAGACGAACTAACTCTACCACCTGCATTAACCT
>JADFYY010000203.1 GCA_015232825.1 Magnetococcales bacterium
GACCCTTTTGGTCCAGGAGGTGTTGGACTTCATCGGTTATCTCGCACATCGTCATGGGGTACGGACGGATTTCAATGAAGAAGAGTTGATGGCCGTCCAAGCTGACGCCATGTGCCATGTCTGGGACAATCCCGATGACACTATTTTTGATCCATTTCAAACAGTTTCGCGGGTATGAAAAACTCCCGCATCCACTGCATGAACCACCAAGGATGAATCGGGCCAAGGAATCTCTTCGGCCTCACGGGCGGCCACAAACAATTGACGACCATGACCGGCCAACAACGTCATCAATCGTTGCATGCCATTCCGATCCAATTCCGAAGAGGGGTCATCCAACACCAGCACCAGAGATTGTCCCAAGGTCTCCTCTAGCAACTGGGCCTCAGCCAGTTTCAAGGCAAAAGCAAATCGTTTCTGCTCTCCCCGTGAACCGAAACGAGACAAGAGACGCCCATCCACCTGCAACAACAGTTCATCCCGATGAGGCCCCACACCGGTTAAACCCCGGCGTTGATCCGCTTCTCGGTTGGCAGCCAGCGCATTGCGCATCCAGGTGATTGCCCCATCCATCACCTCGCTCGAATGGGTCACAAGCGCGAACATCGGCTCTAGATGGCCTTCAAGCACCATGTTATAATGGTCGCAAACCAGATCCAACCCATCCAGAAAACCCGGTAGGATACCCGCCAATCGCGTCACCACCTCATGACGCCGCCAAGCGATACGCGCTCCCAAAATCGCTAAGTGGGCTTCCCATGCATCGATTTCGCGGCTATCGCGCCCAGGACGCTTGAGCAACTGATTGCGCGCGCGCAAGGCGCGATGATACTCCCTAGACTCTGTCCCGTGACGCCGGTTGGCAGAAAAAATTACCCAATCCAAGAAATCACGTCGTTCTCCCGGCCCACCACGTACCAAAAGCGGGGTTTCAGGGGTCACGATGACCGCAACCAACACCCGTTCCATCAGTGAAACCGCCGCCATGGGCTTGCCATCTAGATGGACCACTTGACGTTTGCCGTCACCGAAAAATTCCAGTTGACGGGACATACCCTGATCTTGCACCCCACCACTGACCCGAAACCACGGTTGATCACCCCGCCGCATCACCCCAGGAGGAACGCGACGAAAGGAGCGTCCAGTGGCCAACAATCCCACCGCCTCCAAAAGATTGCTTTTGCCCTGACCATTGGCTCCCGTGATGAGGTTAAGGCCTGGACCAAATCGCAAATACGCTTGAGGAATATTGCGAAAATCGTGCAAACGAAGCCATTCCAAAACCATAATAACCCAAAATTGCCATCAAACCCGCATGGGCATCAAAACAAACATTGCATCCGAACGTTCTGGATCATATACCAACACTGGGGACTCATCATCCTTGAGGGCAAATTGGACGGTTTCGCCAGATACGGCCATCAAAATCTCTTTGAGGTAACGGGCATTGAAACCAATAGTGATTGGGTTTTCTCCATCAAAAGAGACGGCCATCTCTTCTTCGGCCTCTTCTTGTTCGGGATTGACCGAAACAATCCGCATGCGCGTCTCTTCAATCAGCAGACGCACCCCCAAAGATTTTTCATGGGAGAGGGCGGACATCCGTTTCACCACTTGATGAAAGGCCTCACGGGCAATACTCAAACGAATTGTGTTATCTGTCGGCATCACCCGCCGCCAATCTGGAAAACGCCCTTGTACCACTTTGGAAATCAATGCCAAGTCAGGCTTGATCACTTGGAAAAAACCGGGACCAAGTACCACGGCCACCATCTGGTCATCCTCTTCCAGCAGTTTACGGATCTCATAGACGGTCTTTTTGGGGATAATGACATCCCGTGTTTCAGGTATCACGCACTCCACTGGCCTTTCCACCATGGCCATGCGATGCGTATCCGTGGCCACTAAGCGGATGCGGCCGGTAAGCCCTTCTACCTCAGCTTCGACCAGTTGCATGAATACGCCGTTTAATACATAACGGGTTTCATCGTTCGACATGGCAAAATGGGTTTTTTCCAACATCTCTGCAAGCATGTCGCAAGAGAGGTTAAGATGAAATTCCCCTTCCGGTTGTGGAATTTTGGGAAATTGCTCTCCCGGCAGGCTGGCCAGATCAAAACGGGCGCGATCACACGTCAAGAGCAATCGTTCCCCCTCCTGGCGCAATCGGATCACCTTGGCTGGTAGTTCATTGACCACATCGAATAAAATGCGAGCCCCAACCGTCAAACTCCCCGGTTCCACCACTTCCACCGGGGTGAAGGTACGTAATGAGACCTCCAGGTCCGTAGCCGATACGGTCAGAAGATTATCTGTAACCTCCAACAGGGCATTCCCTAAAATCGGCATGGTATTGCGCCGTTCCACCACAGTCTGAATGCGCTTCAGTACTTTGAGGAATGGATCACGATCAATGAAAAATTCCATATTTAAAAACCTTTATATTGTAGGAAATTATTTACGCAGCATTGCCGTCAAGGTATTCACTACGCCTTCCAAATGAGAATCCGTTTTTTGCTCCTGGTTGATTTTTTCCACGGCATACAACACTGTGGTGTGATTGCGATTACCAAACTCCAAGGCGATTTCTGGATAAGAGTGATTGGTTAACTGTTTGCTCAAGAACATGGCCACCTGTCTGGGGTGACTGAACATCCGTGAGCGTTTGGCAGAACGCATATCCAAAGGGCGAATTTTATAATAGGCCGATACGGTATCGATGATTTTTTCCATAGAGACCTGACGCGGTTCAGCGCGTCGATTCATGTTGCGCAAGGACTCCTTGACCAAAGCCATGGTAACGGGTACCTGTTCTAAGGAGGCCATGGCGATCACTCGATTCAAGGCACCTTCTAGTTCACGCACATTGGTATGAATCGCCTCAGCCAGGAAAAAGGCCACTTCATCTTGCAGATCCAACCCTTCCACAGCCGCTTTTTTCTTCAAAATGGCCATGCGGGTTTCCAGATCAGGGGGGTGGATATCCACCACCAGACCACAACCGAAACGCGAACGTAACCGTTCTTCCAGATGTTCCATTTCTGAGGGGAAGCTGTCTGAAGACATGACGATCTGTTTGTTGGCCTCATAGAGGGCATTGAAGGTATGAAAAAACTCTTCTTGAGTCCCCTTTTTCCCGGCGATAAATTGGATATCATCCACCAGCAAGACATCGACGGAGCGATAATTTTCTTTAAAGTCGTGGGTTCGATTGAATCGGATCGCTTCCACCATTTGGGTCATGAATTTTTCGGCGGTAATGTAGACCGTTTTCTTTTTGGTGCGTGATTTCAGCATGGCATTGCCAATGGCATGCAGCAGATGGGTTTTTCCCAATCCCACGCCGCCATGGATGAACAGCGGGTTATAAGCGATCTCTGGGGCTTCGGCCACACGTGTTGCGGCAGAGTAGGCAAACTGGTTGCAGTTGGCCACCACAAAGGATTCAAAGGTGTAACGTTCATCCACACCGGTACGGCTTGGGGGGGTGGGGGAGGGGGCTTCGGGTGTGACCGTTGTCGTGGTGGTATCTTGCGTTGGGGTTGGGTTGGAACGAAAGACGATACGGATATTTCGTCCCGCCTCAGAGGCGCAGGTTGACTCCAGCAGGGCCCCATAATGGTTCTGCACATATTCGGCGGAAAAATCGTTACTGGTTAATACTTCCAGGCGATCTTCCGCGATTTGTCCAAGGCGCAAGGGTCTGATCCACATATTAAAAACCTGTGGAGAGAGTTTTTCCTTGATGAGCGTCAAGGCTTTTTCCCAGATATCATTCATGTTAATGGATTGATTTTACCTGATTCTTATGCGGCCAATGTCAATTTGTCTAAAGCTATCTTCTGTTTCACATTAAGATAACACGAACGACTTGGTGACGCTACTGCCAACTAAGAAAGAATATTAAGGCGAACGAGTTCGGCAGATCATGATCATGGTATCGGCCATTCCTGGGGAGGCGGTGAACCGCCTCCCCAGACCCCTCCACCCTTTTTTTTTAATAATATT
>JADFYY010000204.1 GCA_015232825.1 Magnetococcales bacterium
TCCGCAGCACAGCAAGAAATCTCGTTCATCCGCATGCCAGAGGTCAAAAAAACAGTTTCAGTTTCAACCGCAACCATTTACCGACTGATTGAAGGCCAAGGGTTCCCGAAGCCGGTTCCGATTGGTGGGCGTTCAGTGGCTTGGTTACGCCACGAGGTTGAAGCCTGGATTCAATCCCGCATTGCCTTGCGGGGATAAGTAACCCACATGAATGTTCATCAATCCCTTGGGGAGACCCAAGGGCATCAGTCGGGTTTTGTCCAAAATCCGACACAACCGCCGGAGTCCGACCCCGAACGATGGGCCAAGGTCGCATTTAACGAGATAATCAGCGAGCTATCAACCACCACGACAAATAAGAATGTTGCCGCGAACCGTTTGTCGTTCAAGGGTGGGCAACTCGTTGGCGCGGGTTTGTTGGACTGTTCCGAGGCCGAATCACGATTGATGAATGCGGCGCGGTCCATCGGGTTGCCAGAGCTTGAGGCACGAGCAACGATCAAAAGCGGACTTAATCGAGGCTGTCAAAATCCAAGGTTCCCGGAGGATCGACCGGGGCCGGTGACAGGCCGCCAGCCAAGGCAGAATTCCACCCCTGGCAGGCCGACCCCGGCACCACCACCCGCCGAAGACCCCGAAGCCGTCGAGAGATCCGCCGAACTAACGCGCCTAATCCTGGAGGCGTCCACTGACGCGCTTGGCAACCCGTATCTCGAACGCAAGAGGGTGGACCCGGTTGAGACCTTGCGACAAATCGATCTGGGGGCGTTGAGATCGATTCTTGGAGAGAATCACGGGTATACCTATTACTTGCAACAAGGGCTGATCTTGCTTGTTCCTGCATGGATCGGCGGGCGTCTTTCATCGTTTGAAATGATCGACGTCACAGGCAAAAAATTCTGGCTCAAAGGTGGACCGAAGCGGGGCGCATACTGGCGTTCAGCGTTGTTTCCGCATGGGGACGGCACGGGGGTAACCTTCCATATCGGTGAAGGCGCGTCCACCGTCTTGACCGCAACCGGGGCCATGGGAGGCATCGGCGTTGCGGGATTCTCAAACAACAATCTTGGCCGGGTTTCCGTCTACATTCGGGGCCGATTCCCAAAGGCAAAGATTTTCGTATTGGCTGATCTTGACGCGAATGGACATCCTGACCGTTATGCAATTCAGGCCGCAAAATCCGTTCATGGCTGGCTGGTTAAGCCACGTTTTGAGGAGGCCAGCCATGAGCGAAAAACTGAATGACATGAATGATTTGTTTGTTGAGTCTGGCGGGTTTCATGAGGTGGTTAAAATCCGTTATGAGGCCGCCGAACAGCTTCACCCCGACGCATCCAACGACGAGCCACCCGACGCCGAACCCGAACCCATCGACGCCGACACAAGCCGCCTTGACCGAATTGTCAGAGAACTTTTTTTTCAATCCTGCGAGGATCGGCGATGGCCAGATTTTGATCCACCACAGCGAAAATGGATCATTCCAGAAGTCTTGCCGGTTGGCCGGGTTGGCGGCCTGATCGGAGCCGGGGGGATCGGTAAATCATCGTTAATATGTCTATTAGCCGCATGCATTGCGAGCGGAGAACCTTTTTTTGGCCGACCGATTGAAAATTCTGGGCCGGTCCTGATCTTGGCCGCCGAAGATGAGTATGAAGAAATTCATAGACGGTTAAAGAAAATCATCAAGTCATTCCCTCTTGGCAGGCAAGAACAAGCGTGGAAAAACATCTATATCCATGTTTTTACAGGTCAAAACTGCCTTTTGACTTCAACCGATCCAGCCACGAGAGAAGTTTTTCAAACAGAATTTCTTGACCAACTGATTGATGAAGCATCAAAAATTCCAGACTTGCGGTTGATCGTGATTGATCCAATTTCAAGATTCCGGGGAGGTGAAGAAAATTCCAACGAGCATGCAACCAGATTCATTGAGGCACTGGAACGGCTTTCGGTGGAAACTGGATCGGCGGTTTTAAGTTGCCACCACGCCAATAAATCTTCGGTTGCTGCCGGAACTGGAAGCCAGAACGCTGCCCGTGGGGGATCGGCTTTGGTGGATGGGATGCGGTTTTGCTATAACCTTGAATTTGCTGATGAAAAACAGGCTAAAGACCTTGGCCAGCCAAAGGATAAAGGCATCATCGCATTCTCGAACTCAAAGAACAATTATTCTAAAAAGTTTGAAACCATGTATTTAAGGCATGGCGTAAACGGTTTGGAGCAAGTGACCACCGCCAACGCAGGAACTCAAGAGATTGACCCTGACACACTGGCAAAAATAGAGTCCATCATTTTGAGTCATGCCAGCCAGGAAGTGAGGTTCACGGCGTCAAAATTCACGGCAACATTTTTTGGCGTTCAAAAATCCCTTGGACTTACGAAGGCCGATTTAGACCTTTTTGTAAAAAATGCGGTCAGTACTGGGTATCTGCGAACATTTAAACGGCATGGTGCTGGGGGCGGTGAACTCCTTTACACCATAGGCGAATCCGACCCAGAGACCGCCGAGAAGGTGTTCTAAAATGAAGTACACAAAAAATATGATCAATCCCAGAAGTCTCCCAAGAATAAGTCTCCCAAGTCTCCCAGAAGTCTCCCAGGAGAGTTATCTTGTTGATTTTAAACAAAAAGAACTCTCCTGGGAGAGTTAGGATTTTGGGAGGGTTATCTTATTGATTTTGTTATATAAAAAACTCTCCCAAAATCCCCCCTAAAGGGGAGTTGCAATTAAAGACTTGCACCACCCCATCGGGGTTTATTGGGCCGACCAAGAAAGAAAATTCTTCTCTTTGGTTGGCAAATACTAACGCAATGCACACAACGAGGATGTTAAACATGGGCAGCATTTTTCTTGATGGACAAGAATTTGAAAAATTTCAGTCTGAAAACGGATTGCAATTGTGGCGGTCGGTTTGTCCCGATTGCGGAAAAGGATTTAAATTTTGGCATCCAGAGGGAACCTTCCCAAAAAACCCTCAACGTCGATGCAGGGCGCACGAGGTGAAAGGCAAACCGTTGGCGATGATGCCAAGGGAAGAAGCTGTGCCATGGCTTGTTTCGTGGGATGAATTTATGAGAATGCCGACGCAGTTTGCGAAAAGCGTTGAGTATCCTTTATGAGAGCGTTCAGGACGCGAGATTAACCCAATAGTGCGGCAAGAGTATTCCGAGCAACCAAACCGCGCCACAACGCTGGATATGCGATACCCTGATCAATGGTGGAAGCTGGATCTTGAACCGTTCGTATTTTTTCCTTGGCTGGCTAGAATCCTTGACGTGCAAACCGAAATCATCAACATTTTAATGCTAGATAAACGATTGATTTTGAACGTTAAAATGGCATGATTTATTCGCCAAGTGGCTGATGACGTGCCAAGGATTGAACAATCAAAGGTGTTGAGTATAACCTTTAGGTTCTCCTGACTATACTTACTAGCGGCGGCGCAAGCCCCGGAATTTGGCTAGTGGAAGGCCAAAAAATGTATATTTCAGGGTATTTTTGAGGATGTTTGACGATAAAACCGAGATCCTTTCACGATACAAACGACACCATCCATGAGGCAAGCGACCCACCGAAATCGATCACGGCACGACACCCGACCAAAGAAAAAACTCGTCCAAGCTTTCCGTTTGGAAGATTGGTTTCTTCTCTTGGCCGGGACACGAACCGGGACCGTATATCAAAAAAAAATCACCCGTCTAAATTTTGACAAACACCCTAGCAAGGGCATTGTGTGAGTAACTTTGTGAGTAACTCTGAAAATTGAAAAAAAATAATCGTTAAATATCAGTATGTTACAACGTGACTTAGATAGCCCTCGGCCCACCAAAACCCCTTTTCAAGACATTTCAGGACATCTCAAGAAGCCAGCTAAATGCTGGCTTTTCTTGTTTTTATCG
>JADFYY010000205.1 GCA_015232825.1 Magnetococcales bacterium
AGGGGTTTTCTCCTGGATGGTCCAGTTGCTAGGTGGTGTGCCATTTAATACTGGTGCATGGTTGTTGGCGGTCAGTGTCAGGGTGAAATCGCCCGTGGCCGTTGCCCCTGCCAGATCCGTGGCTGTGACGCGCACGCTAACGGTTTCATCGATTCCATCGGGGGGAGTCCCGGCAAAACTTCGGGTTGGGGCGTCAAAGGTCAACCATTTGGGCAACGTCGCGCTGAGGGTCAAAAGATCTTTCGGGTCAGGATCTTGGAAAGAATCCGCTGGTAAGGTGAATAAAACCGGTTTTCCGCCAATGACCTTTTGGTCCAAAAGAGTCCCTACAAGACTAGGAGCATCATTGACATTGTTCACGGTGAGGGAAAAGGAAGCAGAGGCAGTCAATCCGCCTTGATCCGTGGCGGTCACCACCACTGGCAGGGTGCCGACATCCTTTTGTCCCGGTGTGCCAGAAAAAGAGACGCCATCAAAGTGCAACCAACCGGGCAACGTACTCCCGACTGAATAGGTCAATTGATCCCCAGGATCGCTGAAACTGTCAACCGGTAGGGACCAATTAAAAACCGATTTCTCGTTGATGGTTTGGTTCGGGATGGTTCCAGCGATTGGGGCAATGTTGGTGGTTAGGGAGAAATTCGTGCTGTCTGAAACCCCGGCCATATCTTTGACCGTGAGGCGAATCGCCAACGTCTGAACCTCGGTTGGAACCGTGCCTGAGAAGGTTTGTGATAAGGAATCAAAGGTCAGCCAGGAGGGTAAGGGTTCGCCATTGGCTAGGGTGGCAGACAAGGTGAGCTGATCCCCGGTTTTCATGGTGACATCCGGGTCAATGATCATGCCGTCTGGTAGTTTATAGATAAAGGTTTGTCCAGTCAGGGCGGTCAATGGGCCAGGAGAGGTGACAAAACGTGGGGCATCGTTGACATTGCCCACTACCAACTCAAACAACGTGGCTGAGGTCTGGCCAATGGTGTTGGTGGCGGCCAGTCGGATGGTCTGGGTGGTGACATCCAGGGAACCGGGGGTGCCAGAAAAAACCAGGGTCTCTGGATTGAAGGATAACCACTCAGGCAATGGGTTGGTGGTGAAGGTCAGGGTGTCGTTGTTGGGGTCGGAAAAAATCCCTTTCGGAATGACTGAGCGAAACGGCTGATCCTGCATTGCCTCAAGGCGCGGATTCTCTGAGGCGGGCGGGGTGATCCCCAGTTCCAGAGTTTTTTGGAAATGGGCCTGCGCAGCCTCGGCGGAGACCAGATTTTTCCCGGTTTCGGCAAGAAAAGCGGTCAGTTGGGAGTTGGCGGCAAATTCGGTGGTGGGCCGGGAAAAATCAATTTGTAGGTCATCGACCCGATTGACGGTCTCTGCGGTCAGAGTGATGCCGTTGTCTGGGTTGCCGTCGCTATCCAGGGTTTGCAGCAGACGCAACAGGTTGGTCTCGACGGTATCGTTTTGGGCCAAATCGCGTGGCGTTACCATGACGGTCGTCGTGGCGGTTTCAGAGGTTTTAACCTCGCCCAACACCAGTTCTCCTAAACTAAAAATAATTTTTTCGCCCGGTGTGTAGTAAAATCCACCGCGACTGTCGGTGGTGCCTTTGATTCCACCTGAATAATAGGTTGCCCCACCCACGGCACTATCGACAAAAAAGCCTTGTTCCACATGGGTATAAGGGGTGCCAGCATTGCGCACCGAGATCAAAAAAGTGTCGGATGCATACAGACCTGCCACATCTGTGGCCGTGACCCGCACGTTGTAATTGCCTACGCTGGCAAGACCGCTGACCGTGAGAGCCCCTGTCGCAGGGTCAAAAATCATCCAGGTTGGCAAGACTTGAGAGTTGCCAGCCCCATCCACCAGAGAGGCTGAAAGTACGATTTTTTCGGCAAGGTCTACGGATTTGTCAGGATCCGTGAAGGTGTCACTCGGCAATTGAAATGAAAAACTCTTGCCTCCCAATTCCACCGTGCGCCCGACCAAAGGAATTGTCTTGGCCACGGCATTGGCAACCACTGGCGAGTCATTGACGTTGGTGACGTCCAAGGTAAAAACCTGATGGGTGGAGGCAGACAATGAGTCTTTGGCCTCCACATCGATGGCCAATTTGCCCACGTCCCCACTGCCCGGTTTACCACTGAACTGACCGGTCATGGGATCGAAGGTCAACCACGAGGGGAGATTCTTTCCGCCAAGCAAATGGGCACTGAGCGTCACTGCGTCGCCATCTGGGTCTGACCATTTTGGCAAATTGAAAATCAGGTTTCCCTTTTCCTGAACGCTCTGATTGGCAATAATCGGCAGGATGGGTGTGTGATTGATTCGGGTGACGGCGAGGTCATATTTGTTTAAGGTAAATAATAAGTTATTTAAGGTGAAGGAGTGACCGTTACCAATCATGTTGGCTGGATCAATGGCGGTCACGGCAGCCAGTGAGCTTTCCGCGACCGTGTAGACCTCGCCCTTCTGGACATGGGATTGCAAGGCGTTCCAGGGGATTTCTGTGGCGTTGTGGTTGGTGTTTGTTGCGGTGGTATGGGCATCTGTTCCAGGCGTGTGTATTTGTCCTTGAGTTGGATCGGTATGCGGGGTGTTGTGTTCCACCTCTTTGGCCCGGATGACCGCTTGATCCGAGACTTGGTTGTTCAGGCGTTGCAGCAGTTGTTCTGGGGCTTGGAAAATTGGATCTGGCGCGCCTCCGCCAAAATGGACGGCAGTGGCGGTTCCGGGTTTCAGCAGGGTGACCACACCTCTCCCTAAGACGTCGGCAATATCTAGAATACCGGCATTATGAACCACTGTGGTGGTGCCATCGGTGACTACTTCGCCTAAAAGCTCACTGCCGCGCACGCCGATTTCGGCGGTCGGGGTTTTGATTAGAGTATGCTTGCCATCGTGGAGTTTGCCGATCTGGCCGCTGGCAAAACGAAACGATCCAGTCAGCATGGTGGCGGCGAATTGTCCTTTGGCCTCTTCCGGGATAAAGACATATTGATCGACCAAAGCGCGTGAGGATTCGCCTAACTGAAAGACCGAGCCGTCTTGCAACACGAACTTGGCGAGGCTTTTTTCGCCGGTAGTGATTTGATCTCCCTCTTGAACCGGGTCGCCATCGTGCAAGGTACGCACCACGCCATCTTTGCCTTTCGCCTCCACGGTCCCCACCAAAGATTCGGCCTTGCCAACGACTGGCCCGGCCTCACCCCCAGTTGGCACACCCGGTCCCGCAACCAAAACCGGGGCATTGTCCGACAGCGACAATGCCTTGACCGTCTCAAAGGTCAAGGCCGCGCCATTGGCCAATACGAGAAGCGGCGGATGAGAGAAGGCAAAATAACCTTCAACCCGGATCACCTCACCAGCAGGATTGGTGATGACGAGGTCATAACCGTCTCTGGTGTATTCACCTTGGAGTAGAAAAGAGGCATCCGGTAGCATAAGCGAGTGGGTCGTAGCCGATGCGTGGATCACTGTTTCCTTTTCCTGTGGCTCAGGTGGATTGATCAAAGAGTTGTTAGCAACTGGCAAGGATCGAATCATGGTATCCTCTCAATTCCCGCTGGCAAACACATTTTTTTAAGTGCTGTTTGTCAGTTCAATATCAAATTCAATGTCACCGCCGGGCTAGCCGCCGTGGCTGTTCCAGTGGCATAACCGGCCTCTGTGGTCCATGTCCCGGCCTTGGCTTTGGCCGAACTAAAAACCTTCAGCGTGTACGACTCGTTTTGATTGAGTCTGTCCAAGGTATAAATTCCTGTCTTGGCATCAGCCACGGCTCGACTTTTTTCCGCTCCTTGGCTGTCATAAGCAAGCACCATGGCACCTCCTGCAATGGTGTTGTTCTTGGTCATCACTTTTCCCGTAATGGAACCCGTAGGTTTGAAGAGTGT
>JADFYY010000206.1 GCA_015232825.1 Magnetococcales bacterium
CTGGACCCACGGATATGACCTGTTTAACCCCAACAAAGTGATCCTTTACCACGACTATACCGAACGGGGACGGCGGCGTCATTGGAGTGACCATGTGGATTGGTCAACTCTAAACCGTCGATCTGTAGCACGGTTGAACCATCTGTTGGCAGTGCAGCAAACAACCGATACCGAGGCGTTGCGCAACCTAGAGTACTACGGTCTGGGTTTACAGCGCACAATACAAGAGTATGAAGCCTTTGCCGATGTGGACTTTACCCGCCGACGGATCGGTGTACGCGCGGAGGACGGTCATTTTCCACTGCTGTCACCAGAAAATGAGGAGTCCCTTGCCCTGCAGCGTTGTTTTACACGCTTTTATGAATGCAATCATTGGAAATCCGGTGAAACCCGAAGTGGACCCGGTTCCACATGGAAATCCACCATCGCGTTGCGGCATGCCCTGGGCACACTATTCCAGGAATTGGGGGTACGCCAGTTGGTGGAGGCCGGGTGTGGGGATCTGATCTGGAATGCCGACATCACCCTAGATCTGGATCTCTATCTGGGTTTTGATATCGTGGAAGCTCTGGTGGCGCACAATCGGATGCTGTACGGAAGACGCAAAAACCATTTTTTTAACACAGCCAATATCTGTCGTGACACCCTGCCCAAAGGCGATGCCCTTTTATGCAGAAACACCTTGACTCACCTGCCCAACCATCTGGTACAGAAGGCACTAGAACAGTTCAAGCTGAGTGGTTCCCGTTATCTGCTGACCACCACATTTTCCAAAAAAAATATTGCGGACAAAAAACATCACAATGATGATATCGTCGCGGGACAATGGCGACCGATTGATTTGATGGCACCACCATTTTCTTTGCCACCACCGCAACAGATCATACCAGACGGTATACATGGGGGAGGAATCGGGGTTTGGAAGTTGTCCGAAACCATGTAATTTTTAAACCCCTTCCAAAATCCTCGCCACGGGACGAAACGTTCGTCTATGGACGACTGTGACTCCTAAGGTTTCCAGTGCGCGTAGATGTTCGGCTGTGGGATAACCGGCATTGCGTTCCCATCCATAACCAGGAAACTGTATAGCCAACTGCTCCATAATGGCATCCCGATGGGTTTTGGCAATAATGGATGCGGCAGCAATAGATGCCGATTTTTGGTCGCCCTTCACCACGGCTCGACCCGGATAAGGAGAGGCCTCTGGTAAATCACGACCATCAACAAGAATAAAATCAGGAGAGATGGAGAAAGGTTGCAGGTTCGCAATAGCCCGACTCATGGCGAGCAGAGCCGCACGACGAATGTTGATACGGTCAATCTCTTCCGGGTCAGCCAAGCCCACACCAACCGCCAAAGCATCCTTGCGAATGGCCCTAGCAAAGGTTTCACGCTGCTGAGGAGAGAGAAGTTTGGAATCATTCACCCCAATAAGGGATGATGGCACCACACCGCCCGACGGCAAAATCACCGCTGCGGCCACCACAGGGCCACACAACGGACCACGCCCGACCTCGTCCACGCCGCAAACCGTAGCAAAACCGGCTGCGGCGAGTTCTTGTTCCAGGTCGAGTCCTGGCCGAAGTGTCGTTCCCAAAGAGGCGGCTACCAGTCGCGTTTTTCCCGGATACGGGCACCTTTACCCGTGCGATCACGGAGGTAATAGAGCTTGGCCCGACGGACATCACCCTTGCGCAAGACTTCGATCTTTTCCAGCTTCGGGGAGTAAAGAGGAAACAACCGCTCCACGCCTTCGCCAAAGGAGACCTTGCGCACCGTGAATGTGGAACGATTGCCCGCATTGCGACAGGCGATGCAAACGCCCTCGAACATCTGAATCCGTTCCCGTGTACCTTCCACCACCCGCACATGAACCCGCAGGGTGTCCCCAGCCCCAAATTTGGGCGGAGTGGTTTTAATCAAAGATTGTTCAAACAACTGTAATTCGTTCATAACTCATTGATTCCCATCGATATCAAGCCACATCCCATCTCTAGAAGGCCTCAACCATCTTGAAGCATGACCTCCAGATCCAGGGCCAATTCCTGAATAACTCTACGTTCCTGACGACTCCATGCAACCCGTTCCAGGAGTTCGGGACGCCGAATCAAAGTCCGCAACAGGGACTGTCGCCGACGCCATGCAGCCACAGCTGCATGATCTCCTGACAAAAGCGGTGACGGAACCCGCTTCTGACCACCGTGCAGCGGTTGCCAATCTGCTGGTCGGGTATAATGGGGATGATCGAACAACCCCTCTCCAAACGACTCAGCCACAGCACTCTCTTCATCTCCCAGGACTCCCGGCGTCAAACGGGCCACGGCATCCAGGATCACCATGGCGGGCAATTCACCGCCCGTCAAGACGAAATCTCCCAGGGAAAGTTCCTCGTCTGCACGAACCTGCACCAAGCGTTCATCCACCCCTTCATAGTGACCGCACACCAAAACCACATGGGCCATGGTTGCGAGTCGGCGGACATCGGCTTGATCCAATTTTTTGCCTTGAGGAGAGAGCATGATCACCCATCCTCCCCCCGCTTCATTTAGGACATGCTCTAAAGCACGATCCAACACATCTGGCTTTAAAACCATACCCGGCCCACCACCAAAAGGGGCGTCATCGGTTTTGCGATGTTTGCCTTCGGCAAAATCCCGAATTTGCACCAAGCGGGTTACCAAGTGTCCATTTTTTCTAGCCCGCCCCAAAATAGAGGCGTCCAGGATACTGGTGAACATCTCTGGAAAGAGGGTCAGGATGGAAAATTGCACCCTTATCTCTCCCCGGTTTCAAAGGCCAAACATGAGACGAATATCCATCTCGCCTGCATCCAGGTCCACCCGGACAATGGTGTCGCGGATAAAAGGGAGGAGTCGCTCCTCGCCTGATTTTTCTCGCACCACCAACACATCGTTAGAGCCTGTGGCAAACAGCGTTTCCACCACACCGAGTTCCTTGGGACAAGCCTCCTTGGAACCGGTTTCATCTTCCGTGACATCCAGCACGCGCAAGCCGATCAGTTGAATCCAATAGAACCGGTTCACACCTGGATCTGGCAACGCCTCCCAAGGGATCCAGATTTGCATGCCAGCCAAGGTTTGGATCTGCTCCCGGTTTTCGAGTCCCTGCAATCGAGCGAGGATTGCTTTACCCTGGAGCCGTCTTGACAGCACATTGACCTCTTGTGGCAAGGGGGCCTCACGACCCAATCGCCAGACCGACTTTTCCAGCAATGGAGAGACAGGGGATTCCGCCTCTAAGATCTCGTCAGGCAGAATCCGGGCGATGGTCAATTGGTAAGGAATGACCTTGACCTCGCCTTGCACCCCGAAAGCCCCCTTGATACGTCCAAGGGGCACCCAGCGAAACTGGGTCAAGCCGTAGCCTGTACTTGTTTGATCAACTTGCCCACTGTCTCAGAGGGAAGAGCCCCGACTCCAAGCCAATGAGTGATCCGGTCCATATTCAATGACACCCGATCCGTCTCCTTGAGAGGATTGAAAACGCCCAATTTCTCCAGGAAACGTCCGTCACGGGGCATCTTGGAATCAGCCGCGACCACTGCATAAAAGGGCCGTTTTTTGGAACCTCTCCGTTGCATACGAATTCGTACCGCCATGGATTATGCCTCTTTTCTAGGTAAAGATTTCAGTGTATTAAATGCCCACGCCACACAGACGTCACGGCACGAAAACGATATATTTTAGTGGATTCTATCAAACAGTCAAGCCATTGCGAACAGGCAGGGCGAGAAATTTGCAACCATCCTCCACCCGCCCCACTAGAATCCAATCAAGAAACCCCAGGCGGCTTCCCTCCACCAAACAGTCCAGCCCCTGGAAAACCACCGCCACCACCGCC
>JADFYY010000207.1 GCA_015232825.1 Magnetococcales bacterium
GGCCTGTCTTTGGAGTCACGGACACTCTGTTTAACTAATAAAAAAAAAGAGAGGGTTTGGGAGATTCATCTCCCAAGGTTTTGCCTTTGACTTTCATGCCTTTGCGCGCTTTCTAACAAGCTTTTTTTCGCAAAAGGCGCGCAAAGGCAAAAAAAAGCAAAATCAAAACCTTGGGAGATGAATCTCCCAAACCCTCTCTTTTTTTTAATAATTTTTTATTGGATTAATGCAAACGCACACGATCCCCACGATGAACCGCCATCTTGGTGGAATCTAACATAGCAAAAGAAATCTTATCACCAATTTGAAAAAGAATGGCCTGACCAATCGGTTGAAGAGGCATTTCAACCGATTGCTCCCGTCCAGCTTGATAAACAGGCAAAGTCAACCCCTGTACCGCCCGATCACGACGACCAACACTAACAGCAATAACCATCGGTGAAGCCGCCTCCTCCAACCCATCACGAATGTGCAATACTAACCCAGACATGGAATTCGCTGCATTGGCATGTACAGTAAAATCCGTATTAATAAATTGCGGAGGAGCCAATTGATCCCCAGGCAAAATGGCCTGCAACGAAGTCGTCACAATCGCCAAAATCCCCTGCGGCGTCACTTGCGTAATCCGCACACTGCCCTGCCGAAACGCAATCCGACCAAGAAATTCCCCACTAACCGGATGATTCAATACCGGACCAGAGCGAAAAACATCCAAAATAGTATCAATTGGAAGAGATTCCTCATAGCGAATCAAAACCGTATCACCCTGACTGATCACATCGTGTCCTCTAATGCTGGCCGTAATGTACCCTAAAACCGGAGTGTCACTCTCCAAAATGCGATCCCCATGAGCAAGCCATTGCCGTAATCGAGAAAGCTTGTTTGACGTCACAGCCGTGGCGTTGGGTGTCGGCATCACTACCGCTTTGGGCTGCAAACGCTCAGTGCGCAAAGTGGTAGGCGGTGGTTCAGCTAAACTAGGAGTAATGCACAACATCCAAAGGATAATGGCAACCAGAATATTCATGTTGGATCCTCTCACTTTTTACCGATAGAAGGCTCAGTGCCTTTAAACAGACGCTGAATATTGGCCCGATGTCGCCAGAAAACTAACAAGGTGATCAGACCAAACGTTTCTGAAGCAAAAGATGGGGCCGATAACCAAAAAAGAAAAAATGGAGTGATGCCAAAGGCAAGCAAAGCCGCCAACGAAGAAATCCGCAACCATTTGGCCGTGGCCAACCAAATCAAAACCATAATCAAACCAAACACAGGAACCCAAACCAAAACAGCCCCTAAGGCAACCGCAACCCCCTTACCACCCTTAAACCCCAAATATACCGGATAAAGATGACCCAAAAAAACCATAACCACCGTGGCCGCAGTATACACAGAGTCCTGACCAAACAAAAATAATGCAATGGCCGTGGCCAAAGCCCCCTTGCCAATATCTAACACCAAGGCAATAGCCCCAGCAGTACGACCCGCAACACGCAAAACATTGGTGGCCCCAATGTTGCCACTCCCCTGCTGGCGGATATCCCCAACCCCTTTAACTCGCGCAACGATCAATCCAAAAGGAACCGCTCCCAATAAATATGCCCCAAAGAGCATAACAAAAGCTTGAACGTTCATGGAGTGGCACGCGGTTTGAGTTTCTTGTTGTCAGAGCGCGAAGGAGCGGAAACAAGCTGGTTCTTCTCCCACCCTTGGGTGATAACTCCAGGTAAATTCAAGAGTTTTTCCATCTCTCCTGCGGTTTTGAGTGCCAAATTTTTCATCTCATCCGTGGGTTCAGGGGTTAAAATTGAAAACAGTTTATCCGAAGACCATTTATTAAGAATTTTTTGCTCCTGCGCAAGACTCTGCTCCAAAGATTGCGGCAACACACTATTCGCCGCATTGGTAATGGCGGTTTGCAAATCAGGATTCAATCGATTAAACCATTCCAAATTGAGTACCAATACCATCCATCCATGCAGATGACGAGTATGATGAAACGCCGACGCCGTCGTATTGATAAAAGAAGTACGGTTTAAAATTTCAGGAGTAGCGGATACACCCTGAACCCAGCCAGAAGTAATGGCATCCGGCAGGTCGGCTGATGGAAGCGTAAAAGGACGCAAACCAAGAGATTGATGAACCTCAACCATCCAGGGATTTTTAGGAATGCGCACAATCAGGTTGCTCAAAGAAGGAGGAGCCTCCTTGGGCTCTCCTGGCCGAAAATTCAAAATGCCGTAAAACCCGCTAGAGGCATATCCCAAAACAAGCAGTTTTTTGCTTTTGGCCGTTTCTCGCAAAGCAATGTCCAATTGTGAACCAATAAAGGCTCGAACATGTTCCGGTTTGGTAAAAAGCAAAGGAATGGCCAACGTCTGAAAGGCCGGCAGTTGCTGAGCCAAAGAGATGGCCGAAATATATCCCCCTTCCAGGTTGCCCTGAATCTGCTCCAGCAGAGTTTCAGCCTCAGATCCCTTTTGACCACTGGTGAACCGTTCCGGGCGAATCTGCTTGCCGGTGGTCTCATCAATGGCGCGGGTTAACTTGGCCAATGCCTGGACGTAAAGCATATCCGCCTTGTGGATGGCTGTCAGGCGCATGGGAATGCCGCCTTCAGTCGGAGGAGCCGCTTGAACAGAGGCCGAAACCACTGCCAACACTACAAAAAGCAACAGGAATCGTCGCATGGCTTCAATCTCTAGCTTGAGAAAACATGTGGGTCGTGCTTGCAAAAATAAACGATTTCACCTATCCTGTCCATTATACAGACAAAACATACAAAGGCGGAATTTTTTTTGACAAGGGGGTATAGGAATGTCCAGATCTTTAAATAAAGTGCAACTGATTGGCAATCTAGGAGCGGAACCAGAAGTTCGTGTCACCAAAGACGGCAAGCCAGTGGCCAATTTGCGCATTGCCACCACAGACTCCTGGAAAGATGCTCAAGGTCAACCACAAGAACGCACCGAATGGCATCGCGTCGTTATTTTCAACAAACTGGCTGAAATCGCACAACAATATCTCCACAAGGGCAGCAGAGTCTTCATTGAAGGTCAGTTGCAAACCCGAAAATGGACGGATAATCAAGGTCAAGAGCGGTATACCACCGAAGTGGTTCTACAACCCTATTCGGGTGAAATGATCATGCTAGATAGTCGTCCCGGTGGTGGAGACGCACCTTTCCAGGGGACGAACACATTCAACGCGCCTCAGCCGAACTTTTCCCAAGAGTATCGCCCCCCAGCCCCGCCCCCACCTGCTTCCGGGAACCGGGCTTTTCCCAGTGGACCGAATTCAATGCCACCAGCTCGGGATGATTTCTCCCAAACACCCAGTTTCGACGATGACATCCCATTCTAATTCGACGATTGGGGAGGTGGTGAACCGCCTCCCTAAAACTCATAACGCAGATTGCCAGTCAGACTTCTTTCTTCCAGGTCTGTGCGGCCAAAGGAAACGGATGCAGCTAATTCACCCGTCAAGACGTCGCTGAAATTGAAACGAGATCCGCCACCCACATTGGCACCCAATGGGTCATAAGATTTATTGGGAACACTGGCATGGCGAATGTCATATTCTGCTGAGGTATTCACAAACAGTTCATATTGGTTATCCATCAATTTGCTCATTTCTCCCCCCAAACTGGCCTGGGTCAGACCAACCCTCCTGCTGGAAAAAGCGGTTCCAGAGTTGTCATAATAGCTTTTATGAAACTCGTTGGCCCCCATCAGTCCAGCAAAAAGATTGAAAGAGAGGCCGTCATCCATGGGAAGATGGTAGTTGGATTGAGCGTTATAAAACCAACGGTGGCCATTAAGAGAG
>JADFYY010000208.1 GCA_015232825.1 Magnetococcales bacterium
GCCACTGCTCCGCTACCTTGGGTATTCCGGTGCGAGGTACGTTGGGCATTGTACTAATCGCCAAAAAAAGAGGACGGATCCCTCTTGCTAGGCCGGTCATGGAAGAACTCATCGCTCATGGGATGCATTTGTCACGTAGCGTGCTGGATCAAGCCTTGGCGCGTGTCGAGGAATAGATGCACCGAACCGGCAATCTTTTCAATGCTATCGTCTCTTTCGGGAACTTATGGTATGCCGCCCATAAAGCATGGCGTGGCAAGAAGGACAAAACCCGCATTGCTGATTTTTACTTCAACCTGGAACGGGAACTCCTCGTCTTGCAAGAGGAACTGGTCTCTGGTCAGTACCAGCCTCGACCTTATCACGTCTTCGAGGTAACGGACCCCAAGCGCAGAGAAATTGCTGCTGCCGATTTTCGTGATCGGGTGGTGCATCATGCCATGATCAACATTCTGGATCCCCTCTTTGAAAAGCGACTGATCTTCGACACCTATGCCTGCCGGACGGGCAAGGGAACCCATGCAGCGGTGCAACGGGCACAACAATTCTCCAAGCAATTGCCTTTTTTCCTCAAGTGTGACATCAGAAAATACTTTCAGAGCGTCGATCATGCTATTTTGCAAACCCTGTTGGTACGCATCATCAAGGATCAACGGGTACTGGATCTGTTGGCGCGCATCATTGCCCCCCCTGTTCCTGGCCATCCGCCCGGCAAAGGCATCCCTATCGGCAATCTGACCAGTCAGCATTTTGCCAACCTCTACCTGGGGGAGATGGATCACTTCATCGAGGAACGGTTGCGGGTGGCCGGGTATCTCCGTTACATGGACGATTTCCTCTTCTTTGGCCAAACCAAATCCTTGCTGCACGAAATCCATTTCGAGATCCGGCAGTTTCTGCATGAACGCCTGTCCTTGATCCTCAAGGATCGGGTCACGACCTTGGCTCCGGTGAACGATGGCATTCCGTTTCTTGGGTGCCGCATTTTCCCGTCAACCATCCGCTTGCCACAAAAGGGATTGGCCCGATTTCGAAGCAAACTCTACGCCAGGGAGTCTGAATTTTTCCAAGGAAAAATCAGCGAAACCTTGCTTTCTCGTTCAGTGGGCAGCATGATTGGCCACATGGTCCACGCCGATACCTTGGCTATGCGCCGAAAATGGTTTACGGCAGTGGTGGACCTGGGATGACAGCCCAACAGGCTCCAACCGGGTCAATCGGGGCGGCAGCTGGAACAACACCTCCGACAACCTGCGCTCCGCTAATCGCAACAACAACGACCCGGCCAACAGGAACAACAACCTGGGCTTCCGCCTTTCGAGTACATACCATCCGCCAGATAGGAATCCTGCATGAAGCCGCGCCTTTACCTGGAAACAAGTATCATTAGTTATCTGGCCGCCTTGCCGAGCCGGGACTTGATTGTGGCCGCCCATCAGCAGATCACCCAGGAATGGTGGACCGAGCGGCGTGATCAGTATGAACTGTTTGTGTCGGAACTGGTCATCCAGGAAATTGAAATGGGGGACAAAAATGCTGCTCAAAGACGATTATCGCTGGTAGAATCAATTACTATTTTAATGGTTGATGATGCAACAATTTTACTTGGCGAGCAATTACAAAAATATGCAAAGCTACCCATAAAGGCAAGCGCAGACAGCATGCATATCGCTTTGGCTGCATCTTACAATATGGACTTTTTGTTGACATGGAATTGTCGGCATATCGCCAATGGTAGAACCCGTCATACCATTGCTGAGGCATTGAGGGCACAAGGAATGGAATCCCCCATCATCGTTACCCCCGAAGAATTGCCAGAGGAGAATTAACCATGTGGATCGATCCTATTGTCGAAGAAGTGCGCAAAAACAGGGAAGAGTATGCTGCTCGATTCAATTTCGATTTGCGGGCTATGGGAAAAGCATTGCAAGAACGGGAAAAAGTATCTGGAAGGAAAATGATTTCTTTGGCTCATGCATCTTGGATTGAGCATGCTGAAAACAATGAAGAATCAACCTGCACAGAAGATCAAAGTGATTTTCACAACCAGAAAGTTAACTAGCTATTCCAGTGCCGTAGCGACAGCCAACCGGAAGGGCGGCGGGCTTTTAGGGTCCAGAGGGGCTTTTGGCCCCCCTAGTGGATTCCATCAGCAACGGCGGGAGTGATCGGCAACAATCTATTGCCGAGACCAACACGCAAGGTGATCAACCAATCCTCAAGCCCTTGTGCCGCCATTGGATCCCGACGTCGCAACAATTCCACTCCACGTCGAATCTTGCCCAGCATAATAACGGAAACATGAATCTGGGATTCCTCAATGTCCTCATGCCAGCGCAACACACCGGGATTATTCTGTTTCCCATACATTTTCATAAACTCCAGCAATTGGTTGTTCGACCGCATCGTCAGCTTCGACAATCTCTGGCTGGCTTGCCCATAAACCTAACAGTTACTGAAGTACAGCCTGTGCTGAATCGGCGTCGAAGATTCTATCGCTCCAGGTGTCCAGTTCTTTGGAATCGGCAGAAACCACCCTTTTTTGAACCGATTCTGGGACAGCACCGAAACGACGTTGCATTTGACGTAATAACATTTCGGCCTTGCCTTCTTGTTTGCTTTCCGTCTGCGCCTTCTGAAACAATGGACGAAGAACATCATTTTCCATTACATTAAACACGAGAGACATCTCTTGAGCCTCCTCTTTGATTATGGTTTCCAGTCTACGCAGTCTTGATATAATCACCAGTTTTGTTAGCGCGTCTGCTCTGGCATTTTCTGGCAATAGGCTGATCCGATATAAAATTTCACGGATTGTCTCTTGTTGATCGTGCATCTGGCACAAAACCGCTAGAATGATTTTCTATTAGTTTAAAACTAAGGATCGATCAGGTCGATGGCGGGGAAATAGGTTCGGTAACGTTTGGTATCACGGGTCAATAGAGGTATCCCGACTATGGATGCATGTGCGCCGATAAAAAAATCAGGCATGACGCCACTACGGATGCCACCAGCAGCACGATAACGCTGGAACACTTTACTTGCCAGGAAGAGGGCCGGAGGTGGAATCGCTGTTAGGGTGATACCGGCTTTCTCTAACATCTGATCAAGGGATTCGATTCGTTCAAAACGGACTGACATCTCAGCATAGATCACGTCGTTGATGAGGAGAGGGCCTTTAAGAGACGCCATGTCCAGTTGTCGAATTGACCAATCCGACCAGATTGGATCTTCGGTCACCATGTCTAGAAGTATGTTTGTGTCTATCAGGGTCATCTTCAACTATCTCCGCGTGTCATAGCCATGATTTCGTCAGTGCTAAGACCTGGCCCTGCACATCCACGCAGCGACTCGAATCGGCTTGCCGGATAAGTAGCATCGACCTTACGCAAAACGACCCGACCATCCAATTCTAAATCGAAGGTAACCGCGCTTCCAGGCTCAATGCCAAGTCGGTTGCGCATCGATTTTGGGATGGTGACCTGACCCTTACTGGTAACTGTGGTGGACATATTTTTCTCCTGTAACACTTGGTTGACATTTAGTATTACATAATAATATGATTCTGATTGTCTTGACAAGCGGATTTATTCAATAAACTTATTGTTTACGTAAGATTATCAAGAGAATTTAAATTGATGCGCACAGATGAAAATATTCAAGTGTGCATTCCATCACAGGAGCCAATCGTTGATGTCAATAAGATCCATGATGAAATTTTTAATATTGGCCATGGTGTTGTTTCCCTTGGCTGCGTTATCCCTTCCTGGGTGTGGCAGTGGGGGT
>JADFYY010000209.1 GCA_015232825.1 Magnetococcales bacterium
TTCGCGGTATGATGCTCAAGGCCTTGCGTTCTCACGGCTTCCAGGCTGATGCCGTTGAGCATGGTGTGGCCGCTCTTACCAAACTCCATGAGCAAAAATTTCATCTCATGGTGACCGATTACGATATGCCTCATATGAACGGATTGGATTTGTGTATTAAAATTCGTCAGGAACCCTCAGCCTGGAAGCAAATCCCCATCATCTTCATGACAGCCAGAGAGGCCAAAGCCGATGAGATTCGAGTTAGGTCTGTGGGGGTGCAATCCTTCATTAACAAACCGTTTAATGCCGACCGTTTTCTGGCGGAAACCGAACGAGTGTTGGCGGAGGGCCGTTTGGAGAAACAAAATCGTTTACTCTCCCACTATTTTTCTGATCAGGCCGTCCGGGCTGGGGATCAATTTAGGACGATTTTGTGCATCGGGGTGGCGAATTTTCGTTCTCTGACCAAAACTCATGATGCCAAAAAATTAATTTCATTATTGAACCATTATTTTGTCTGCATGCATGAGATTCTGGATCGATGCGGCGTGATGGTAGACAACATTCAGGAAAACCAACTGTTTGTTTCCTTTGGCAATCAGGATCAAGGAGCCATGCAGGCCATCGAATGCGCCAAAAGTGTACATAAGGCGATTCCTGAATTACAGCGTCGCGTGGGCGTGGATCTGCAGGTGCAAACTGGAATTCACTCTGGGAGGCTTATTTTCGGTATTCTGGATGGATTTTTTCTTCAACAACAGACCATCACGCTGATCGGTGAAAGTTTGGAGCTTGCCAAGCGGGTGCAAGATCATGCCAATCCCGGTGATGTCATTCTTTCGGAGACCACCTTTGCCTTGGTGCAAAGCTTGGTTCGCACCAAGGCCAAAGGCACTGTAAAAACCAAGGATGGGGTCATGCAAGTGTTTCAGGTGAATGACTGATTCACAGCCGATTTTTCTTAACAGTATACGGAAATTACCAGATTTTTGGAACAAAATCAGGCTAATTGGTCAATTGGACCACAGAGACCGGTTATGCCACTGGAACAGCCACGGCGGCTAGCCCGGCAGTGACATTGAATTTGATATTGAACTGAATAGATGTTGATATACTCGCTTGGAGTTAAATACACATCATTATCATTTGCTCGCATATCAACAAAACGACGCAACTCAGTGGTCAAACTCATATTCAGGCTGTTGCTCATGATTGTCTCCATGCAAAGTATTCAACAATATGTCTGAAATGTCGAATAACGTTAATATTCGACAAAAGATTAGTATGCCGTTCCCCGCAAATCAACCCAAACAGGCAAAAAAAACAATGGAGAAAACGCATGACAACAATGGCTGATCTGCCGATGAGGATTCGCTCGGCAACCTTCATCCCAGGGAGTGTGAACAGATTGCGCTGTGGTTGATAAGTGAAGAGAATTCTACTGCATCAGAATCATTCGTTGAAAAAAAGTTCGTCAGCATGTGAAAATTTTCTTGATTTTTGCTGCGGTGAGATAGTATATATTAGGTATTGTTTGCATAAAATCTCGCTTTATCAAAAATTAATCGTGCATCGCATGATAATGTGGATATGGGTATCATGAGCCTAATTCACGTCCGGTTTGGGGCGTGGGAAAGGCTGTAAAGCCCTACTATCGCGGTAGGTAACACTTCCCGACACCTATTCCGACTGCTATCCATTCCAATATTTGGGAGAAACCCATGAACCTGTCCAAAATGTTTTTTTGTTCGTTGTTTGGGCTGCTGACCGCGACCATGGCCCATGCAGAAAACATCACCATGCCTTACACGTTCACCTCGGGCACGCCGATCAAATCCTCGGAAGTCAACAATAATTTTAGCACAGTATATGATCAGGTCAACAGGTTGAGCAATCTGCTCACGATTGATCAAAGCAGCGGCAAACTCAGCGTGGCAGGTACTGTAGAGTCCACCACCGGGGGATTTAAATTCCCTGACGGTTCGGTACAAACCACTGCGGCACCAACCATTCAGTTCCAGGGTGGTTCCAATTATCTGCGCATCGGCAATCTGCAAATCGCCTGGGGGGGAACTGTGGTGACCTCAGCTGGCATCGCTGCGGATCGTTTGCATGTCAGAAGCTTCTCCTTTACCTTTCCTGCAGCCTTTTCTGCGGTGCCAACTGTCACCAATCGGATCGATACAAGCAGCAATGGCGAGGCCTATGCCAATTATAAATCTACCGTGACCACCACCACTTATTCCGGTTCGGTCCTTGAAGTCGATAATGTCTATGATACCAATTCCGTCACAATCGAATACATCGCCATCGGCCCCTGGAATTGACCTCTAGGAAACCTTTTGACATTCTAATTATGGAGGATTCTTAAGTTACCGGGTGAAACGGAGGCAGACATCTGATGGCGAGCAAACCGATGAAAAATAACTTGGTTGGACTCACCGGGTCGATATTGGGCACCACCGCACTTAACCGTAGACGAACAAAAACCGATTGATTTCCACTCAGGTCAGATCAATATGTTTTCAGTAAACTTGATATAGCCCTGATTCCAAACTGATCACATTGCTAGAGTTTTATCATATGCCTAATCTATTTTTTTTATTTTTGCTGTTAGTTTTTCCTCAATTAGCCAATGCTGCAAACACATTTTGGGATCAAGTTAATTGGGATGCTACTAATGCAATATGGGCATCGGATCATGCTCCAGTAGCTAATAATGATACTATTACAATCAACGAAGATAACTCTAAAATAAGTATCCTAACTGCTTCAGATGGTGATAATAATGCGTTGATCTATGAAATTATTAGTACAGGTAGCAACGGAACCGCAGTCCTTACCAATCCGGCCACCGGGGACTACACATACACCCCAAATAGCAACTTTAACGGTATAGATGTTTTTACTTTTCAGGCACACGATCCTGCCCTTGACTCAAACATTGCTAGCATCACCATTAGTATAAACCCGGTTAATGATACACCAACCGCCACGAATGGTTCCTTTTCAATCAACGAGGATACGGTCTATACAGGCTCGCTCTCAGGCACGGATATTGACGGTAACCCCTTAACTTATTCCATCGTCACGCACCCCACCAAGGGATCGGTCAGCATCACCAATACAGCTACGGGTGCCTTTACCTTCACCCCAACGGCTAACGCCAATGGTTCAGACAGTTTTACCTTCAAGGTAAATGACGGCACAGTGGACTCCAATACCGCCACAGTGACGGTCACCATCAACCCGGTTAATGACGCGCCGACAGGTTCGGTGACTGTCTCTGGGACCGTGACGCAAGGAAGCCTACTGACGGCAACCAATACCCTGGCCGATGCGGATGGTTTAGGCTCAATCAGCTACAAATGGCAAGTGTCTGTGGATGGTTCATCAAGCTGGAGTGACATTGTCGGGGCTACTGCGAACACTTTCACGCTGACCCAAAATGAAGTTGGCAAATATATTCGATCAGTAGCAAGCTATACCGACCTGCAAGGAACAGCAGAAAGCGTCACCAGCAGTGCAACCAGTGCGGTGACCAATCTCAACGACTCACCCACAGGAAGTGTCACCATCACTGGCCCAGCAACACAAGGAGAAACCCTGACCGCCACCAATACCTTGGCTGACCTAGACGGTATGGGTACGGTTGGCTATCAATGGAAGGCAAACGGAATTTCAATCAGTGGCGCAACCAACAGCACCCTTATCCTGACTGAGTCCCAAGTTGGCAAGACCATCACGGTTGTTGCCAGTTACATCGACGG
>JADFYY010000020.1 GCA_015232825.1 Magnetococcales bacterium
TCTCCAATTCTCCATTTACGTGGGAAAAGTTTTATCAATATCTTTTCTCCAACCGCTCTGACAATAAAAAACTTGCCAGAATCAACAGCATTCGCTATTTTCTAAGTCAGTTCGATTCATTGGTCTCCCCTGACTACCGCATTTTTTTGTTCTGGAGATGATTCACCATGGGTGTCATAAGAAAGATATTGTACCGTGGCCAAATTCTGGAAAAACCGCGCCATAGGAACTTATTCCTTGATATGGAAGAAAACATCCATATTCATTTCCGTGATTTACGCATCGAACTAAGCCGGGGTGAATTCGAAGACATTTGTGAAGCATTTGGCAAGCAATCCCAAGAGTTGCTTGCCATCATCCAGCAAAAGAACTACCAGGATGGCAAACTGGCCAATGCCAATCAAGATGATGTACGCATCTGGACCGAATCGAAACTCAAACATGAAGTGAAATATCATCCCCAACGCCTCTCCATTGAGTCGTGTACAGATGGGTATCATCTTCACTATCGCAACTACAAAATATTGATCGACGAGACCGATTTTCGTCAACTGGTGACACTGTTCGGACACCTGGATATCGATGGCCCGTTTGCCACGACCTACCCAGAGGTACTGGAACTTCTGGAGGCCAATGATCTGGACTTTACCTTGAGTGCAGGCACCATACCCAACGAGGTGTTGGCCTTAAACGTTGCACTCTATCACCTACCCAAAATTCGGGATATTTTCAAGCAGATCAATTTTACCCATGAAGCCACTCCAGATGGGGCCTGCTATCATGGACCAAAGCTTAAAGTGCTGGTCAAAGCAGATAAATCAAGCTCACCGCTCGACTTCCGACGTCAGCGGGCCTTAAGCAAAACAGAACGGTTGGTCGAGTTCCTGACCCGTCAAGGGAGCGGCATGGATTGCAACCTGATCAACCGAATCAAATGCCAAGTACTGGATCTCTATTATGCCTTAAGAGGCCCTCAACCTTTATCGGTCGAGACCAATCCGCAACTTTGGCTTTATGTGCCGTTCAATGAGCAGGTCATTTTTCCTTATTCCAATAAACCCGCCGGTCCCAACGAAGCCAAGGTACTCTACAGGGATTGGAGCGTGATGTTGGGGAGTGTCGGTTTATCCTTCATCAAACCAGACAAAATCCGCTTTGAAGCCAAGGAACAGGCCATCCTGCTGCAACAAGTGAATGAGGCACTCAACAACTCCATCGCCACCTGTGGCGCGGTGGAGAGAATCCAGCTCATGGGATCAACCGCACGCGGTGAAATGGGATATTACTTGGCACCTTTTGTCCACGGACCCAATGCCAAATTGGGATCGGACGTCGATATTCTGATTGAAATCCATCCGCTGCGAGAAAAGGATATTCCGCCTCAATGGCATCTGGTCAATCCAGAATCCTCCAATGGTAACTCTATTTACCATATCACCCAGATTCCTCTGGCCAAGGGGGATAAAGAGTGGACCGAGCGTTATCCTCATATTACCTTCACCCATCATCTCGTGGATGCGTATGTCTTCTTTCCATCCCGTGGAAAACGGGAAGAGACGAATGCCTTCTTGCGTAAATTCAGCCCCAAGCTGTTCTATGACCGCCAACGGGATGGAATCATCACCGTGGAAGGGGATGAAAAAAAAATTGCCCAGCAACTCACTGAACTCTACGATCTGAAAAACGTCATCGTAGAACCCTTCAAGGTCTCGACAGAGAACCTACTTTACAAGGTTTTCACCGACAAAGATGAGTTTATCCTTAAATTATTCAAGGTGTCTGGTAACTATAAAAGCGTACACATTACCGAACATGTGGCCTACGAAGCCGAACTCATTCCTGAACTCATTGCGCGTGGGATTGTGACGGCAGCCATCATTCCATCTCGCTCTGGGGGGGTTACCACGGTGAATGGATATCCAGCCCTCCTGTTTGAACGCATCCAGGGAGCTGTGCAATCCCGTCCTGAATACCCCTTGGAAAAAATCGCTCCCGCACTCGCAGAGTTGCATCGGGTGCAAATGGCCTCGCCCATGACCGTCTCTACGGCATTCACGTTTGAGGATTATTGCCACCTTTGGCTCCCCTTTTTCGACGTCTATCACCGTGAACCAACCCTATCTTCTGAGCTTAAAGCCCTTTTTGACCGGCTTGCGCCATGGGCAAAACAGTATCAAGATGAGTCAGTGAGGAAAAAATTGTACCTCAGTTCTCCCGCAGTCCACAATCATGGCGATGTCACCCCCAAAAATGTGATGCTCAATCAAAATGGTGTCGCCTGTTATTTTGATTTCAATAACGGCTATTTCGGACCCCGTCTGCTGGATGTCCTAGATGGCGGATTTGAATTCTCACTGGCAGAGAAATATATCCACATGGCGGACTTTGCCCGCTTTGACGCCTTTTGCGCCCACTATGCTACACGCAGCCCCTTGACCACTGAGGAGACCAATACGCTACCCCAATGGATCACTCTGCTTGGAATTCTAAAATTTACCAAAGAGATCCGTGTATTGATTGAACGCCCAACCGAAGAGTTGAGACGGAAAAGGGCCACAGCGATTGCCGAATTCATCTTTTCGAGACTCAATCCATGAAAAACTCATGGATCTGCTCAATATTCGGCATGATCCTGACCTTGTTCCTTGCCACGGAAGCCTCTGCCATGACTCAAATCGGCATTCGCTTTGTGGTCAGCGAGACATTGGGATCCAATGCTGATAAACAAAAACAGACAAAAATTAAACTACAAGGCTATATTGATGAATTAAATCAATATTACAAAAACAGCAAAGTAGAACTGCAGGCCAAACTGGTCAATGTCACCTTTGCCAAAATCGTCTCGGTGGAAGCGGTCAAGATCTTGGAGGATATGCAACAGGAAAAAAATGGTTTTACCAACCTTTTCCAACAAGCAAAAACCCTGAAAGCCGACTTCACGGTGGCTGTGGCCGACAAACTCACTATTAGCAACAAGCCGGGTTGTGGGCGTGCGTTGGCGGTAAACCAAACTCGCGAAGCCATCTCTTCCCTGCGCAACGCCTTGATGGTCTTCAACTTCGTTTGCGGTTCACACACTCTAGCACACGAGTTGGGCCATTTGATGGGATTGAATCATGGCTCCTTGGTTAACTCCTGCGAGCCCAACCATGGACACCAATCTGCCATTGCCCCCTATGCCAATGGTTACGGCCTAGGCAACTGCGACTCTCAACCTCAACCGGGAGAGTTCGGCACCATCATGGTGGGAGGCTGGATGGGCAAGGTGTATGGTAACGATAAAGCCAGCCTACGAATGTTTTCCAATCCGCGCATTCGTGACCCACGTTGTGGAATCAAACAGATCTGCGGGGATCCGGCCACCGGCGATGCGGCTCGCGCCTTGAATGAAAATGCCCCTTATTATGTACATACAAAATAAAAAGACCATTCTTGCTACCGAACAGGCAGCGTGAGACGAAAGAGAGAGCCCTGAACAGTAGACGAAACAAGGTCGAGTCGCCCATCCTGCAAGGTGGCTAGAAGCCGACTGATGGGCAACCCCAAACCAATCCCGGTGGGCTTATCCACAAGAATCTCACCGCTCTGGTTAAATTTCTCAAAAATTTTCTCCTGCCTCTCCTCAGGAATGCCCACGCCCGAATCCTGAATGGTCACTTCCAGCAAGGATTCCACCCTTTTGATCGTAACCACAATCTGACCCGCTTGCGTAAATTTGACGGCATTATCTAACAAATGATCCAAAATCTGACGCAGACGAACCGAATCAACCCGGAACGGTTCTTTGCTCTCCACAAGATCCACCAATTGCCAAGTCAACCCTTTGGCCTGACAAACCGGTTGCCAACCCTCCTCCAACGCCTTCAGCCAGCTTTCAAGATCAATAACATCATAATTAAAAATGATTTTTTTCGATTCCAGTTGGGTCAATTCGAGTACAGCGTCGATCCGTTTGGCCAGACGATCACTCTCCCCCAAAATAATCTGCACATTGTCCCGCGCCTTGACAACCGCTTTGACAAAATTGGGATCCGAAGGCAAGGCCAATACACGCTCCAATAGACGGTGCTGCAAGCGGGCAAAGCCCATAATGGCTGTCAAAGGGGTACGCAATTCATGGGAAACCGATGAAATAAAATCCGATTTAAGACGATCCAGTACTCGCAACTCATCCACGGCCCGCTCCAAAGAGAGGGTCCGCTCCCGCACCTTGTCATCCAAAGTCCGAATGCTGGCCTGCAGTCGGTCCACCATGGCATTAAACGCCTGAGTAAGTACACCAATCTCATCGTGACGTCCCACCAAACAACGAGCCGTGAGGTCACCAGATTCGACCTTGGCAACCGTAGTGACCAAATTCTCCAGCGGTGCGGTCATCCAGCGCACTAACCAATAGCCCAACATCAATAAAACCAACAACGCGACCAAAGAAAACCAGCGAAGTCTCTGGGCCAGAACTTCTGAGTTTTCATAAAGATCATTTAAATAAATCGATGTGGTCACATACCAGTCATACTCCTTGAAATGACGCACCCAAGCGATCATGTCATCTTGATGTCGTTCTGGACTATCCATCCGACTCCATCGATAGCGCACCCCCTCCCGCTCGTCGATCACCTCCCGGAACCGCTCAGCCAAAGAGGAGCCACTGATCGGATCGATCTTGTCGCAAAGACTTTCCCCCTCCAGCAATGGATTCGGATGAATGATCAAGCGGTTGCTCTGATCAAAAACAAACACATAACCGGTTTTGGCAATCCGAATGGATTGTAGCTTCTCGCGTAAGGCACTGAAGGCTTTCACTTGACGAAAGGCAACCGTGTCCGCCACATCGTCTAGGTAGAGACCGCTCCCCAGCACAATGGCAAAATCCGGCATGTGACGAACAAACGACAATTTTTCGCTCGGTGTATTGCGACCCAAACGGTTGAACCAATAGGTATGAAACCCCTCTCCATCCCGACGGGCAATCTCCACCATGGGGGGGACGATCCGGTTGCCGCGCACATCGTTGGCTTGAGAGTAGTCCGACTTATGTAAACGGGGATCTGGATGGGAGAGTAGATGAGAGTCATAATCCAACACAAAAAAATAATCATTATCCCCATATTTGCTGTTCCGCAACTCCTCGAAAAGTTCTTCAAGCACTTCTTCTCTGGGTTCCCCATGCGCGATTCGTAACTCCACCTGCCGCCTCAAAAAGGTCTCCATGAGGGTCACGACATCCTTGAGTTGCTTTTTGCGCGCCTCCAGGGTGGCATTGCGATAACTGTCCAAGTCGGTTTTGGTTTTCTGGATAATCTCACTGACCGTATCCAACAAAGTCAGTGCAATCGCCTCCTCCTCCACGGCTAAGGTATGACGAATGAGAGGCACCAAAATGAAATGAATCGATACGAAATAAAGCAGAACCACAGCCGTAATTGCTGCAAACACCTTGCTAAACAGAGAGGTGAAAGAAACTTTCACAAGTTCCCTCCCAGTCAATCCAGTGGTGTGAGCAAATAAGGGCGAATGTCCACAGCGTCAATCTGGGATGGCTTCAAATAGTGATCGGCATAACGTTGATAAATGCCAGAACGCAAGAACAGGCCAAAAAGCTCTGGGTCAATATGCCCCTCTTTGGACATACGAAACATAATATCCAAAGTTTTTGATAATGTATACGGAAGCCGATATGGACGATCTGGGGCGGTCAGGGCCTCGAAGATGTCGGCAATCGCCACAATCCGCGCTGGTACGGAAAGTGTGGTATCGGTCAAACGATTGGGATAGCCCTTGCCGTTCATACATTCGTGATGCCCCCCGGCATATTCCACCACGTTGCGCAAACGGGGTGGAAATGGAATGCTGTTGAGCATGTTGATGGTATGGACAACATGATCCTCAATGATTTGACGCTCTTGCGCATTCAGGGTGCCACGCCGGATCAGCAGATTGGTCAACTCCTCGGCTGTCAGTAGTGGCTGTTCTTCTCCCTTCGCATCCCGCCAAGTAAAAGTGGCCAAAGTGCGTAAACGGGCCTCGTTCTCTGCTGAAATAAACTCTTTACCTAAATTGCACTCTTTTAAAAATTTTAAATCATCCATAAATGGTTTTTGCTGTGCGACTTCCGCCACTCCAGTTTGACCCTTCAGAATCGCCAACTCCTCCTGCGCCATCATAAGCAAAATGCGCAGCTCCACCATATCGATCCGATCAAAGTTGGTACTCAATTTGGTTGGCTTATCCACAACCCATTCTGGCGTCACCACCTTGCCGCAATCATGTAGATAGGTGGCAATTTCCAAGGTCTCCCAGTCATCTTCAGAAAAAGAGAAATCCTGAAAAGGGGGATCGGTCGATTCACAAGCGGCTCGCGTCAACATGCGGGCAATCTCAGGAACACGACGACAATGACCGGCGGTATAAGGAGATTTGGCATCAATGGCTGAGGCCATCATGCTGATGAAGGCGCGAAACATCTGGGTTTCGGCCTCGAACATCTGCGCATTGCGCAAGGCTGTGGCTGCCATGGAGGTCAATGCAGTCGTGCGTTTCAAATCAGCCGAGACAAAGGCATCCACATGATCTGCGGCCAAAAACAAAATGGCCACACGTTCATTGTGCGCCTCCAAGGGTAAACCGAGAATGGCACGAAACAAGGTTTCTCCACCAGTGTGCAAGGGGTGAGACCTCGTATCGTTGAGAATTCCGGTTATTTGGCCTTCCACATAGCCCTTAAACAGGGGCGTATCTGCAAACGCCAGGAAAAGAGGCTCTGCATCTTCTCCAAAGATATTCAACAACGAATAATTACCAGGATCCACATTGTACAAAAAAACCGCTCCCCAGCGAATCGTCCTCGCACGACTCGTCAACTCGCCAAGCAAGGCATCTCCCACCTCTCTGGGGCGGAGCGAGCGGTTCAACACGCTGGATGCCCTCTCCAACAAAGCGATCTCCCGGAAACTCTCCAGGGCTTCACTGGTCACGGCCCGTCTGGCATGTTCCACTTCCATCAATCCTTGGCACACAGTGACCAAATGGCGAGCCCATTGTTCGATCAGCTCTGTCTGTTCTAAAGGGGTGTGCCACACCAATCGACCAATCGGAATCCCTTCCAACGTCAACGGCAGTTCCAGGGTTGACCGATCATCGGTGGTCAGGAGTTCAGCGCGTTCCCCCCATCCCCCCAGATATCGATCCTCACCCCGCACGGCCAAGACCATGCCAACCGGCAATAAAGGGGCAACCGAGAGCAACTGTTCCCGCAACCGTTTGGCTGGCAAATAGTGATGTAATTGCAACTTACCCATGAACACTCACACCCTCAATCTCAACTACCCAGAATCTCCCGTGCCAAATTCACGATTTCATCCGGGTCGAACGGTTTGGTAATAAAGTGATTCACCCCGACACTCATGCCCCGTTGACGATCTGTCTCCTGACCTTTGGCAGTCAGCATCACCACCTTTGTTTCATCCAAAGAGGAGTCAGCACGCACCGCCGCGCACACATCATAGCCATTCATCACCGGCATCATCACATCCAAAAACACCAACCGGGGGTGTTCCCGTTGAATGGCCGCCAACCCATCCCCACCATTCGCGGCGGTCAGGATTTCGAATTCAAACTCCTCTTCCAGCTCTTCCATGGTTTGTTCGAGCAGGGCACGAATATGAACTTCATCATCAACAATCACAACTTTAAACATAATCGATCTCTTCCTTCTGGGCCGCAGGCAAAATCAGCACATCCAGGGAAGAGAGCTGCTCCCAGAATGTCCCATCCATAGAGTGTAGTGCCTCGGTCGGAACCGTCACCAACCCCTTAAATCCCTCCCCGACACGACGCAACAGCTCTTCCCGATCACAATAAACAACATCCCCCACACGAATGATCCCCGGCAAACGATTGGATGCCAATGGAACAGGTTCATTGAGTGCCAAACAAGGCATGGATTCCACTCCCAGATCCTGTTTTCTCCCCAAAAGCAACAAACGCATACCAAGCAGCAGACGCTGTTCGTCAATCGGCTTGCTCATGGCCACGCTCCCCCCGACTTGATCAAAGTCGGGCATGGCAGAGAGTACAATCACCGGAATTTGGCTCAATTTAGGATCCTGATGCAGATGCACCATGGTCTGCCGACCATCCAACACCGGCATAGCCAGATCCAAAGTAATCAGGTCTGGATGGTGCAAACGGGCCATTTCCAGGCCTTCCTGACCATCTCTAGCAGTCATGACCCGATACCCCTGTTCCAGAAACAATAGATTCAAATAGGTGCAAACGTTTGCGTCATCGTCAATCACCAGCACCAGTGGAAGTGACTTTTGAGTATTTTGTTCACTGCACTCGTTAACCGATGGGGCAACAGGCGTATCATGGATGGTGTGATTCGATAACAACTCCGATTCAGCCATCAAATCACTCTCTTCGGACTGGGCCAGCAGAGGCAGCGTCAACGAAAAAGTACTCCCCTGACCAGGAACCGAGGTGGCCCAGATACGACCGCCATGAAACAAGACGATCTCACGACAGATAGAAAGCCCCAGACCTGTCCCTTGCGGTTTATCCACCAGGGTATCGTTGCGATGAACCTGTTGAAACTTGTCAAAAATGGTTTCGGCCTGCTCTGGTGGGAAACCGCATCCAGTATCTTGCACCTCCACTCGCACCCAGCCATCGGGTTGTCTGATGGCAGAAACGCGGACATACCCAGCCTGGATAAACTTGGCGGCATTGTTCAAAAGATTGACCAGAACCTGGACCATCCGATCCTTGTCTGCATCCACCATCAACGGACTGGAAGGCAAATTGGTCTCTAATGCCACGTTTGCAAGTCCGGCAAATTGTCCTTGAACCGCATTGACCGCCTGCAGAATCGCTTCTTGCAAAGAAAAATGGACTTTATGCCATTCGATCCGACCAGATTCGATCTTGGCCAGATCCAGAACCTCATTGATCAACCGGGTCAGACGTTCCGACTCGGTGAGAATAATATCCAAATTATCTTGGATTCGTGAGGATTTCGTGCGACGTTTGACATCATCTTCGGGTGTGGCGGCAAAGGTACGATCAAATTCGCGCCGGATCAGTTGGGCAAAACCACGAATCGAGGTTAGTGGGGTACGCAGTTCATGGGAGACCGACGAAAGCAGATCTGATTTAAGTTTGTCCAACCGTTGCAGTTCTACATTGCTACGTCGCAACTGCTCTTCGGCCTGCTTAAGGGGAGTGATATCCATGGCCACCCACAGAAAACCCACATGATGACGATTTGACCCCAATAACGGAGTAACCGATACCGTCACTGGCAGACTCTGACCATCCTTGCGGCGATAGAGCCACTCTTGAATGGCTCCTTGTTCTGAGGTGGCCAGATGGATCAACTTCTCCAGAGTGACTGAAGAGGAAAAGTCCTCAATATGATGCAAATCCAGAGGTGTCATCCGTCCGATCACCTCGCAGGCTAGATATCCCAGCATCACCTCGGCTCCCCGGTTGAACAAGGTAATGGAGCCAGTCAGATCGGTCGCGATGATGGCAATTTGCGAAGCAGCATCCAAAACCGCTTGAAGCTGACCACTGGTGGCCTGAAATTTCGCCAGAATGGCTTCGGTCTTCTCAAACTGATGGATTACCAGATCCGCCGTGATTTCTGCGGCCTGATGCAGGGTACGGATCTCCTGACGCAGGCGATTCGTGCTGGAGACCTCCTCCTCGTTGAATGAAACAAGCCCCAAGCGAGCCATGCCATTCTGATCAAAATCCATTGGATCCATTGCGTGCCACCTCGATGCTGAATCGTGCCAACTGGTCGATCATCGGTTCATCGGCGTCACCGGACATGCCAACCACAAGGCACTCTGGCCAAGGTGACGAACAAACCTTGGGCAACATGGCCAGCAGAAACGGAATTCCGGCATTATGTCCATACCCCTCGGCCATGGCCGCCACCCGATCACCGGTCAGAATTACCGGTTCGCCTGGAGGGGCCAATCCTTCCAGTCGATCCACAAAGACGACCCGTTGACGCCCTTCCAACAGAGGCAACAGAGCCAACCCAGCCAATCCGCCATCGATAACCCCGATATCCTCTGGCCGATCCGACAAGCCAAGCAAATGATCATAGACCCTTGGCCCGGTATCATCTTCGGAAAAAAAACGATTCCCCACACAAATAATGAGGGTCTTTTGCAAAAATGGATCCAAGATCAAGAGATTAAGCCATCAGTCGTCGGCGTCCTCCCCCGATCACATGAACGCTGCAAACCAGACAGGGATCGAAGGAGCGTACCACCATACCGGCCAATACCGGATCATCAGGATCGGCCAAGGGAGTCCCGATGAGGGCTTGCTCCCAGGCCCCACGCACCCCCTGTTCATCTCGCGGAGAGCCGTTCCAGGCGGTTGGAGTAATAATTTGATAATGGGTAATCCGACCCTCCCGAATCTTGACCCAATGGCCCAAAGCACCCCGTGCGGCCTGAGTCAAACCAACACCCTCACCGTTTAGCAACGGCGGCACAGGTAGATAATAAGGCATGGCTTGGTGCGCGATCATCTCATTTAACCACTGTTCAGCGGCGGCAAAGAGGTGAGTCGCACGAATCAGACGCGCCAATTGCCGCGTCAGCGAACTGGCCCCTTGGTCGCACTGCAATAAATCCAAAAAGAGCGGATCCCGCGCCACCACCCGCTCTGCCAGAGGGCCGGTTTCAGCGGCCTGACCTGCATATCGGGGAGCCTTGACCCAAGAGTATTTGTTTCCCTCGGCCCCACTAGCCACGGGAGTAGTGACCCCCTCCATCGGATGGAGGCCGCCAGGGGTCTGATCCGCATACCAGGAGTAAGCCACCTGCTCGGCAATGTGGCGTTGATCGAACGACCCTACTTCCTGCCCAACGGCAAAACCGCTGGCTACCAACTGACCGGTACTCCCAACCACCAAAGAGCCCTCTGGGATGTTGAACGCACCATAGGAGAGAAAATGGGCATGCCCGATGCCCAGACGGTCCAGGCCAATGGCCCGACCTGCACTCAGCAAAAAACCCACGTCGCTACTGCGGTGCGTTTCTTGTTCGTTGAGCCACTCATCCAGTTCCGCCACAGAGGTAATGGCCTGCCAGCGTGCCAGCGAACACCCCAAAACCGTCTGTTCGTACCATCTCTTAAATCCTTTCAGCAGTTGCAAGGATTTTTGCAGATCGTTGATCGGTGGGGCATAAACCACACCGCCAGGCACCATAAACGAGGTATGAGGCCATTGACCGCCAATCAGGGCGACTATTTCCAAAAGGCGTTTGGTCTCCTTAATCGCCCCTATGCAACGAGACCCCTGCATCGCCTGATAACGGGCAACGGCCTGTTCATACCAAGCGTGATCGGCAAATATCGGGTTGGCAAAATCAACCAGATACATAAGCAGAGATTGGCGGATGTCACTCTGGATGGTCTCCACCATCAAAGCCACATTGCGCAAGCGGATGGCGTTGGCTGGCGGAACGATCCCGGCAATGCAATCTAAGGCGTTGACCGCTGCGGTTAAGTGGGTCATGGAGCAGATACCACAAATACGCGGCGTAATAACTAAGCCATCCAACGCGCCGCGTCCGACCATGATGCGCTCGAATCCCCGAAACATGGTTCCAGAACTCCAGGAATCGACCACGCGCCCATTTTCCACTGCTACCTTAAGCTCCAGGTCACCTTCCACCCGATTCAAAGGGATGGCACACTCCAACCGTTTACTCATATTTCGGTTTCCCGTCTTTTAAGCCGATCTGGAGCGGCGGCAGCCGCCATGGTTTTGTAAACAAGATAATGGGCTCGGTTGATGCCATTGGGCAGAGTGATCGGAATGTTTTCGATATGCCGGGTTTCAAAAAAGGGATAGTCCATGGGAAAATCCGGGTTGGTGCAACCAAAACAGGGAACACCCGCTCTGGTTTTAGAAGAGCGTCGATTCCAGAGCAACTTGTTGCAGGGCCCACCCACCAGGGGACCATGGCACCCCTTGTGAAAAAACAGACACCCTTTCTGACCAAAATCCTCTTCTTCTATGCGGTATTCGTGATATTCGTTACGAGTACAACCCTGATGGACCAACATGCCGTACCAAGCCAAGGGACGATGAAAATTATCGAGTGGCAAGGCGATATCGGCAATCAAGGCGGTCAGTGTGCCAGCCAGAACATCTGGATGGCAGGGACATCCAGCCAAGTTGATCACTGGCAGACCAGAGCGGGAACGAAATTCAGAGCCAAGCAGACCACCAGGGTTCTGACGGAGAAACTGAAGGCCCGTTGCCTGAACATAGGCATCAACCCCCAGTCCGCCATAGGCGGCACAAGTCCCCAAGGCTACGACATAACGGGCTTGATGGGCAAGTTTGGCGATCAGATCTTTTTTGGGTTTCCCTTGATAAGTATCGTACATCCCAGTACTGGCAGGGCCACGAAGGATGGCCCCTTCAACCACCAAAATATCGAGCGGTCGCGTACCGGCAAGCAGATCATCGGTCAGCGTCAGACGCTGTTTGGGTGAGAGCGTGGAAAGCGAAGGATGCCACAACAACTCCAGATTCAGTTCAGCAAACAATCCGAGCAAATTGGGGGCTTCGACATTAAGAAAAGACATGGTATCGCCACCACATCCACCACTTTGGATCCAATAGAGATTCATTGACCTCTCCTCCCAATTCGCTCACACGATTCCACCAACTGCTCAAGAAATTCGATCCATGCGGTCAATCCAGCCCCACTGGTTCCACTCAACTCAAAAATTCTGGCATCTGGTCGCACATGATGAATCGCTTCCAGACAACGCTCCCTTTCCCAAGTAAGGTATGGCAGCAGATCGATCTTGGTAATCAACACCACCGGGGCCTGATGGAATAGGGCCGGATACTTAAGCGGTTTGTCCTCACCCTCAGTCACCGAAAGCAAAGCAATTTTTAAATGTTCCCCCAGATCAAAGGCAGCCGGACAGACCAGATTGCCGACATTTTCAATAATTAACAGTCGCTCCGCTCCTCCATCAGGAAAGAGTTCAGGAAGCCATTGACCAACCTGCCGGGCATCCAAATGACAAGAATGACGGGTTTCGATTTGACGTACTCGCGCCCCCTTGCCTTGCAAGCGACGGGCATCGTGATCGGTTTGCACGTCCCCCACAATGACTGCACAAGGCAGACGATCCCGCAGACTTTCCAAAGTGCGTTCCAACAGCAAAGTCTTCCCAGCCCCAGGCGAAGAGATCAGATTGATAGCACGAATCCCTCGTTCTGCCAACCATTGACGATTCTGTTCAGCCTGTTCCACATTCCTGGCCATGACCTTAGTTTCAAGCACAATCGTTCGCTCTGGGCCATGATCGTGAACATGCAGAACGGGAGAATCACAACTACACGCTTGACACATCAGCCCACCTCCAGGGAGTGCAAAATTAACTCATGGCCACCAAGAATCTCCACAGAACCAGAACCACACCTCTGACAACGAATCCAATAAACCTCTTCGGGTTGCGACTCTGCGCCGCACTCCTGGCACCTCAACAAAAGAGCAACCTCTTTTGTATACAAGCAAGCACCTTGCAGCGGAGTACCCTCAATGGCCAAAGAAAAACAAAAGGATAAAGCATCCGCATCCACGCCACTCAAGACCCCGACGGCCACCGTCACCGCTCGCAACTCCTGCGCAGATTCTTTTAACAAAACGGCCCGAACCTCCTCCACCAGGGCCAAGGCGACGCTTAGTTCATGCATTAGCAGATCCTTGGCAACAGTTCACCGCTTGGGAGATCGACCATCCGCACCCCACCAATGACGCTCTCCAGCATAACCCGACCCGCCTGCTCCGTGACCACACCAATCTCTCTGGCGTGTTGGCCTTCCGGTCTGGTGCGCCAATAGGCCAAGATGGCCTCAGCCACTTCGTGGGCGCAGATCATTACCAGACACCCCTCAGAGGCCACATGCAACAGATCCAGTCCCATGATTTCAGCCAAGGCCGAGGTGGCCGATGAAAAAGGCAAATCACTGGCGCGAATCAAAATACCAAAGGATTGTCCGCTCGTCATTTCGTTCAAAACAGCCGCCAATCCGCCGCGAGTTGGATCGCGCATAAAACGAATCCCTGCCGCACAGGAAGCCACCCCTTCCACCAAACGATGGACCGGACGAGAGTCGCTCACAGGAGAACAAGCCAAAGAGAAACCCTCCCGTGCAGCCAGAATCGCCGCGCCATGATCCCCCAATGGGCCACTCACCAGAATACGATCCCCAGGCACGACCCGATCCAGTCGCAAATCAAACCCAACAAGGGCCTCGCCAATACCCGAAGTGGTGATATATAAGCCGTCACATTGCCCACGTCGTACCACTTTGGTATCGCCAGTCACCACGCTCACCCCACACGCTTCGGCAGCTTGTTTGATTGCATCCAACACCCGACGCAGCACAACCAAAGGCAACCCTTCCTCCAGAATCAGGGCTAGGGAAAGCCAACGTGGCAAGGCCCCGCTTACCGCCAGATCATTGACTGTACCATGCACCGCCAAATCACCGATATTACCACCAGGAAATTCAAGCGGCTGCACCACAAAACCATCGGTCGTAAAACAAATCCTTTGCTGAGTCAGCTCCAATGCGGCGGCATCGGGAAGAGAGGCCAACACTCCCGCACCAAAACGGGTAAGGATTTCACTTTCAATCAGATGGTGAGAGAGTCGTCCCCCGCCCCCATGGGCAAGCAAGATGCAATCATCGTTCATCGTGGTCTCCAGAGGCAAAACGATATGCCGCAGCGCAACTTCCCTCGGAGCTAACCATGCACGGACCCAAAGGGTGTTCCGGGTGACAGGCTACCCCAAACAGAGGACATTCAGAAGGGTTGATCTTGCCCTTCAACACCTCGCCGCACAGACAATGTGGATTGGAGCGTCCCGGTTGCAAGGTGATGCCATGACGATGCAGGGCATCGAATGCGGCAAACTCTGGACGCAAGGTCAATCCGCTTGCCGGAATCACCCCCAACCCGCGCCAGGAGGCCTCGACTGGCATCAGATAGTGGGCTATAAGACGTTGCGCCACCCGATTGCCTTCCGGTCGAACCACTCGGTTGTATTGATTTTCTACTGTGGCTTCTCCAGCAATTCTTTGGCGTAGCAACCCCTCCAGCCCATACAAGATGTCCAGAGGCTCGAATCCCGCCACCACACAAGAGACCCCATGATTTGCAGCAAAAGGCCGATAGGCGTCGGCCCCAATAATGGCACTGACATGGGCTGGACATAAAAACCCATCAATTTTCAATTCTGGATCGACGATCAACGCGGCAAGAACCGGTGGCACCAACTTAAAGGCCGTCAGCACCGTCAGATTGGAGATACCCGTTCGTCGTGCCGTATCGAGCATGGCAATGACTGGTGCAATTGTGGTCTCAAAGCCAATCGCCAAAAAGGTTACCGTGCATTCTGGATGGGCGCGGGCCAACTCCAAGGCTGTCATCGGAGAGTAACAGCTCACAATACGACCACCAGCCGCCCTAGCTTGGGCCAAAGTGGAGTGGGAGCCGGGCACACGCATCATGTCGCCAAAGGTGACAACAATCTCTCCTTTCCCGGCCAGTTCGATGGCCGTATCTATGTAGCCTGGATCCGTGACACATACCGGACAACCCGGCCCACTGACCAGCTTGACCGACTGAGGCAGAAAATCACGAATGGCAAAACGGGCAATGGCCATGGTATGGCTGCCACACACCTCCATGAAACAGGCCTGATCCAGTTGCCCTCCCAGTTGCGCCAGAATTTTTCTGAATCGATCTGCAGCATCTCGGTTGCGAAAACCATCCAGGTAGTTCAAGCCATCTCTCCCTGCTGCATTTCAGCCATGGTGCGAAACAGTGCCAACCTTGCCTCGGCTTCAAGGCAATCCAGCCGTTCGATGGCATAACCCGCATGAATCAGAAGAAAATCCCCAATACACGGGTTGTCGATCAACATCAGCCCTACGGTGTGATGGATGTCATCCAGTTTTACAATGCCGGTATTGTCTGCATGGATGGTGATAAGCTGCATGGGAACTGCCAGACACATGATGAATCATCCCTTTCTTGAGCAACCAGAAGCTGTCCAACCGCAATATTTCCATCTCCACTTGGCAATCGCTGATGGTCATATACCCTAACAGACAACGCCTGCAAACGATCCAGCAGCAACCGTTTGAGAAGGCCGTTCAAAAAAACACCGCCACTTAATACCACGGTACTTAAACCGGTTTTTCTACAGCCCTGTTGGACCATTTCCACCATGGCCTCGGCCACAGCCACATGAAACGCATACGCCCAAGAGGCCCATTCTGCCACAGGAACCGGGTCCACAGAAAGAGCTGCGAACAAAGGTGACCAGTCCACCCATAACACCCCTTGGTTTTCTCGCAGAGCAAAAGATAGTTTTCGACTCTTTTGATCACCACGCCAAGATTGCGCCACACCTTCTAAGCCCATAGCCGGTTCGCCTTCGTGGGCAATAACGCCCGGTGCGGATCCAAGCCATGCGGCAAAGGCATCAAACAAGCGGCCTGCGGCATGACTTTTTGGGGCATGGATACCCAAACGACACTGTCGGCTCCAGATTTCGATTTGGGCAGAAGATAAGCCTAATCGCTCCTGCCATGCAGGCGTAATCGCCACACCAGCCGTCAGCAGACGGGCAAACAATTGTCTGACCGGATGGCACACAGCGGCATCCCCGCCTAGCAGAGGGACTGGCATAAAGCTGCCCAAGCGACTCCAGGATTTTTTGGTAAGATAAAGAAGTTCCGCTCCCCACAACATCCCATCCGAACCGTACCCCATGCCATCGAAAGTCAATGCCAAGGCTTCGTGCAGGTTATGTTCGGCCATACAAGCCGCGCCATGGGCTTGATGATGTTGTACGGCCACCAGAGTCAAGTTTAGCTCCTGGGCCAAACGACGTCCCAAAACGGTTGGATAGAGATCAGGATGAAGATCGACGACCAGCACCTCTACGGGGTGATCCCTATGGTTTAGCAGGGTTTTTACTCTCTGCTCCATGAGTGTGCGCGCCACTGGATCCGCCAAGTTGCCACCCGATGAGAATAGGTTGATGGCACTCCCTTGTCCCAGGGCCATGGCATTTTTGGTTTCTACACCTAAAGCCAATATCGGTCGCGCAAACGGGGTAGAAACCGGAATGACCGTCTGCACTTTTAAAGGATCAATACAGATCATTCACCGACCGATTGAGCCCTTTCCTGATGGGGGAGCCGAACGATTATCCATTTTTTTTATCGGGGCCTCTTCCGGTCCCAAAAAAGTCAGGTCAAAACGAGGATGATCCCAAGCTGTTTGGGCCGAATCACGGGCAAACAACCAACCTTCATAGAAGAGTTTCTGGTCATGATTCTTCAACTCCACCCATACCGCTGGATTGACATGTCCTTCGTGTCCATGGACCGCTTCGCCATCACGAATCACCAGATCAGAGGCATAGGCTAAAGGGATAATCCAGCCTCCCCAGGGTCCAGCATGCAACTCTCCCACGGAGATTACCAGTTGATCGACTCTCAAGGTGCGTTTATCCAACAATCGAAACCGCATCCCCATACCAACGGAAGCGTTCAGCATGGATTGTTCAGGTCGGGCGCGCAGTTGATGAATGTGGGGAGCCAGGGGCAACCGAAGGGATTTGACTGTGGTCGTCGTCTCCACAGGGATAAATTTGGCTTTGGCACGTGGTTCCGGGAGACCTTTGACAAGTCCAACCCCCCCACCAATGAGCAGCACCATCAATGCCCACGGCCAAACCTTAAAGTTCTTCTTCGATGTACTCATCGTTTTTGGATCGATCTGATTTTTTTAGTTAATCTGGTGGGGCGAGCATATCATTTTTGAGTAACAACCGCTCAACCCGTTGACCACCAATGATCTGTCGATCAATGATTTCATCCACATCGGCTTGGTTGCGGTAATGATACCAGACTCCCTGGGGATAGATCACCATCACTGGACCCAGTTCACAGCGATCCAGACATCCCGATTGATTGATACGAACATTGCCAACATTCGACATTTGTTTGATTCGAGACTTCAGATAGCCTTGCAACTCCAAGGCACCATGGCTGGCGCAATCCCCTCTGGGATGCCCCGCGCCCCGCGCATTGACGCAGCAAAAAACATGAATATCATAAAAAAATGGTTCCATCGATACAGAACCCATGGATGACCTCATTGGAAAATTCGTATGGGATTGAACAGGATTGAATGGCAAAATGGCGGAGAGAGAGGGATTCGAACCCTCGATACCCTTTCGAGTATAACACCTTAGCAGGGTGCCGCCTTCAGCCGGCTCGGCCATCTCTCCATTTCAGGTGCGACTAGATTGCCTGATCTTGAGCAGGTTGTCAATGTTAAATGATCGTTTGGACTAAATCAGTGCATTCTCCATTTTTTTGCTTGCGGATTATAAAAAAATGGCTAGACTTACGCCTTCTTGAGCAACGATAACGCCAACACCTTTCGCACCATTCAGTGTTGCACATCTCTTTGAAAATTATATAATTAAAGATAAAAAATTTTTTATCTTTATATTTGTGAGAAAAATAAAGAATGAGTATTTATGGCGCAAGTGAGCTTTTTATTGGGGATTCGGCCCAGGCGGCCTTTGACGCCTTGGCACAACGAACCCGAGCCATGGCCGACATGTCCCAGTTACGCCTTTTTGAACGGCAAGCTGTCCGAAGCATGGCCGGGGTCGCCAACGACACCTCGCGCGCATCCACAGCTTATAAAATCACTCTTTCCGAAGCGGCTATCCGTCTGTTTCAGCAAAAATCTGGCATTTCCACCTCGCAGGCCGTCTCCAAAAGACTCATTTAATCCAATCACATCGCTCCCGTAATCCGTACCACCTCTTCCAAAGAGACGATCCCTTCACAAGCATGCTCAAAGGCTGTGATCCAAAAGGGAGTGTACCCGGCTTTCTGGTTGGCCTTATCAATAAATTCGGAGGTCAAATTGCTCCGCAAGGCGTTGGCCAACTCCTGGTCAATGGCCAAATATTCATAACAACCAATCCGGCCATGATATCCAGTGAAATGGCAAAAAACACATCCACGCCCGGTCACAAATTCCGCTTTTCCAATCTCTTTTTTTATGTTTTTCTTAATCCAATTCAATTCTGACGCATCCAATTCATGCGGAATCCGACAACGGGTACAGACACGCCGAATCAACCGTTGTGCCATAATCCCCAAGAGGATATCGCCAATAACGTAGCCTTGCGCCCCCATATTGATTAAACGAATGGCACTGCTGGGAGCATTGTTGGTGTGAAGGGTGGAAAGGACCAAATGTCCCGTGAGGGCCGCGCGGATGGCAATATCCACGGTCTCCTGATCACGCATCTCACCGATCAACACGACATCAGGATCTTGACGGACAATGTTGCGCAAAATCGTGGTAAAATCCAAACCAATTTTGGCATTTACCTGCACCTGTTGCACTCTCGAAATACGGTATTCAACAGGATCCTCTGCAGTAATAATTTTCGTACTTGAATGATTCAGCTTCTGCAATGCCGAATAAAGGGTTGTGGTCTTCCCACTACCCGTGGGCCCAGTTACTAAAATCATGCCATAAGGTCGTCGAATCGCCTCTTCAAATTGATCCATAATTATCTGCGGCATGCCAAGCATGGCCATATCCAGTTCCGCTTTGCTTGGATCTAACAGACGCATGACCACGGCCTCCCCGTGGATGCTAGGCAGGGTGGAGAGACGTACACTCAATTTCTTGTTGACGATGCGCAGATCAAACGCACCATCTTGTGGAAGACGACGTTCGGAAATATTGAGACCTGCCATGATTTTTAATTTAGACGTTAAGGCGATTGCAATGCTTTTTTCATTCACCAACTGTTCATGCAAGTAGCCATCAATTCTCAAACGAATTCTTAAATAATTCTCATCGGGTTCAATATGGATGTCAGAGGCCCCAGAGTTAACGGCATCTTCAAAAATGGACTGGAGAATCTTGGAGACCGGTGCATCCGAGGCCAGACTGGTACGAACGACCTCTTGCAAATCAACAACCGACTCGCCCGACTCGCGTGCCAGTTCCGAGGCCAGTACAGAAAGGTTTTCAGAACGGCGATAAATCCCCCCCAAAATTTCCAGCAGCTCACTCTCAGCCACAATGGCCACTTTGATATTCGACTTGAGGGCCTGTCTGATTTCATCAAAAGCGACCAAATCGTTTGGGTCTGCCATACCAACCAAATATCCCGCATCGATCTCTTCTAATACAATCCCCAAAGTTCGCTTGGCCACAGACTCTGGCAAAATCCTGGCAAGCTTATGGTTTAATTGAATATTGCGCAGCTCGACAATCGGGGCATTAATACTTTTGGAAATAAATTCAAGCAGATTGCTTTCGTTAATTATTTTCATTCGGATCAGAACTTGTCCAAGTTTCAAACCACTTCTTTTTTGTTCGATCAGGGCCAGACGTAAATCTTCAGAGGTAATGACTCCATTTTCAACCATCAGATCGCCAATACGTTTATTCTTTGGCGGCAGGGAAACCATATTGTTTTTATAAAGAAACTGCAGCAAAACATAATCACTCACAAGCCCCAACTTGATCAAAATATGACCCAGTTTTCCACCACTTTTGGCCTGCTCTCCCAAAGCCTGCTGGAGCTGGGATGGGGTCAATAGTCCTTGTTCAACCAACAAATCCCCCATTTTGGGCTTGATTGTTTCCTGCGTAATCATAAATTATTCCAGTCACCCAAAGCTTCTTTTTGAAGGGCATTAGACCCCTTGACTTGATCCCAATCATTAGGATTGTTAATAATAACAGGACGCAAGAGGATAACCAGTTCGCTTTTCACCCGACTCTTGAATTGATGCGAGAAAAACCCTCCCACAATAGGCAGATCACCCAACACCGGAAGGCCCGCTTGTTCGTTTTGTATCTTGGTCTGCATCAAACCACCAATGACGATAATTTCACCATTTTTTGCCCGAACGACGCTGTCCGTTTCACGAATCTCGTTCAAGGCCAAAGGCAAGGTAAACGTACCATTAGACGCACTGCCCAGCGTAAATGTTTTGTCCTTATCGGTCACATTGCTGATGGCGGGATGGATGTGTAGACTGACATGACCGTTCTTGCTGATTTTTGGCGTAACATCCAGAGAAATACCCGAAAAATAAGAGGTCAATTGAGGATTCATGACGCTTGAAGCACTCCCGGTAGCACTCGCGTCTTTCGATGTTACGGAGACTCCCCGCATAAAAATCTCATCCGATCCAACACGAATAATCGCCTTTTGATTATTAAGAGTTGAAACTCGTGGACTGGAAAGAACATTCACTTCTCCTTGAGTTTTTATTAACTGAATAAATGCTTCAAAATTTCCCAGATTCATTGCCATGGCAAAGGTTCCACCAAACGAGGTGGGGCGTGTAATGAGGGAATCATAAGCTTTTTTACCATAATTTACATTGTTTGTGGCCAAAGGAATGCCAGATCTGCCAAAAATGCTACCGCCGCCTGATTGTTTCAAAACGGTGGAACGATCACCATCGGGTGGCAGATGAATCAAAGAGGCCCAGTCCACACCACTCTGAAATCCATCGTTTAGATTGACTTCCAAAATCCTGGCTTCAATAACTACCTGCCGCAGGATATTTTCTTCCATGTTTTTTAAATATTTACCAACCTCTTTTAATTGCTTTGGATACGCCTTCACGATTAACAGACCAGCTTGAGAGTCCAGAGCAACACTCGGTCCATCCACATCGTTCACTTCCAGAAGCATATGACTTGGATCTTGACCTTTGCTTTGACTTTGACTCTGGTTCTGATTTTGACCATGATCTTGACTTTGCATCTGATTTAAAGCGTCCGGTGAACGATACTCCCTTTCAGGCAAAGCAATCATCGTCCGAATCGTATTCTCCAAAACACGCCAGAAATGAGTCGAAGATGTGGTATTAATGGCACTCCCATTATTGATAACCTGAATTGTCTTTTCGCTTCCTTGACCGTTTAAATTTTGAGTATTCTTGGTTGAACTCCCCACCTCAATCTGACCAGTGATGATTTGGGTGCTGGTATTACCCGATCTTTCAATTTGCAGATACTCGATATTAAAAATCTTGCTAATTCTTTTTCCAGCACTGACACGATAAACATTCCCTTGCCGGGAGCAATAGAGATTATACTCGTCACAAACGATCTGAAACACATCTTGCAAGGTGACATTTTTTAAATTCAAAGAGATTTCTGCTGTGACATCCGCTCCCACCACGACATTATAAGGAGAGCGTTCCACCAGTTTTGGAAAAAAAACTCTTGCTGGGGCACTTTCTACTGAAATTTCAATTTTTTGGGCTGACGCCTCCAACGATTCTTGAGAGGGGTGAGACGTTGCATCCGACAAAAGGAGATCTTTGACGTCTTTCGGCAAATTAGGCGCGGAACCACTTTTCGCTCCTGTTGGGACGACCTCGGAACGGGATTTCTCTGGATCATTCGTCTTGGTTTGCACCGATTGACAACCGGACACGACCAGACCTCCCGCAAGCAAAACTCCTGACAGGATAGATGTCAACGAAATGAGCCACTCTTTTCTTTTCATCTACTCTTCAATTTAAGATGAAGCCACTCCAAGAAAATGGAGTTTCGCCAATTATTTGACCAGATAAAACTCTCAAAGCTCCAACACCCCAATCTTTACAAATTGCGTGCCTAACGCCGTTGCATGACCATAGGAAAATTGTTCCTTTCGTTCGAAAGGATAATTTCACCCTTCTCGCCCTGCAAAACGACCTGATCGATCTGGATACTTTTCACCAAATGATTTTTAAAAGTATCCCCCTCCTGGAGTGTCGTCTGATCCAACACCGCAAACTTTTTTCCTTCAGAAATATAGATCATAACCAGTTTATTTTTGTGTGACTCATTTTTTTTGTTTGCATGGAGATTCAGGCGGCCCAAATCTTCTTCAAACCCAGGTTTCAATGTCGGGTCGATCAGTTCATCCGCTTCAGCCAAGCCGATGAATGCAAGCGCAATTGCGCAAAACAGAGGCGCAGAGCTTATCCTTTTGATCGACTGATCTTGCATGCACTTCAACCCATTACTTACTTAAAAGATTTGGAGTCATACCAAAAACATAAAAATGAAGAATCGCTTTATTTTCTGTATCATTGATTTTGATCAACTCAAGGTGATCCCAGTGATATTTCCATTGTGAATTTTCAACAACTCGCAAATATTTCACCAGATCCCCGTAGCGTCCTTCCAGCTCAAAACGGAAAATCTTTTTATAAATCATGACTGTCTCAGCTTTTTTTGGCTTTTCCTTGACAGGTGCAGCTTTTTTTTGGCCAGGATTGCTCTTTTCAACAGGCTCTGGCTCTGGCTTCAAGGTGACCTCGATGGGTACAGACCCAACACTTTGTATATTCATGATGCGCACCCCATTATCCTGATCAATCATGGATTGCAAGGTACGAATCAACACATCGGGTGGAACGACCTCCTGCTCCATCTGTGATATTTCATTTTCCAGTTCCTGTTTTTTTTTATTCAGAGCAGAAACCTCACTCCCGATGGCAGAGCCCTCCAAATTTTTGCTTGCAAGCGTCAAAGATTCGTCCAATTTTTTTATGGTCTTGATACTCTCCTCTTTTTTCTTGGAATTTATATTCAATTCAATAAATTTTGGAAAAACAAAAAATTGCAACCAAAAGCCAGCAGGCACCAAAAGCAGGCCCATCCAGATCATCACCCTTTCTCTACGGGATAAATTGTTGATCTTATCAATGATCTTGATCAGCTTTTTCATGCTTTCTTAAGCCCATCCACCTATTTTTTTTTGCTGTTATAAAATTGGAAGATATCTCCCAAAATCTGCATCCCGCTTTTTTCTCCTTTTTCATCCTTTGTTTCAGACGGATCATCCGTGCGCAAAACGAATTCAGAGGCCTTATTATCCAAAGGAGATGGTCCCATATAAAATGACTTGAATTCAATATTTTTAAAAAAAACCAATCCAGAAAGTTTCTGCATTAACAATGGAATATTTTTATTTTCATACGTATTCACCTTTAAATAGATTAATTTTTTATCCATGGATATTTTAAATTTTGTCATCCACAATCCACTCTTCCACGCTCCTGAGATATCTTCAAGAATTTTTGAGAATTTTACATTTTCATTAAGATTGAGTTCTTGAATTTTTTCAATAACAGCACTTTTAACTCGGATATTCTTCTTTATCTGAACAACCTGATTTTGGAGATTTTTTTCTTCTTCCTTCCAACGTTCAACCACCCCACTCCCCACTTGCTCGGTTTTTACCTTTTCATTTTTTTTATATTCCTCCAACTCCCTTGCAGACTGTCCAACAAATGAAGAAAGGAGTGTTGACAAATAAATCATTACAAAAATCCAACAAAAAAAAGATATTATTATAATATTGACGGTTAATCTCTTACTGATAAGCACATAGGGTGCTTGATAAAGATTTATTTTTTGAGCCATGACCCTATTTCACCTATACCATTTTCAAACACAAATCAAAAAACAACGCAGAAATAATGCAATTATCGTACCATAATATCTATAATTTCATATACATATTTTAACACAATTCCATTAACAGATCATGATAAAATCTTGAAAGCGACTCTTAAACTGTAACAATTCAAAATATAGACATTTTTTGCAAAAATATTCTCCCTGCACAGCCCCATTCCATCGAGTACACCCCTGTATTTTTTTGATTGACTTCATCTGAAAATGATTGTAAACCTATAAGAAAGAGATTCACCTCTTCACAACGACGCACTTTCTGCTCAGAAACATAAAACGTCAAACAACATCTACATCAATCACACATTTGGGGAGTTTCAAACATGAAAGCATTAAAGAAAAAACAAGCTGGCTTCACGATGATCGAACTGGTGGTGGTCATGGTAGTCTTGGGAATTTTCAGCGCGGCGGGTATTGGTGCCTATATGAACTATACCACTAATGCCACTGCCGCAGTGGCGGACAGCCAAGCTGGCGTGAATAACCGTTCTGATGCTACAGTTGGAACAGACAGCGTCATGGCTCTCGCACCTGCAGCAGGCACTGGAAGCGGAGCAACTCCAACGATGGGTACTGCTGGTACTGCTGCTGGTGTAACCAACTAATATTCCAGTCTATCGCTGTAGACCACTTCATAATGGGTGATCTACAGCGATCTACAATAATTTAACAGTGTTATGGTTAGCCAACAGACCAGGATTAAAAAATGACACCATCAAATCAAACTAAAGATCATAATGGGTTTACGATGATCGAATTAGTTATTGTTATGGTGGTATTAGCAATTTTTTCCTCGGCTGGCATTGGGGCTTATGTCAATTATAGACAAAACGCAGCCAGTGCTGTCCTTGACGAGGATACTGGTCGAAACAATCGAAACAGCAGTGCAGATGCCTTTTTAGACGACAGTAACAGCAGTGGATGGGTGTCCATATCGGGGGGAACCCCTTCTGGTGTAGCCAACTCCATGCCATGAATTCAAAATAAAAACATTTGGGAGTCTTTGTGAAGAATCATCATTTCCGTGGATTTACCATGATTGAATTGGTGGTCGTAATGGTGGTTATCAGTATTTTTGCTTCCGTTGGTATTGGTACATATATGGATTACAGAGGGTCTGCACAGGGGGCCGTTTGGGATGGTGTCACTGCAGCCGTGTTGACAGCCAAAGCAGTAGCGGCCTCCAGACAAGAAACCGATGCTTGCTTGTATCTTTCCTCCCTCCCCACAAACTGGTCCTGTTCAAGCAGTGTTGCGAGTATTGATATTACCGACCCAAGCAGTACGACAAGAAATTTTGCATGGTAAATTTTTGTATCAGAAACGCCAAATCTGGCTTTACCCTGATTGAACTCCTCGTGGTCATGGTAATGATCGGCATCATGTCTGCGGCTGTCATCAACTTCAATTTTCCTACAGCCTTGGCCGTAGACGCCGTGGCTGGCAAACTGGTGGCCGATATTCGTTATGCCCAAACCTTAGGGATGAGTGGAGTATCTGGAATCTCTGTCAGTTCCCCTGGTGGTGGCAATGACTACACAGTTGGAACTGAAACAAAGGATGTCGGCGGAGCCACACTCTCTTCTTTTTCGATCACCTTTGAAAGCGATGGAACCCCCAATCCCAACAGCCAGCAAGACATTTTGCTGACTTCAGGCAGTGTAACCGTTACGGTTCGGGTTTACCCAGAGACCGGATTTGTGGAAGCCCTCTAAGGAAATGAGGAGATACCCCATTTGCCACACAGTTCGCAACTCCATGAAAGGGTTCACGCTAATTGAGGTCATTGTTTTTATCGTAGTTTTGGGCATCGCCTCCAGCGGACTTTTCGTTGGCATGCAAACCATTTTAAAAAATATGGCTCTCTCCAGACAACTGGGGCAAGCCTCCCTGATTGCCCAGACAAAAGCCGAAGAAATCATTCAAAAATCTCGACAAAACCTAACCACCTCACCGTCAAACGGCAACATTCCACCCTTTTATTACGAAATTTCGACCAGCGGGTATAATAACGGCATCTGTACAGCGACAACTTGCACTCAAGTATCCATCACGGTTTATCTTGTGGTCAGTGGCAACCCCAATCTTCTCCTGACAGCCGTTTCTTTTATTACGGCAACCCCTCCTTGAGATGAATATTCATTTTTATCCCTTCACCCCGACCAATGGAGCCTCTCTCACGCGGACTCATGCGAAGGGATTCTCTTTGATCGAAATCTTATCGGTAATCGTGCTGGTTGGCATCCTCTCGTCCATCATTGCCAACATGCTAGGAACCGGTCTGACCGCTTTCAACCAGGCAAAATTGCAAAACAACGGCTACTCCCAACTGCGTGTCGCCATGGATCGAATCACTAGGGAGTTGCGCACCGCCAAAAATATTGTATCCATTGGAGCCTCTTCCATTCAATTGAATGATATTAACAATTCAGCCATTTCGTTTCAACTTGCTGGAAATATTCTCGACAGAAACGCAACACCACTAGCCAAACAGATTTCGGCCCTCTCCTTTACAGAAAGATCGGGCAACTGTGTTATCGTAGGCTCTCCCTATCAATGCATTATTGATATCAGCATCACCTCGGATAATGCGTCCGGTCTGCTGCAACTAAACACCAGTGTATTTATCAGAGGGGTCAAATGATTCTCTCGAAAAAAAATCAAGACGGGGCTTTGCTCGTTTTAGGCATGGTGTT
>JADFYY010000210.1 GCA_015232825.1 Magnetococcales bacterium
GATTCCAGGTGTTTATATGCAAAAAATTAAATATTTCAGCAGCTTTCCACACTCCTTAACCTTTGCCTCCCATATTCGAGAAGAGATGGACACCATTGAAAAATTCTCGAAAGAGGCCTGTTGCAAAGATGAAATCATCCACATGCCAGACAACTCCCTAGCAGAGATGCGCAACCTTCTCTCTCCTGCAGTCTGCTACCACAACTATCTTGCACTGGCAGGGCAAACACTAAACAGGGATCCCGTTATCACCACGGCTGTTGGCCAATGTTTTCGTTTTGAATCCTCCAATATGGAAGGTTTGGAACGTCTCTGGAATTTCACCATGTGGGAAGTCATATTTGTAGGATCAAAAACACAAGTAATCAACGGCATCACTCAGGCCGCCTTGGCTGGTAGTCAATTGCTGCAGCGACTTGGATTGGCCTTTCGCATAGAAAACGCCAATGATCCCTTCTTCATCGGCGAATTTGCCACACAAACCGCTTATCAATACGCCTATGACCTAAAATATGAATTCCTGGCTCGATTGCCACACCGGGACTCTCTTTTCGCGGTTGGATCACGTAATTATCACATGGATTTTTTTGGTCGAGCTGCCGACATTCATACATCCAACGGCGACACAGCCCACACAGGATGCGTCGCATTTGGACTAGAAAGAGTCGCCTATGCCTTTGTGGCGCAATTTGGAATCAATCCCGATCACTGGCCAGCCGCGCTTAGACAAGAAATTCTCACTCCCATCCAAAGGATCCAATAAACATGACGGATAACGAAATCCTGGACACATTGACGGTCATTTTTCGTCAGGTGTTTGAAAATAACAATATTTCAGCGACACCCGGCCTGACAGCCGACGATTTCCAAGAGTGGGACAGCGTTGGCCACATGGGACTGGTTCTGGCCATTGAAAAAAAATATAATTTTCAATTTGATATGGGAGAAATTGGACGAGTCAACTCAGTGGATCTCCTGCTTCAGGTGATTCGTGACAAATTATCCAAGCAAATATAACTCATGAGCCAGTCAACCATCGCTCGCGTCAAGGGTCTGGGCTTTGCATTGCCTGGAGAAAGAGTTCCACTCACCAGACTGAATCTCTCATCTGAAGAGTCGGCACGTCTGAAAGGCCTGAAACAAGAGTTTTTTCATTGGAGTCCAGGCAGCTCCACGGATCTAATGACCGAAGCCGGTGCCTTGGCCTTGGCCAACGCCAACACCAAAAAAAATGAAATTGGCATGGTGATCACTGCCCCCTCCTTGATCACCTCTTACGGATTGGAAATTCCGGCCATTGAAATTCGTAACCGACTGGGACTGCACCGGGCCGAATGTTTGAACTTAGGTCAAGGTTGCGTTGGATTGTTTCGTGCCATGCAGTTGGCCAATGACCGCCTTGTTCTTCATCCTGAGCAAGGAGAGGTACTGGTACTCGCTGGATGCGTCGCCTCTCGTCTGACCCGAAACCATACCCATGGATCCTTTTTCTGGGGAGACGGTGGAGCAGCGATAGTCATGAGCGCGACCAAAGGCTTAGGATTGCAATTCAGGGGTTATGCGGAGTGTTCCGCTGAACGCGATACGGGAGCCATGCGCATCGGTTTTGGTGATGCCAAACCGATTGACCAATGCAATCTGGAACAAGATTTTCAAATCCAGGTCTCTTTTGCATCCGATCTGGATCAATTACGCTACATTGAAGGAGAGCAGAACCGGTTCCTTGCCGTCATTCATGACTTAATGCGACAAGGTGGGATCACGATGGATGAGTTAACAGCGGTGGTTATGCCCTCTCTGGGACATAATCGGTTGCGCACACTGCTTCTGAATCACAACCCGTTGCGGGAAAAGATAATCACTGACTCACGTTATGCCCATATGGGAGCTGTAGACGCACTCCTTTTTCTTCAGCAAAACCTAGAACACAAAGGGGTCTGCACCTCCCCAGAGTGGTACATCACCTTGACGCCAGCCTTTACCGCGCAGTGGGGAGGGGTGCTGTTAAAAAGGGAACCTTGATCCAATTACTTTAGTAGGTGATTTTTAATATTATTTATCGAACTCCGTTTTTTCCTCTTCTTTGCTGTTATTTTTGGGCTTTACTGGTCACTCAGATCCAATCAGGCACGCAAAAGTTTGCTTCTTGCTGGAAGTTATTTATTCTATGCCGCATGGGACTATCGTTTTTTGTCTTTAATTCTGCTTTCAACAGCCGTCAATTATTTTGCCGCACACAAAATCTATGTCACGACCAATCGAGAAAGACGGCTGCAGTGGCTTGTGATTACCTTAACCTACAATATTGGCGTACTTTTTTGCTTTAAATATCTTGAATTTTTTATTCTTACTTTTGTTGACCTTTTAAAAATTTTCAATTTTTCCATCCACTATTCCTCCTTGGAAATCATCCTTCCAGTCGGCATCAGCTTTTACACATTTCATGCATTAAGTTATCCACTGGATGTTTACCACCGGAATCTGGAACCCAAGCGACAACTTCTAGACTTCTCGCTGTTTATTGCCTTTTTTCCACAAATGCTTGCGGGGCCAATCATGCGCGCCAAGGAATTCTTGCCGCAACTAGAACTCATTCGCAACCTAAAGGATGTTGAATTTCGCCGGTGTTTAGTTCTGTTTGTCATTGGTTTTATCAAAAAGGCGGTGATATCGGACATCGTTGCCCCGCATGTGGACCAGATCTTTGCCAACCCGCAAGCCTATCAAACGGGTGATGTGATCTATGGGCAAATACTCTATGCAATCCAGATCTATTGTGACTTTTCCGGCTATACCGACATGGCATTGGCCACGGCTGGTCTACTTGGGTACACACTGCCACAAAACTTCAACTTTCCATTTTTTGCGGGCAACATCTCCGAGTTCTGGCGTCGCTGGCATATGAGCCTTTCCCGTTGGCTGCACGATTATGTATACATTTCCTTATTCTTTCTAGGCCAGAATCGTGACAAAAGCATGATCCAACGCAATCTCATCATCACCATGTTGCTGTGTGGTTTGTGGCATGGTGCGGCCTGGGGATATATTATTTTCGGGATCATGCACGGCAGTGCCTTGGTTTTGCATCAGGAGTGGCAACTATTTGTCCGGCGTCGAAAGATTCGCATCCCATTTTGGGGACTTTTTTCCACGCTCATCACCTTTTCCTGGGCCAGTTGGACATTTGTCTATTTCCGCGCCAAAGAGGCGAGCGTCGCATGGTATATGACCATCGGCACGCTGTTTTCCAACCCATCTGCACAAGAAAAACTGACTCTCAACGCCCCTTTAGTGATCGGATCGCTGGCACTGATTCACTGGTGCTTTTACAGATGGAAACTGTATGACTGGCTTGCCAACCGACAACCCTGGATGGTTGCAATCCTTCTTGGCGGATCGCTTGCATTGGCAATCAGCTTCATTCCATCACACTATCAACCTTTTATTTATTTCCAATTCTGAGTATACCGCAGCCATTTTGGGATGCGTAATCTGTTAATTATGAAAAAAGAGGGTTTAGGAGATTCATCTCCCAAGGTTTTGCCTTTGCGCATCTTATAATAAGTGTTTTTTGCGAAAAAAAAGCACATAAAAGCATTAAAAGCAAAGTCAAAGTCAAAACCCTGGGAGATGAATCTCCCAGACCCTCTCTTTTTTTTAACGGTTGAAGAAAATATCAAAAACTACGGCTTCCAA
>JADFYY010000211.1 GCA_015232825.1 Magnetococcales bacterium
ATCCCCCAAGCAAAAGGGGATGGTCTTGCTGGTAACACTGGCAGCCATGGCCTTTCTGGTGCCACTGATTTATGCTGGTGTGGAGTCTCAACGGTTTCATATACGACAGGTTCAACAAGAGATTAACCTGGAAATCGCCCATCGTCATGCCGAATCCATGTTGAGTATGGTTATGCTAACACTGGCCAGAGACAGCTTACAAAACAGCGCGACCGACCACCTGAACGAACCCTGGGCCTCTCCTCTTGTGTTGCCCAACAACGAAGATGGCACCACCGAGGCCTTGATTGAAGACACCTCCCGGCGTTGGAATCTCAATGCCTTGAAAAAAACGGATGGCCAGATCAATGGCGAATTGCGCACGGTTTTAAACGCCTTGTTTCAACGGGAAGAGGTCTCTGGTCGCTTGCTAGAGAGTCTCCTTGAGCGATTGGCAGTGACCACAACTCATAACAACGAGCCACTACACGCCTTAGAAGAGATCCTGCAACTCCCGGAATGGACAACAAAACCATTGCAAACGCTGCAACCCTATATCACCGTAGATGATGAATGCCGCACCGGTCGATTAAACATCAATACCGCCGCCATCAAAACTCTGGAACCCTTGGCTCCTAACTTAAACTGGCGTTCGGTTGAAGAGAGGCGCAAACAGACGCCTTTTGCCCAAGTGGCCGATTTGGCCTCAGCGGGGGTGACACTGCCACTGGAGGCGGTCAACCTGCTCACCGTCAACAGCACCTGTTTTGTGGCGCAGATCCGTTCTCAGGTGCAAACCGTCGCAGGCACCTTAACGGCTTGGCTGGTACGGAACGGCATGCAAATCACCATCACCAAAACGAGATGGAACGGATGAAATCCAAAGCCACATGGGGCATGGTCCCCTCCACCACAGACAATCCGCTCTGGGTACGTTTACTAGATCGCCACGCACTCACATTTGAATGCGGTCTGGAGGTCATCTCTGGCGGGGAACGGGGCGTGGTGGCCGGGCTTTCCGTCAACACTATGGCCATGCGCAAAACCGTGTTGCCCTTTACCCGCCGTGATCAAATCTGGGCCGTACTGCCACAAGAGTCCCTGGACACGCTTTTCACCCGGTTTGAAAACCCCTGTTTTGCCTTGCAATGGGAACCCGTGGAACAAGGGGCAGCGGTTTTCTTCGCCATGAGCGAGCAACAGAGCGTGGATGAGCTGTTGGCCCGTCTCGCGACTATGGCGATTAAACCCATGGGCGTGGTCATGGCAGAGGTGGGGGCTTGGCCATTGTTGGAGGCCTCCAATTTATTGGCCATGCACCGTTTGATCTTAGTCGTGGATGGTTCCACCGCGCCAGCAGCTGTCTATTCTCTCTTGGATGGTCGCTTGCAGGAGTTGCGTCTGGTGGCCCCAGCCACAACCGCCTTGGGGGAGTCTGCCGTTTTAGAAGAGTTGGATTGGTTGATTACCGATCTTATCAGTCGTCAACCCGACATCAATCCAGCAGAGATCAAACTGATTTTTCTGGGCAAATCCCGCGAAGAGTGGCAACCCATAAGCGATAAAATTCAAAAGGAAGCGTGGATCACCAACATCGAAATACCCGATCTAGCCACCCTGGGACAAGGACTCAAACAGTGGAAATGGATACGACCAGCGGGTTTAGCACTCTCTGCAGCCCAAGGCACCCATTCCCGCATGATGGACTTTCTCAATGGCGAAGGGGAGAGGCAATGGCAAACGTGGTTGCGTCCCTGGAAAGGGGCGGCCATTCTGGCGTTGGCATTGCTGATGATTTGGGGAGGAGAGAAGGCCCTGCGCTACACACGGGCACACGACCGTTATCTCCAACTAAAAATCGAAACCGATGCCACTTTTCGTGAGGCTCTTCCCCATGTTCCCGTAATCATGGATCCACAAATGCAATTGAAACAGGCACTTGGACAATCGGCCATGGCCAAGGATGGACAGTTTCCTGGATTGGGAAGCTGGCTTGGCATTATCCAGACCGCTGTTTCCGCTGAAACCCAGGTCAAATGGATGCGGCTACGTTATGAGCCCGGCGAGGTTCAACTCACGGGTGAAGTTCCCTCTTACAAGCATCTAGATCGTGTTCGGGCGGCCTTGCAACAGGTTTCTGGGGGCAAGGAGACCCGCATGGACGAGGCACGTATTGTTGCAGAAACCAAAACCGTCCGGTTTCGTCTGGGGCTACTATGAACGACGCCAATAAACGCCTATTTTTGGCCGTTGGTCTGATCATCCTAATCGGGTTGTTGGCCATTCAGGGCATCACTTGGGTAGAGGCCACGGTCACCCAATGGGAAGCCAAGGCCAAGGCACAAGAAACCATTCGCCGCGAAGTGGCCGCATTGGCGGAACAACTCAAAGCGAGTCGTGGCGCGGGCAAAGGCTCGCCTACCAAAAATTCAGGAACCGACGCCATCGATTCCCTGCTTCCTTGGCTAGAAAAAGAGACCGCCGCCTTTCAGTTGACCGATAAAATGCAACAAATCGCTCCCATTCCACTCAAAAGCAATGAAACGGGTCTGTTTCGGGAGAAAGCCGACTTGAACTTAAAAGCCCTTACCATGGAAACCGCCATCCGATTTTTGCATCGTCTGGAATCCATTGCCCAGATTCGCATCATTCGCGGCGATATCAAACGTGCGGAAAAAGAGGCCACAGGCATCACCCTCTCTTTAGAAATTGGTTTATTATGAGGGGGCAGCGATGAGCAAAAGATATCTTTTTACTGTTTTTTCAATTTTATTGGTCACCTATTTGGCAGGAGTGATTTTATACATGCCATCTGACCGTCTAGGAGCGTGGTTGCAGGGCCACACCCAGGGACGTCTGACTTGGCAGACCACCTCTTTGGGTTGGGAGGGGTTGCGATTAGGCATGGTACGGGTCATTCCGCCGATCTTTACACCAGACAGAGAGATTGAACAAATTCTTTTGCGTCCACTGATTCTCCCTTTATTTCTTGGCAAGTTGGGAGTCCGCTATCAAGTTGGGATGGATTTTGCCAAACTCGATGGCACCGTTACTTGGAATGGTCAAAAGGGTCGTCTGGAGTGGCAAGCCAGGATGGACGATTCCAGCAAATTGGCGGCCTTGATGCTTGGACCAATGGGAAATGAAGTCAAGGGCAAGGGAGATGGATCCGGTTGGTTCAACGTCACTCGAACAGAGATTGAAGAGGGCGAAGGGGAGATCCAATGGCGGGGTCTATCTGCATTTGGGGCCAAGATCGAGCCATTCACCCTCAACACCACAGTCAAAGAAAAGAATGTGCTGGAGATCAAGTTGGCAGGCAAAGGAGAGATTGCGGTTTCTGGCAAATTGACCTTAAACGTCATGATGGCCAATCTAGACAGCAGTGCGATTCGTGGTGAGGTTTTGATTCAACCCATCAAATCCAACCTTCCCGGTCTGGCTGGCCAGTTTCTAGCCAAAGGGCAGCCTGTGAGGTTTATTGTGTCTGGGAGTGTGACGAACTTGCAATGGCGGGTGCAGTGAAGCTTTAAAACGTCGTACCCATACGAATGGCAACCTCTTCTTGAGTCAAACCAGAGGCTTTGTGCGCACCAAGAAATACCGAGAGTGCCGAATATTCGTCTTCCAGGGCCTCATAGGCTGCTTTAAAATC
>JADFYY010000212.1 GCA_015232825.1 Magnetococcales bacterium
GTTATGGATAAGCGTCCACGCCCCAATCTCGTGCCAGTCGAAACGCCAGCGGATTGCTTTCCAGGGGGGGGGCGATGGGTCGTCGAACGAATGCCACTCCTCTTGAGCGTCGAGCAGGGCATATTCTAGTTTGTCCAATCCCTGATCAATCCGTAAGGTCACCATCGCCTCTTCTCGTTTGCCGTGGATCGATTGCACCAATCTCTCCCAGATCATCCCTTCGTTGTTCTCTTTTTGTTTCCATTGGTAGATAACGTTTACCTTGGAACCAAGTTTCCAGTTTGGGATGATCTCCCCGGAACAGCGTAAGATCAAGGTTTCTCGGCCTTCCCGGATGATTCGTGCGGGAGGTTCTCGGTCGAGATGTTGTAGATCCCGATTTAATAGACGGCGCAGATGGATCCATAAATGAATCGATTCTGCCCGTTTATCCAAGGCCTGTACTTGGGTCACGGTCCCATTGACCACGTGGTAAAGCCCGGTCATGAAGAAGGCGGCAATGGCTAAGGCGATCAAGGCTTCCAGTAATGTAAAGCCAAGGGAAGGCTTTATCATTAATGGATTGCCCACTGCATCTTCTCCGTAAACAGCACAGCCTGATCGGCTCCAACCTGAATGCGCACTTCATAGCCTCGGCCATCTTCCGTGGGGATAATCCGCCGTGTCCATAAGAACATCCGGCCTGCAATCTCTTCTTTCCCAGAGAGTTGTTCTGGTTCTAAGGGAAACCCCTTGGCGCGAAACATCTCCATCTGGTTGCTGGCCAATTGGGCTGCCGCCAGTTGCTCCTCCAGACGAAATTGGGTCTCGGATTGTCGTTTTAAAATGGCCCCGATCCCGACAAATAAGATGCCAATTAACGCCAGAGCAACCAGAATCTCCAGCAAGGTGAACCCCCGCGTCATTCCCATGTTCGCAACCCTTGCTCCAGACGGGGTTTGCTCCACTCTGGACGAAACGAGACCGTGAATCCAATGGCCTCCTCTGCTACTCCCGGTGGAACAGAGGCGGCGAATTGAACCATAATGGCCTTTTCCGGGCCAAATGAGGTAAAGCGAATGATGATTTCGCTTAAATCGGGTAGATCATTTTTTTCGGCCTGCCAGATCATTTTGCCCAGAGAAGGGTGCAAAACGCCAGGAAGCAACAGAGGATCTTTCACCGGAACAAAGCTCTCCTCCTGACGGACTTCACAAAAATAGCTGCCTTGCGTCAGGTCCATGCGCAAACGGTATTCTGCCAAGCCAAAGGATCCCTGATCTCGCAACCAGATCAAGACATTGCGAAATCGATTGGCGGCTGAGCGCATGGACTCCAGTTTTCCTGTGTTCAAATGGGGGATGACCAATCCCATCAGAATGGTCAGCAAAAATAAGGTGACCATGACCTCCAGCAGAGAGAAACCGTCTGCCAGAGCGTGGCGTTTCACGGGGCTTGATCCAGATTCCATGAGGTGATGTCCGCCCCTTTGCCCTCGCCACCCGGCATACCATCGGCTCCCAACGAAAGCAGATCATAGTTGCCGTGCAAACCGGGAGATAGATAGACATAGGGATTACTCCAAGGGTCCAACGGCGGCTTGGAGAGATACCCATCTTGACGCCAACGGCGGGGGATGGGTTCCACTTGCGGTTTGGTCACTAGGGCTTGCAGCCCTTGTTCTGTGGTTGGATATTGGGTGTTGTCCAGACGGTAGAGATCCAGGGCCTGTCCAATGGATTGAATATCCAACACCGCCTTGGTGTAACGGGCTTCGTCAGGGCGACTCATGATTTTTGGGATAATCAAAGTAGCCAGGATGCCAAGAATGACCACTACCACCATGATTTCAATCAAGGTGAAGCCGCTAGAGCCGGATTTGATGGGAGAAGGATGCTTGATCATGGGTTCTCTTGTTTGGGTTGGAAGGGATCACGTAGCCAGAAATCATTGGAATCCAGTGTGTCTGGGATGCGTAACGAGCCATTTTTTAATTGAATGCGGGCCTCGCTATGGATTTCGGTTTGTTCATGGATCAGGCGATCAATCATCAGCCAGACTCCTGGAATAATCCCATGGCGTTGCAATGCCTCTTTGGCATAATGGGAACAGTTCGGGTAGGAGGGGCATCGATCTCCATCTACGCGGCTTATGGTATTGGAATAGACGGATAAGGGAAAGAGTAACCATTGAGTCAACCCATTGGATTCTTGTGTCTGGGGTTCGGGCAAGGGAGGCAATGGGCGATAGGAGAGAGGATTTTCTGCGTCAGCGTGGGCGATTTGGCTTGCGATTATCACAATCAGAAATAGGCCTTTGGGGAGCAGGAAGCCGGTAGTTTGTTGATAGTGTCGATAGTTGGGGTGGTGCTGGAGGAGTTTGTTCTCTTCCAAAGAGGCACGCCAAATTTGCAGTGCGGAAAAGAGCAGCGATCCCCCCAGAGTCAGGCGGTTGGGAACGGCAATGGCATATCCCCAGGAAGAGAGAATTTCCCCAGTGTACAACGGGTGACGGAGCCATTTATAGGGACCGGTCAACACCAGAGCCCGAACTTCGGTGAATATGGAAAACGAGGCGCGTAAACGCCACAGGCCCCAGACCGTCAGGGCTTCCCCACCAGCCATGATGAGCAGGCCAGTGGTGATTTGGTGCGGGGTTTGCCGAATGAGCGCGAACCATTCGATGCCGCCGGGATGGTGCAGAATCCATTGCCAAAAGGGTCCGTTTTGGAAAAATTGTTGATTGATTAACATAACCACCAGAGGCAAGGGGGCGCAGATCAAGGGCAGAAGAATTTCCAAAGGACGGTCAGCTAGGGCAATGGCTGGTTGACGAATGAGGTAAGCATGGAAAAATAATATAAATAATAGTGTAACCAAAAGCCAGCGCAGAATAGTTAAAAGGTCGCCCTGTACGGGCAAGACTCCCCCCCAGTTGGGTGGTAGCAACTGACGACCGGTGAATATCGCAAAAAGAATGAGTCCAGTGAGACGACCAAGGTGTTCTCGCGATAAATTTATAGGTTTTGACATTTTATTGACCCGTTTTGAAGCGGATGAAAAATGCAAGAGTCTCTGTTGACTGACTAGCAGATGGTGTAGGATGATTGATTCTTGGTGATTTCACAAGGTCAAGCATTCAATGCGAGGTGATACTTATGAACAAACGGATGGTTGGTATCGGGATGGCGGTTTGGTTGGTGGCGGGGGGGGCGGCTTGGGCTGGGGATGATGCAGCCAAGAAGGCCGAGAACCCAGAGAAGTTCAAGGAGAACAAGGCCAAGCATGTACAGATGCTGGAGGAGAAATTAACTTGCGTCAAGGCGGCCAACTCTCAGGCGGATTTGAAAAACTGTCATGAGGCGCAAAAGCAGCGTATGCAAAACGAGCGGTTGGCGCGGATTCCTGAGCAGCGCAAAAAATTGGATGAGCGGGAAAAGGCATTGAAGGAAAAACAGGGACACCATCCCGCAACCACGCCTTGATGTAAGCAAAATTTTTCTTGGCACCGGCTTTTGTGGATAGTGTTTCAGAAATGTTTTAACAATTCTGAAACACTATTCCTTGTCTTTGCGATATAAGCCGGGGTACGATTGCATAAAGTTTAGTCAACAGTTTGGATTGAATCACAAGGAAACGAATATGATGAACATGA
>JADFYY010000213.1 GCA_015232825.1 Magnetococcales bacterium
AGATAATAGAGACAATCCGGGCAAAACATCATGATGGTCGTTACCTAATGAAGAATGCTCCGATCAGCAAAGCTCCCATGTCGGGCCACACCGATGCCGACTTGATCATGCTGGAGTCTCTGGTTAATCGTACCCCCCCGTTTGACAGTGCTGACTATCGGGGCTAACACTTATTGGTGGGGCAATTAACGTGCGTAAACGCTTTTTAATTGTGTTGGTTCTGGTTCTTTTGGCTTGGCCTTTTTGGTTTTCGGAATCGGCTAGGGCGGCATCTTCTGGAAGTTTGATTGTTTTTACAACGGAATACTGTCCATATTGTAAGGATTTTATGAGCAATGTTGCTCCTTCATATCCAAAAACTGAATTGGGTAAGCGGTTTCCCATGGTTGTGGTGGATAATTTTTCGCCCCCTAAGGAGTGGGAAAAACGGGCCTGGGAGATTCGATTTTACCCCACCTTTTTGGTTTTGGATAAACATGGCCGAGAGAGAGGGGTGTTCCGTGGCTACCGGGGAGAAGAATTTTTTTGGGGTGAACTCGAAGGGGTCATTGGTCGGATGATGGCCGGTCAATGAGGGTTTTGATAAGGAGAATTTAAGTCATGTCTTTTTTTGCCCGTCTTAAAGAGGGGTTGGCCAAGACCAGGGATATCTTGAATACCCCCCTGGAAGATTTATTCACCGGTGGTCAGGTCGATGAGGCCTTGTTGGAGGAGTTGGAGGATCTTTTGGTTATGGCCGATTTCGGCGTGGAGGCGGCCAGCCAAATTGTGACTGAGGCCAAGGGGCGTCTGGACCGGAAACAGAAGAAAGATGCCAAGGCCATGCGTGAAGCGTTGCGGGAGACCATCCAGTCGCATCTGGAGGCGGTGCAAAAGAGTGTGGTGCCTCCTTTGCGCGTGCGACCCTGGGTGATTCTGGTGGTGGGGGTGAACGGGGTTGGCAAAACCACAACCATCGGCAAGTTGGCGGCCCATTTGACGAGTCGTGGAGAACAGGTTCTTTTGGCAGCCGGGGATACCTATCGTGCGGCGGCTGTGGCGCAATTGCAGCAGTGGGGGCAACGGTGCGGCTGTCAGGTTATCTCCCAGGGACAAGATGCCGATGCCGCTTCGGTGGTTTATGACGCCTTGGCGGCCGCACGGGCTAGAAAAATGGATGTGCTGATCGCAGATACCGCTGGACGACTCCATACCAAGAGCAATCTGATGGAGGAGTTGAAGAAAATCAAACGGGTGCTTGGCCGCTTGGATCCGACGGCTCCCCATGAAACTCTGCTGGTACTCGATGGCGGCACTGGACAAAACGCCATCAGCCAAGTGCAGAAGTTTCATGAATCCATTGGGATTACTGGACTGGTGGTGACCAAACTTGATGGCACGGCCAAGGGAGGGGTCGTGGTGGGATTGAGTGAAAAGTTTAAGATACCAGTGCGCTATATCGGCGTGGGAGAGAAACTGGAGGATCTCCAACCCTTTGAAGCCCGGCAGTTTGTGGATGCCTTATTCGACCCATAGGGAATGAAACGTGGTGAATGCAATTAAAAATTATCTAGTCTTGGCGGTTCTCTTGTTTCTGCCGGTGGTTTCGTCGGCCTGGGCCCAGGAGGATCTGGTCGCAGAGTATCGACGCCGCTTTGCGCTGTTGGAACAGGATGGCCCTCTGGATGCGATTCTGGATCGCACCACATGGCCCAAGCACGATTTGCTTGCCTCCTACCTGGAACTGGAACTGCTTTTTCATCCCAATTATGGGGTGACCAATGATCGTCTGGAAACGTTTTTGGAGAAATGGCCTCATCACGCTCAGGCTGATCGGGTGGCGCGGCTCATGGAACAGCGTGTCATGCAGGTCGGTGGGACGATGGCGGAAAACTGGTTTGCCAAACACCCCCCAAAACAGCAATTGGCCCGTTTACAACATGTTGGTGGCTTGTTAAAGCGAAACCTTGTCAATGAGGCCTATGTCTGGTGGCGAGACCTCTACCGCGAAGGGGCCGATGTTTTTTCTCTGGTGGCCGAAGATCACCCCTTTTGGTCTAAATTGGTGCTGGCGGATCACGAAACCCGTGTTCGTACCTTGTTAAACAATGGGGCGAGCAGTGCCAATAGCTCTTTCAAGAGTACTTTGCGTCTGTTACCAGATTCCAGGCAGACCTTTTTTCAGGCCATGGAGGTTGCTCGCAAGGGGGAGAGTTTCTCCTCGCTGCTTAAAGGGGTGACTTTGAGTGTGCCGGAATCCCAGGAACTCATGCGTCAACGGTTTGAGGCGTTGAACCGTCAGGATGCCAAGAGCCGGATGCTAGAGTTGCTGGCTGGACCAGAGGGCAAGCAGTTGGCCATGGAGGATCGACAGCGTTGGCGGTATATATTTGGACGCAGCCTGTTGTTTCTGAAGCGGGATTACAAGGGGGCGTATGCGTTGTTGAATGAAAACGTCCGCGAGAAGGGGGCCGCACTGGAAGATTCCGTGTGGTTGGCGGGTTGGAGTGCTTTGAACGATCAGAATCAGGAACGTGCCGCGACTTTGTTTCAACAGTTAGCCAAGGAAGGGGTGACTCCCCAGGGACGTAGCCAAGGAGCCTATTGGGCCGCTCGTTTGATCCAGAACCCAGAGCAAAAACAGCCGTGGCTCAATCTGGCGGCCAAAAGTTTGGATAATATTTATGGATTGTTGGCCAAAGAGGAGTTGGCAGGCTCGGTATCCATTGGCAATGAGGAACCCTCATGCCCTGAGGCTAATAGTGGCGGCAAGCTTGCCCCAGTCGATTTGGAGGGGTTGAGTCTGCTTGAACAGGTGGGCCGGGCTTGGTACAACGGCCCGGAGATCCAAAAATTGGGGGATCGGCTTGGGTTGCTTCCCGAAGAACGGCTTTGTCTGGCCATTCGTTACGGGGCCGCTGACTTGTCGATTAAGCTTGCGTCGGAGTTGAACAAAAAAGATCGCGTTTTCTGGCGTGGATTGTTTCCGGTTCCTAAATGGCGTCCTGATAGCGGCTGGCAGCTGTCCGAGGCGTTGATTTGGGCTACCTCTCGTCAGGAGAGTCAATTTTTTCCCCGTGCTGAGTCTTCGGCCAAGGCCTTAGGTGTGATGCAATTGATGCCCGATACGGCCAGCTATGAGGCGAAACTCTCCAATTTTCCGGTTTCTACCCGGTTGCGGCTGCAGATTCCCGGTTACAATATCTCCTTGGGACAGGCCTACATGCGTCGCATGCTCAAGCAGTTTGACGGGGATCTGGTGCTGGCATTGATCGCCTATAATGCCGGTCCAAGTCGCGCCAAGGCATGGTCTGCGCAAAGACGATTGGATGATCCTTTGACCTTTATCGAGAATATTCCGATAACCGAAACCCGAACTTATGTCAAACGGGTACTGACTGGATTGGGGATCTATCGCCTGCATCTGACCGGAGTTGCGAGTATGAAAGCCGATATGGCCAGTGGAGGGCCTGGATTGGAAGCACTTGCTCCTGTTTCAAAATTTTGACTTGTATATTCTGTGTGTAAATGATAATGATTTGATAGGCTCATGGGAACGGTCAAATTTTGTCAGGAGATCTCTGTCATGTCCACTGTTGTTGCGTTTGACACGTTGAAATTTGTTCGCCGACTTCGTGATG
>JADFYY010000214.1 GCA_015232825.1 Magnetococcales bacterium
GCGCGAGTGATTTTGTGCGCGCTGCGCTTTTTTTTCGCAAAAAACGCGAAAAAAAAGCTTGTTATAAGGCGCGCAAAGGCATAAAAAACAAAGTCAAAACCTTGGGAGATGAATCTCCCAAACCCTCTCTTTTTTTTTAATAGTTTTATGCACTCACCTCTTCTCCTAGAAAACGACCCTATTGCCGGTTTGGCTACTCCACCGGGCAACTCAGCCTTGGCAATCATTCGCTTGACCGGGCTGAAATTGCGGGAACGATTGCTGCCGTTACTACGTCGCCCAAATGGTCGCCATGCCACCCTGAACGATTTCACCCCTCGCATGCTCCAACGCATAGATCTCATGGATTTTCCAACCCATGGAAAAATGCCATTAGACAAAGCCATGATGGTCTATTTCCCCGCCCCCCACTCCTATACCGGCGAAGATGTGGTGGAACTCCATTGTCATGGCTCCCCCGTAGTGGTCAAACGGATTCTGGAATTGCTGACAGATTTAAACATCCGACCTGCCAAACCCGGTGAATTCACCCGTCGCGCCTATCTAAACGGCAAAATGGATCTAACCCAAGCCGAAGCGTTGATCTCGTTAATCAACTCAGCCACCTTGCGATCCGCACAAGAGGCCATCCGTCAAATGGAAGGCTCACTATCCAAACGGATCACCCAAGCCAAAGAACAACTCCTCACGATTCTAGCCCATATAGAAGCCTCACTCGACTTTGCCGATGAAGATGTAACCCCCCTGCCCTCTCAGGCTCTCCTCATGGAAATCGCCGGAGTCGCCGAATCTCTAGGCCAACTACTACGCACCGCTGTCTTGGGTAAACATCTCCAAGATGGCTTTCAATTGCTCATTGCCGGTTCACCCAATGTGGGCAAGTCAAGCCTGTTCAATCGTTTACTAGGCCGCTCACGGGCCATTGTCGCAGCCACACCAGGAACCACACGAGATTGCATTGAAAGCCATATAGAGATCCAAGGTATCCCGGTTCTGCTAATCGATACGGCAGGATTGCGCCAAACAGACGAAGCCGTTGAAGCCGAAGGGATCAAATTGACCAGAGAACGGCTGGGACAAGCAGACGGAGTTTTGTTGGTTCTGGATGCGCAACAGCCGATTTCCGAAGAAAGTTTGGAACTCATGCGTAGTCTAAAAAATGGTATTATTGTCTGGAATAAAATCGACTTATATCATAACGATTTACCATTAATTAACACAAATTGGCCAGTTATCAAAATCTCCTGCTTGACCGGGGATGGTCTTGACTCTTTATTATCGGCCATTGCCGGATTGCTTCTACCCTTACCTATCGATGGTGAAGGTGCCGTCATCATGGCAGCGCGGCAGCGGGAGGCCATGGTGCTTGCCATCCATGCTTTAGCGGAGTGCGAAGCCTTGATTGTCCATGGAAAACCTGGAGAAATCACCGCCCTGCCCTTGCGTACTGCACTACAAGCCTTGGGTGAAATGGTTGGACAGGTTACCCATGATGCGTTATTGGATCGAATTTTCGGAACCTTTTGCATTGGCAAATAGTGTTTCACGTGAAACCTACCTATTGAAGCAATTCCAATGATTGACACGTTTGATGTTCTTGTGATCGGTGGCGGTCATGCGGGCTGTGAAGCGGCCCATGCTGCGGCACGCATGGGAGCCTCGACTCTTCTTCTAACCCAAAATCTCGACACCATTGGTCAGATGTCTTGCAACCCAGCCATAGGCGGTTTGGGCAAGGGTCATTTGGTGCGCGAGATTGACGCCTTGGGTGGATTGATGGGACGAGTAGCGGATCAGGCCGGTATTCACTTTCGGGTATTGAATCGCAGTAAAGGACCAGCAGTTCGTGGACCACGCGCTCAGATGGACAAGGTGGATTATCGACGTGAGGTGCGAGCGGCTTTGGAGGCTACACCCAACTTGGTGTTGCGTCAAGGTGAGGCACTTGGATTGATTGTTGAGTCAGGTCGAGTATGTGGGGTGATGACGGATTGGGGAGTGATCTGTAGAGCTAAGGCAGTTATTATAACGACTGGGACATTTTTACGGGGTTTGGCACACATTGGGGAGCGGACTTTTCCAGCGGGTCGATTGGGGGATCAGGCAAGTTTTTCATTGAGTGATTCGTTGCGGGATTTGGGGATAGAGTTATCGCGCTTAAAGACAGGGACGCCGCCGCGTTTGGAGGGGAGGAGTATTGATTGGTCTCGTTTTGAGGTACAGCATGGAGATGATCCGGCTGTACCATTCTCGTTCATGACGCGGGAGATTATGCGGCCACGTGTGGTTTGTCATATTGGTTACACCAACAGCAAGACGCACGAATTGATTTTGAGCAATCTGCATCGGGCCCCTTTGTATTCGGGTCAGATCAAGGGAATTGGTCCTCGTTATTGTCCATCGATTGAGGACAAGGTGGTTCGGTTTGGTGAGCGTGATCGGCATCAGATTTTTTTGGAGCCGGAGGGATGGCGCACCACGGAGATTTATCCTAATGGCATTTCCACCAGTTTACCCATTGATATTCAATTGGCTTTGATTCATTCCATGGATGGGATGGAGCGAGCGGAGATTTTGCGTCCTGGGTATGCCATAGAATATGACATGGCAGATCCCACTCAGTTACGAGACACCCTTGCGGTCAAGGGGGTAGATGGTATATATTTAGCCGGTCAGATTAACGGAACCACTGGATATGAGGAGGCGGCGGCGCAAGGATTGGTTGCTGGGATTCAGGCGGTGAGGTATTGTTTTGATTTGCCGCCGGTACGATTGGATCGTTCGGAGAGTTATTTGGGGGTAATGATTGATGATCTTATCACCAAGGGTGTGGATGAGCCGTATCGGATGTTTACTTCGCGAGCTGAGTTTCGGATTTTATTGAGAACGGACAATGCGGATCTTCGGTTGACGGCGTTGGGTCGAGAGATTGGTTTGGTTGATGATGTGAGGTGGGAGAGATTTCAGAGAAAAGCGGATACGATTGGTGAGGCTCGTGAGCGGTTACGCTCCACTAAAATTCTGGTAGAGGGGTTTGGTGAAGCAAATACTCGCGAGAGAAAAAGTGGGTGGGAATTATTGCATGGGGATGAAATTGAGGCTGATGAGGTTTTTTTAAAGATTGGTTTAGGGGATTTGGATGAAGAGATTAAAAACGTCTTGGATGTCGAGGCGTCGTATGAGGGATATGTGATGCGGCAGCAGGATGAGGTGAATCGTTTTCGCAAGGCGGAGTCTATGGAGTTTCCAGAGGATTTCGACTGGACGACTATATCTGGTTTATCTATGGAGTTACGGCAAAAGTGGCAGAGGATCAAGCCACGCACGTTGGGACAGGCTTACCGGGTTCCTGGGGCCACACCAGCGGCCATATCTGTTTTAATGGTACACATGAAGTCCAAAAAATTGTAAACTTTGTTGAAAGATCTATGACTGAATACTCCTCATCCGACTGGGAACTCTGCTTTCAAAGCATCCATGAAATTTCTGGCCGCTATCCGAATTCCATGGAACAAATCCAATTGCAACAATTTGCGCAACACTTGCTAACCTGGAACCAATCCTTTAACCTGATCGGTCCCTCAGCAATCTCTACCTTGCTCAACCGCCATAT
>JADFYY010000215.1 GCA_015232825.1 Magnetococcales bacterium
AATGTAATCATTGGTATGTGATTATTATTTGGATCTTATATGGAATGTTCAATTGTGCGAGGAGGTTGAGTGTTGATTTGGCGAATAGTCACTATTTTATAATAAATGCTCGTTTCAATTGATTGAATTTTTGATTCAGAAATGCAGGGAATTCAAATTAAGTCTTGAAATGTACTTGCCAAGCAGGTTGCGTAGTGAGAAAATCAACCATTGGATGTGAAATTTAAACGGGCTTGAAGGGACTTGGGTCTGTGAGGCCAAAATGAACGAAGTGAGTAAGACGGACCATGAATCACGGCGGAAATATGAGCGTGTTTGGTTTAAATATCAAGCTGTTCTAGAGATAACTGATGGTAAAACATTTTGGGGTATCTCACGGGATGTCTCCTTGCGGGGACTTTTTTTAGTCACCACTGGGGTTCCGATTGGGGTTGCGGTTGGCAATACGGGCGTGTTGCGCTTGACCGTTTTGAATGTCAAAAAGGAGTTCCCTTGCCGGGTCGCGCACGTCGGAAGCAATGGCCTTGGTATTGAATTGTTTGACAAGGGTGAAAGTTTTGGGGCCGTCTTGACCGCTTCGCTCTTGCAGGATACGCAGATTCGCTTGGGGGCCGATGTTGACGCCAACGATCTTCTTAAGGTTGTGGTACGTCGTGCCCCGATTATGCCATCCTTGAAGGGGGGGGGAGAGACCCGTCTGCTGAAAATCAGTTCCGGTAACATGGAATTCATTTATTCTTTGTTGTTTGGCTGGTCTTTCAAGGCTGGAGATGCTCTTCAACTGGAAATTCAGCAATCTCCTCAGGATCCAATTGTCGTCGAAGGAGTGGTGCGCACCATTTTGTCAAAGGACTCCAGGATTTTTGATCAAGTCAACGATAGAATTTGCGCTGTGGTTTTTTCGGTCTTGCCTGACAGAGTCAGCAATGCCATCCGGGAATTGGTGGGCAGGATTCATTCCCGTCGTCTACAAAAAATGATGATGCAACGGGCCACCTCCCTTAGCTTGAAAGCCGATCCCTCCCCGTTTGTACATCGGTCACGGTCTGAAGTGGGCAAGGATCTGGAACGTTTTTTTGGCAAGCCTGTCAAGGTTTGAGTTTTGTTTTGGAACTTTTTATGGCGGCCTGTTGCTCCTGATAGAGGGGGACAGATGGCAGGATGATGATCACCTCCGTATCTTGGTTGGCTTCTGGTGGCGAAAAAATGGTAATTTGACCGCGATGATCCTTCACAATCCCTTCTACAATGGACAATCCTAGTCCTGTTCCTTTGGTTTTTCCCTTGGTGGTGTAGAAAGGATCAAACAGTTTGCCAATGGCTGATTCTGGAATGCCGGGACCGTTGTCCTTGACCCAAATCCATATATGCTGTTCAATGAGCTTACCTTCCACAGTGATCCGTTTTTCTTTTTGTTCCCGCATCTCTTCTAGGGCATCCATGGCGTTGTTGAATAGATTGACAAACACTTGAGCCATCTGTTGACGGTCACAAAATATCATTAAATTCTTTTCAATATTGAATATTAATTGTGTTCTTTCCTTTTGAATGCGATGATGCAATAGATTTTCTGCATCCCGCACCGGGTCTTCCAGACGGCATTCCACCCGATCATTCTCCATGCCCCCTTTGGAATAGGTCTTGAGGCTGTCTACGATCTTGCTGATGCGTGCGCTTCCATCCAGAATGCCATCCAAGGTCTTGCTGATCTCGCCATGAAAACGGCCAATGCGTCCGGTTTTGTCCTGGTTGGCATGTTCGAGTAGAATCGGATTGGCCAGTGTCCAGTATTGCTGCAAAAATTGGACATTCGCGGCAATAAAGGCGTTTGGATTGTTGATTTCATGAGCCATCCCTGCCGAGAAGGTTCCCAATGTGGCCAATCGTTCGGTGTGAATCAACTGTTTGGTGCGGGATTGGACCATCTCTTCGAGTTTGTCCGCATAGTCTTGCAGGGCATGTTCGGCCTGTTTGCGTTCCGTAATATCTCGTGCCGAAGCCATGGCAAACAGGGTTCCTTGATAATCCAGGATGTTGATGTTGACTTCTACGGGAAATTGGGAGTGGTTTTTGTTTTGATAGGGGGTGGAAAAAATCATGGTGCGTTGGTCGGTCATCTTGTTCCAGAATGCGGGCCAGTCGGTTGCGTTGATTTCTGGGGCGATGTCATGGAATGTCATGTTTAAAAGTTCGTGCCGTTCATAACCTAGGATTTGGCATGCCTCTTCATTGACATTGATGAAGTGGGCTTTTGCGTCAATCCAGAAGATGGCATCTTTGGCATTCATCACCGAAAAACGGCTGAATTTAAGTTCTTCTTCCATGCGTTGACGTTCGGTAATATCATGAGAGGTTCCTAAAACGCCAATGATCATTCCGTTTTGGTCTATAAGTGGAACCTTGCTAATTTCTAAGCAGCATGTGACACGATTCGGCATGGTGATGCACTCATGGTAGTTCAAGTGGCTCAGACCGCTGGCCATGACTTGGCGGTCTTCTCGTTGAAATGCCTCTGCATGCTCCTTCCAGATTAAGTCACGATCACATTTGTTGATGATTTGTGCTGGATCATCCAGTCCTGCCATGGTGGCGAAACGGGTGTTACAGCCCATATATCGGAAATCGGCATCCTTCCAGAAGACATGCACAGGGATGGTATCTAAAACCTGTCGCAGCATGATGCGGGACTCTTCCGCCATGTTGTGAGCGCGGACCATGCGTAGTTCCCGGCGTTTGAGTTCTTTTTCCATGAAGTTGAGTGCTTGGCTGAGGAGGTCAAGTTCACGGATTTTCCAGGATGATGGAAAGGGTTGGTTTAAGTTTCCTTCGGTAATGGTGGTGATGCAATTGGTGAACTCCTGAAAAGGGCGGGGAATGAATCGGCCCGCCCAGAATAGAGCCAGAATCAGCAGAGCCACCTGACCTAGTCCCATCCAGAGATTGTAGATCATGCGACTAAACGCCTCATCTCGAAAGTCGGCGATGGGCAGAAGGAATTCACTGTGCAGAAACAGTTTTACCTCATTTTTGGAAAGCTGCCCGTTTTTATTGGAATCCTGGCCAATGGCGACTACGGTTTTGTGACGATCATGGTCCAGCCAGGAGTAGGGGGTGGTGAAATCATGGTATTGAAAATAGAACGGTTCGGCATGGATATCTGAGTGTTCGTGTTGTACTTTTTCGTTCAGGTCGGCGTTTTCTGATTCTATGGTCAGGATCTCCCAAGTAGGGGAGTAGAGGATCATGTGGTCAGGCATGCGGCCATATTTGCGGGCATTCTCCATTAAGGCGCGGAAGATAGAGCGCATCTCCTTGAGATCTTGATTGGCGTATTCAAGATATTTTTTTTCGATGTGAAGCAGATAATTTTGGAAAATTGGGTCGGATGCAAGTACCTGGAGTTCCTGAATGTCCGGCTGCATGGCCCTTTTGGTGATGAATTGGACTTCCTTCTGATAGTCCATCCAATTGGTGACGGCGTTCCACGCACCGACAAGTAGAACGATTGGGGCTAAAAACAGGAAGAATCGGTGGGCGAGCGTCATGGTATTATTGAATCGCAGAAGGGTGAGCAAGGCACGTACCGCCGCCATGGCACT
>JADFYY010000216.1 GCA_015232825.1 Magnetococcales bacterium
GGTTTTACCAGTTTGTCGGTGCTGATTGGCGTATTTGGCACCTGGATGGGTTATCCTCTGGTGGACCCCATCGTGGGCGTCGGCATCACCATTGCCATTTTGTTCATCGTCAAGGATGCCGCGAAGGCCGTCTGGCATCGCCTGATCGATGGGATCGAACCGGATATTCTAGATGAAATCGCCCATGCTCCCAGCCATGTCGCTGGAGTGCGGGCAGTGCGCACCGTGCGGGCAAGGTGGGTTGGCCATAAGGTCTACAGTGATGTCGCCATCGCCGTCGATCCCAATTTGCCGGTTCATGTGGCGGATGCCATTGCCAGAGCGGTGGAGCGGTCCTTGCGGGAACATGTCAGACTATTGGGCGAGGTGGTGGTGCGGGTCACCATCTGACCACTTTTTCACGGAGAACAGCATCGTGATAGATTGAATTTTTTTTAACTTGCAACCGACCGGTTGCCATAAATGGCTCTTCGCGAGTAAACTACCCTAAGTCACCCATTAGCGTAATTCCCAAGGAGAGATCATGCGGGCGTTTGTTTTTAAACTCGTGACAGCAACTCTGGAACAATTGGTGCAAGAGGGTACTTTGCCTGATGAGGTATTGCCTTTGCTACTCCGTGGCGGTCTTGACTTTAAAGTGGAACGGCCTCGCGAGAAATCTCATGGTGATTTTTCCACCAATGCCGCATTGGTGCTTGCTCGCATGGCGCGGATGAAACCTAGGGATCTGGCGCAAAAAATTCTTGATGCCTTGCCATTGGAACAAGACGGGGAGACCCGTTGTGAGATCGCAGGACCAGGATTCATCAATTTTTATCTTTCCCCCGCACGATTACGCCAACTGATTCCAGAAATATTGAGTCAGCGTGACACCTATGGCCATTCACGTCTGGGAGAGGGAAAAAGGGTTTTGGTTGAGTTTGTTTCTGCCAATCCCACAGGCCCCATGCATGTCGGCCATGGCCGGGGTGCGGTAACAGGAGACGCCATTGCGCGTCTTCTTTCGGCTGTCGGCTTTCATGTCGAACGGGAATACTATATCAACGACGCTGGCAATCAGGTGGATGTGCTGGGCCGTTCGGTGCTGTACCGCTATCGGGAAATCCGTGGATTGCCCGCTGTCAAACCTCCCTCTTATTATCCAGGAGAGTATGTCACCGAGATTGCCGCCGCCTTGAACAACCAGGATCAGGATCTCTGGCTTACGGCATCGGAACCTTTTGGCCAGCCTTTGGATGAAAACACTCTGCCGACACCACCAAAAGAGGTGGTGGATTTTACCATTGCTAGGGTCATTGAGGATATCCGTAAGGATTTGGAAATTTTAGGAATTCAATTCGATCATTGGTTTTCCGAACGCACCTTGCATCAGGAGGGGGGAATTGATCGAGTGCTGGCCCACTTGGTAGAAAAAAATCTGATTTATCAGGGGGTGCTGGAGAGACCCAAAGGGGGGGATGTCGATTCATCGGATGAAACGGATCTCCGTTTACAAACCTTGTTTCGCGCCACTGAATTTGGCGATGATGCGGATCGTTCCTTGAAAAAAGCGGACGGTTCCTATACTTATTTTGCAGCGGACATTGCCTATCACTTCGACAAGGCCAAACGGGGCTATGATCTATTGGTCGATGTTTGGGGGGCAGACCATGGCGGGTATGTCAAACGGGTGCAGGCCGCCTTGGAGGCCATGACCGGACGTAAGGATCTCCTGGATGTGGTTCTTACCCAAATGGTTAATTTGACTCAAGGAGGCAAACAGGTGCGCATGTCCAAACGGGCCGGGACATTTGTTACCTTGCGCGAAGTCCTGGAGGAGACTGGAGCGGATGCCGTCCGATTTTGGTTCTTGACCCGCTCTTCTGGGGCGGGGTTGGATTTTGATTTGGATCTGGCCAAGGCAAAAACCAATGACAACCCGGTCTTTTATGTGCAATATGCTCATGCGCGGGTTTATTCGCTTTTTGCCAAGCTCAAAGAGAGATCTCTGTCAGAAGGTGAGGGCGATTTATCTCGGTTGGTGGCTCCAGAAGAGTTGGACCTCATTCGTTTGCTTGGGGTCTTTCCTGAAGTGGTGGAAAGTGCGGCTTTGAGCCGCGAGCCGCATCGTTTGACTTATTATTTGCTGGAATTGGCGGCTGTTTTTCATGGTTATTATAATAATTACCGCATTTTGGATGAGGATCCAGAGTTGCGTGGTGCCAGATTGTCGCTCATTCGGGCTGCAGGACAAGTGATCGCCAATGGGCTGACTTTAATGGGTGTTTCAGCACCGGTATCGATGTGAATCCCCGTTATCCTACTTCCAATCAGTTCCGACGTCGTCGGACTCGTAAACTTGGACGCCCCTTGCTGCTGGGTGTGCTGGCGGCTGCCACTCTCTATTTTATTTTTTCATCCCCCTCCGCGCCTAAAAAACCGAAGGTTGAGCCGCCTCCGGTGAGTTCACCGGTTGTCAATGATGTGGTCGAGCATAAACCGCCCGTTTTTCTTCCAACCACAACCACGACTCCACCGGCCAAGCCTGCAGAGCCAACACCAGATCGTCGTTTGGCTGATATTGACGCTCCTTCTCTGACGGATTTGATCAATCGCGTGGAGCCGGTCGGACGGCCTGCAGAGAGCCATGAACCAACTCAAGTCAAGCCTTCCAAAGATCAGCCCTCCTTGTCATCGGATAAGTCGTTTTTTTCTGTTCCTGCGTCTGATCACTCTAAAAAGCCCATCGAGAGTACGAAGCCTGTCAAGACTCCCAAATCTGACAAGGTCGTTGAACTGCCCAAAGCCCCAGATGCCCCGGCAAAGACAACTGAGCCGCTTAAAATTCTCCATGACACCGCTGCAAAACCGACAACGTCAGAATCACCCCCTCCATCCGAGGATCCCCCGTTTCCATCCGCACCTAAGGATTTGGCTCCCAAGCAGCGAACTCCAGACATGGATATCACTTTTTATCGTGAGTTACCGCGACGCAAGGTGATTGTGGAAGAATCGACGGATGCCACACCAGCCAAAACCCCTGCGCTGGCTACAGTCACCACTCCAGAGAAGACGACCTCACCAGTCGTATCCCATGGCTCCGGTCCCTATTTGGTGCAGATCGCAGTTTTCAAAGATGCCCAGCGTGCGGCGGCCATGGCCAGTGATCTTCAAAAGCGTGCGGTGCCAGCTCGTGTGGTCAAAAGCAAGGATGGGAAGTTCTTTCGGATTCGTTTGGGACCATTTCCGTCCCACGACGAGGCAACCAAGATGTTGCGTCAATGGAAGCTAGATGGGGCTTCTAATATGATTTTCCAGGATAATGAGGGCTGAATATTATGAGTACATTCTGGATTGTCGGCATTATTGTCAATGTAGCTTTGACTGGTCTTGCGATTTACTGGTTATGGAGCAACCGGGCCAAGAAGGATCAATAATCCTTAATCGTCGTAGCCCATCTGCTCCGTGATGCGGCCTGTACCGTAACACCACGGGCATGGGTCGAATTGATCGCGTTCATCCAATACAAAAAGATGTCCATTTCCGCCGCACTCCTCGCAGATTTCGGCTTCCATGCCGATGGTGTTGGCATTGCGGGTGATCAGGGTGCGATCTTTC
>JADFYY010000217.1 GCA_015232825.1 Magnetococcales bacterium
CCGATTAATTCATAATATATGGTATTGAAATGAAAAATCCTTAACATCGTTTCCCCTGTTCGACATATCATTGAGGTTCTGTCATGCTGCATAAGATCAAAAAAACCTAACAAAAATGAACCAAATGCAGATGCCGACATATGCTTATAATTAGACATATAACACCTCTATGATTTCGTTATAGTACATGCAACATTAAGCACATGATGCCCTTCGGGCAAAAAGTCAAAGGCAAAAACAAAACCATCACATCTCCCACACCTTTGCAACACACGCCATGTGAAAAACATTCCAGATTTCAACGGTGTCAGCTATAATCTCCAGCCATCATGGAAACCATCTCCCCAAAAGGCCCATTTACGCTCAAAAAGATCCTTCAGGACAACTGGATCCCATTTTTATTTTTCCGAAACGTCAAGCATTCTTACAAAGTTTGATAACTTTACAATCACAACTCAACGAGATGCAAGCATTATTTTTTGTCAAAAAATAATCCAAATAATAATAAAACCAAAAAAATTATAAATAAATCAAAAAATTTTAAACACATACCATGATTAAAAAAAATTCCATCACGCAAATTTTATAACAATCACCCCCTAACTTGGTTGAGCAGATTGATTATGCAGCCAAAGAGGTTGGCATGAGCCGGTCAGGGTTTATGGCCGAGGCCGCCCGTAGAATGATTATGAATAACTCATCCAGGCAGCCCACCAGTATTTTTTAAACGGAATTCTTTCAATCCCCCTGATCAAAGCAATCAGACACTATTGGAAACAGCTAATCTTTACTCTCTATCACCAACCTCTCGTGTACGATAAGATTGATTGGGATGGTTCGGTCTTTCAGGATGCAACAGTTCCAATTGTCCAGATTTGACTAATTCACGCAAAAAATTAGGGCGAATGTAGTCTGGAGAACGTCCGAGCAAAACACTTAAAATGCGCAAAGAGAAATAACCTCCCCGGCCTATCGCCAAAATCACCTCGCGAACCTCTTTTTTGTCGGCTTTGCCACGAGTACGGATGGCATCCAGTCGTTTCTGAAGCTCCACAGACAAACCTTCGGACCCCTCGACCAAACCTTCGGACCCCTCATCCAAACCTTCGGACCTCACCATCAAACCTTCGGACCTCACCATCAAACCTTCGGACCCCCTCACGACCAAACCTTCGGACCCCCCGATCAAACCTTCGGACCCCTCAACCGCATCCTTTTGCGCAACGACCGTATACCAAGTCCACCGCTGCTTGCCGTGGGGTTCCAAAAAGCCTTCCTTGACCAATCTGCGTAACATTTCTGTTAAATCGCTTGGGTGTCGCTCTGTGAGTTCCTGCAAACGACTATTGGAAACCCGTCCTTCCAATAGGGCGGTGGCCAACGCCAACCGACTTTCCTGATCCAGAGAAGGAAGTTGTCCCGAAAAACGCCGATCCAACTCCTCCCCCACCTTGGCAGGAAACAGGCTCAAGGTCGTCAAGGTCAGATGGGTTTCATAGAGTTCATACTCCTCTTCCAAAAGGGGGGCGCGCCAGTGCTTCTCGCGCCACGCCTGAACAATTCGTGGAAAACCAGATCCTGCCTTTTCGCCAGCACCAATCATTTGGAACATCCGTTGAATGGCAGGATTGCGACAGTCGCTACGCCCACCAATGCGAACCTGCTCCTTGGGAATGCGTAATGTGCCGGGATTGATGAACTCAAAACGGTTGGGAGAACGACGAATTCGAATGCCGCCACGCCCAGCATGGTCCGCATGAATCAAGGCATTGACCAAAGCCTCTCGCAAAGCCTCATGTTGAGGGGTATCATCCCGACGCAACAAATCCTGTCCTAACTGAAAAGGAATCCGCACACCATCCCGCAGCTTAGGCACGACCTTGCGGTAGAACTCAAACAGATTGCCTGTCCATGTACCGTCTGGAGTCACCCGGTCAATCCAGCGTGTCCCAGACTGGTCAGAAGGCTCTTCAAGGTGCTGATAATCAATATGAAAAGCTGGTATTCGGTCCAAAATAGCCCGCTGCCTGCCAAACATCAGCAATCCGGCCAGAGTCACTCCTTCCCGTTTAGATGCCCGTTCTCGTCCCCAACCGCCCAATTGACGCAGCATCTCCTGATCGTTTTCAGCCAAAAAAGGATGTCCAGGAGATTGGGTGCGAAACAGGTTGCGAAAGGCCGCCAAGCTGTCTGGCTCCAGGTCATTCAAACCAAAACCGTCCAAAATTTCACTGTCACGCGGCAACTCTTCCGCCTCAGCCAGCAGTCGCCGTACCTCCTCGTCAGATGCCCGATGGTCACCATCGTGACGGCGGACAAAGGTTCCTTTGAGGGGATTGCCATTTAAAAAAATCGGACGCTGCCGCCGTTCAGCTTGGGGAACGCGAATGATAAAAATAATACGTTCTTGAATCGTAATCCGCTCCACATCCGACCGCTTCAGCAGATTGCGGTTTACCTTATTGGGATCATTGATCTGGTTCCAAAAATCCCGTTCCACCCGATCAATATCGAAGATCCCGACAGGATGCAACTGGCCATCATTTTTTTCCTTCACCCCAAGCAGAATCATTCCGCCCTCGGTATTAGCCATGGCACTATAGGTTTCCCACAAGCTGGCAGGAACCTGACCGCGACCATCCCGGCCCATGGCGGATTTAACTTCACAGTCCCAGCTTTCGCGCAGAAGATCAAGATCAATCACCATGACTTGTCACCACTCCCCCCCATTAAGCACTGCCCGGAAACCGTCCCCCCATGCGAAATTGAATCGCTTCGGCCAAATGGCCCATACCGATATTCTCCGCCCCTTCCAAATCGGCAATGGTGCGTGAGACCTTGAGAATACGATTATGGGTGCGAGCAGAAAAACCAAGACGACGACTGGCGTTCAGAAGCAACTCCCTGGTTTGGGTGTCCAATACGGTGAATCGGTTCAACGGTCCACCTTCCAAATCGGAGTTCAACATCCCAGCCCCATTACGGCGCAATTGTCGTTCGCGCGCCAGAATCACGCGACCGCGCACCACTTTGGAGGATTCACCGGATGGCAAAGCAATCAGAGTTTCGGGCGAGACTGGCGGGACTTCCACATGAAGATCAATGCGATCCAGCAAAGGACCGGAAAGACGGGAGGCATACCGTTCCACCTGGGAAAGGGAACAGTGACACGGTCGCTGAGGATGGCCACGATGGCCGCAAGGACAGGGATTGCAGGCCGCCACAAGCTGAAAACGGGCCGGAAAATGGGTCGATTTGGCCGCACGGGCAATACCCACATCTCCCGCTTCCAAAGGTTCGCGCAACGCCTCCAACGAACTGCGGTTGAACTCTGGAATCTCATCCAAAAACAACACCCCTCGATGGGCCAAACTCACTTCACCGGGCCGAGGAATGCTGCCACCGCCAATCAGAGCGACATTGGATGAGGTGTGATGCGGGGTGCGAAAGGGACGTAAGGAGACCAAAGGACGCCGACCATCCAGACGTCCAGCCACAGAATGAATGGCCGTCACCTCCAAAGCCTCCTCCAACACCAAAGCTGGCAGAATTCCAGGCAAACATCGGGCCAGCAATGTCTTACCAGAA
>JADFYY010000218.1 GCA_015232825.1 Magnetococcales bacterium
GAAAATGAAGAATATTTTGAATACGTGTACAAAAATGAGGAACACCCAGACTGAACGATCTATGTGGTAACCGTGACGCCTTGGAATGGCGCACTCTTTGCGCCCAGTGGCCCCACGTTCGCGCCGGTTTGTTTTGTGGTATCGTTTTTGGTGGCCTTTGGCCAGAATGAGCAAAGGAGACGGCACTGGAGCAGTGTTCGTTCTGGGTTGCAATTGGTGGCAAAAAAGATGTCAACCTGGGTCTGTTTGGCGAAAGGAGCCTCACCCGGAGAGGTGGAACGATCTACAAATTGTGAGGAACCATGGGACGAATCGCAAAACGTGTTGTAGCCAAATTAGCAGGGATGTCTAATTCGAATATTATCGATCTTTCTCTTCACTTGGATGCCAAACGCGACGCTGAGGAACTGATCAAAAGCGTAAAAAGTGTCGATAAGTTAATTCAAAAAGGTTATGATCCTCTGCATGCCGTCTACATCAGCACCCAGAATATGGTGTCGTTGATTGCCGAAGGCATCTCCACACTTCCTGAACTGCGGCCATATGCAAGGATTGTTGGTAAGGCAGAAGACGAATACATGCCAGATGGACCTCCATTCAGCCCTCTGACCCGTAGCTATTTTACATCCTGGGCTTTTTTTGACGTACAGTTTGGGCCAGATATGGAAACTATTGGCTCTTGCATCAAAGAATTGGAATTGATTCTTGGTCTTCCTGCGCATATGCAAGACGTGATTCAAATGATGACAAGTTCACGGATGGGGATTTACGAACACTGCGGTCACCAGGGTTCGCTAGTTCTGTTGCGAGATGTTGTGGATCAGAAAATTTATCCTTGTTATCCTTCATCAGGATATCTTGGTAAGAAATCTCAGCTTTGGTTCGTTCGGCTAATGCCCCCTTTTTACGAAGTTGCTGATTACCATGTGGTGTTTACCACCCCATATGTATTGCTGAGTCAGAAGAGTGAATGGGAGAGTTATTTTAGCAGGGTGATCAAGAAAATCCAACAACCGGGCCCAAGATCTTTATCTCAATCATTAGAATTGTTGTTCAAGCAGGGTTTAGATGTTAACTACTGGAACGAATATATTTTTCAGGCATATTCTGGAGCTGAACATACTGTGATTTATTTGGCAGGGATGCCAGACCAACCAGATAGTATGCCGCATTCCAGTTAAAACATAGGAGTTTTCTTTTAGAATTACGGATGGTCGGCAAAAAAGATGTTTGCCAAGCCCATCTGACTCAAAGCTATGCTGACCTATGTTGCGCGATGGCGGCAGCCTTAAGCCGGAAACGACCGTCACCCCTGGAAACTGCTAGGTCGAAAACCTGGGCGGCAGACATCGTTTATTTGTAATTCATGGTTAACGAGAATAGAAAAACGCGGTCGTCATAGATGACAGGGCCACCATCTGTAAGGAGCATGCAATGACAACATGTACGAAGTGCCAGGAACCAGTTACAGACGATCTGTTTTTCTGTCCTCGCTGCAAAGCTCCAATCTTTCGGCAGAAAGCACCATCACCGTCTACGACACCATCATTTGCTTCACCATGGGGAACTCCCCAGAATGAAACCATGGCATCGTCACCCCCAGTTCGGCATCTCAGGCATTCTCACGAAATTGATTACAAAATAATTGGGAATGACATACAGATCGTGGAGATTGAATTAGATCCAGGTGAGACGGTCATCGCCGAGGCAGGTGCCATGAATTATATGGAAGCCGGTATCGTTTTCACGACTCGGATGGGTGATGGATCTTCTCCCAACACAGGCATACTCTCTGGCCTGCTCAACGTTGGAAAACGTCTGTTGACCGGGGAATCACTATTCGTCACCCATTTTACCAATGAAGGACAGGGAAAACAGTGCGTTGCGTTTGCAGCTCCTTTTCCAGGACGCATCATTCCTATTGATCTAGCTTCTCTAGGTGGAGAACTGCTCTGCCAGAAAGATGCTTTTTTATGTGCCGCTTTAGGCACTTCGCTAGGGATTGCTTTTACCAAACGGCTGGGAGCCGGATTCTTTGGAGGAGAAGGGTTCATCTTGCAGCGACTTACCGGTGATGGTCTGGCATTTATGCATGCGTGCGGTACCATTGTTCAGAAACAACTAAGAGGTGAAATACTTCGGGTTGACACTGGTTGTTTGGTCGCATTCACCCCCGGTATCGACTATTCCATTGAGCAGGCAGGTGGCCTCAAGTCGATGTTTTTTGGTGGAGAGGGTCTATTCCTGACTACCCTACAGGGGCATGGTACAGTCTGGTTGCAGAGTTTGCCTTTTTCTCGCCTAGCTGACCGCATCCTGGCCAACAGTTCCAGTAGTCAAGGCGGAGGGGGCAGCAATCGTGATGAATCTTCCATACTCGGTAACGTAGGTCGGTTCTTGGAGCGGTAGTTGAGCAGGATATTCAGAAAGACAATGGATACCTCCAGGAAAATTGTCCACATCGACATACGCCTTCTTTGCTTCAGTGGAGCAGAGGGACAATCCAGGGTATCGAGGACGTCCACTGGTGGTTGGTGGGAGCCGTGCCAGATGTGGTGGCCGCTGCCAGTTATGAAGCGCGCAAATTCGGTATTCGTTCCGCACCATTTAAAATACAATGTTTGAGACCTCCCCTAAATCCGTTATAACGAGAAGATGCGCCATTCCAATTTTTTATTTCCCAGGAGTTCCATCCATGCCCCTTCATCTCTTACTTCCCTTTCTCTTGATTCTGCTGCCAAACTTCGCTGTAGCCACCATGGTGGAAGAGCATGTGAAGCACACCCATGACGGTGTCACCTTTGAGAGCATTCTAGTTTATGATGATACAGGCACCATTCCGCGTCCTGCTATTCTTATGGTTCCCAATTGGATGGGGGTCACGCCCCAATCATTGGAGCAAGCCAAACAGGTGGCAGGCCAGGATTATGTGGTACTCATTGCTGATATCTATGGTAAAACGGTGCGCCCGAAGAATCCCGATGAGGCCCAGAAAGCAGCTACTTTTCTGCGTTCCAACCGTTCTTTGATGCGTGCCCGTACTAACAATGCTCTCGACGCTTTACTTGCTACAGGCCAAAAGGCCGGGGTTGACCAGAAAAAAACCGCAGCCATTGGATTCTGCTTCGGAGGGGGTGCTGTTCTGGAGTTAGCCCGCAGTGGACGGGATATAAAAGGGGTGGTCTCCTTTCACGGCAACCTCGATACTCCGAATCCAGGTGATGCCGCCAATATCAAGAGTGCGGTTCTTGTTCTGCATGGGGCCGATGATCCAATTGTTCCTGAATCCCAGATCCAAGCATTCAACACCGAAATGAAGGCTCAACCTAATCTTGATTGGCAACTGGTGAGCTTTGGTGGTGCTGTTCATTCCTTTACCGACCCCAGTGCCAATACCCCTGGACGCTCTCAGTACGATGAAAGAACCTCCAAAAGGGCCTTCGCACTGATGCGGAAGTTTTTCAGTGAAATATTCTGATTTTGTAACTATTCAGCACCCCGCCTTACGAAAAATCCTTGACACGGTTTTTTGTGATTTTTTAAAAAATTGAGTGCG
>JADFYY010000219.1 GCA_015232825.1 Magnetococcales bacterium
AACTCCAGGCTGGTCAGGGTTGGCCTCCTGTTTGAAAGCCGGGAATCTGCAAGGAAATCTCCAAACGGCGCATGCCGTACATGACTAAGAGGTTGATCAGTAGATAAAGTGTGGTCACGGCGAGAAAGGCCTCGTAGGGTTGGGCCGTATAGTCCACCAGTTGCTGCGCCTGACGCGAGAGTTCAATGAAGCCAATGGTGGTGGCGACAGCGGAGTTTTTGAAAATACTCAAGAATTCACTGGTCAATGGGGGCAGGGTGATGCGTAAGGCCATGGGCAGCAGTACCAACCGATAGGTTTGAGGCAAAGAGAAGCCTAAGGCCAGGGCAGCCTGTTTGCGTCCAGAGGGCAGGGCGTGAAGAGCGGCCTGTACTTGTTCGGTCACACGAGCCGCTGTGAATAACCCTAAGCAGAGCCAAGCTGCAAAGAACTGTTGCGCTAAGGGGGGCCACTGTTTGATGCTGTCTCCCCAGGCGGTGGGTAAAAGCTCTGGCAGGACGAAATACCAAAGGAACAGTTGCACCAATAATGGAATGTTGCGAAACAGTTCTACATAAAGGATGGCACTGTACATCAGAATCGGCTGGGTGGTTAGTGTGCGTAAGACGCCCAAAAAAATGCCCAACACTAAAGCGAAAATCCAAGCACTCAAAGATAACGCAACCGTCCATTTGAGCCCGTCTAGCAGCCACTCCAGATAGCTTCCTCCACTCGGCGTATTGCTGCTCAACAATATCCCCCAATTCCAGTGATAGCCTTCTTTGCGGATTGTTTGCGGTGTTGTTGCGGTATCATCGGCGTCAAAGGAGAGATCATTGGGCTCCCGAAACAGTTGGCGCATTGGTTCGGAGAGGGGAAAATTCAGGTTCAAGCCTTTGGGTGGAATGGGGGAGGTAAACCATTGCGCATAAATCTTTTCTGCCTCGCCGGAGGTCATGATTTGCGCCAATGCGGTGTTAACCAGTTTTTGAAAGGCCGAATCCTCCTTGCGCAACATGCACCCATAGGCCTCAAAGGAGGCGGGGGTGCCGGTGACGACCCACTCTTGCGGATTTTTGGCCTTGGCCCGTTCACCAAAGAGCAGGGCGTCATCCATCATGAAGGCAATGGCTCGACCGGTTTCCAGGATCAAAAAGGATTCTCCATGGTCTTTGGCACTGATGAGACTCATGCCCATCTGTTTTTCGTCATTCATCCTGCGCAAGATGCGCTCTGAAGTGGTCCCTGCGGTGGTCACGACGGTTTTTCCGGTTAAGTCGGGAAAATCAGTGATCCCGGATCCGATCCGGGTCAGCAGGCGTGTGCCGATGATGAACAGGCTGTTGGAAAAGGCCACTTGTTTGCGACGTTCGGCGTTGTTGGTGGTGGAGCCGCATTCCAGATCAATGGTGCCGTTTTGCACAAGAGTAATTCGATTGGCTGAGTTGACTGGCATTAATTTGACTTGCAGGTCCGGTATGGCCAGCTTAAGCTTGACCGATTGCACGACCTTCAGCATAATGCTATGAGAATAGCCGATGACCTGTTGCCCTTCGCCATAATAGGAAAAGGGCAGGGAGGATTCTCTGTGTCCCAGAGTAATGGTTCTGGTTTCCTTGATTTTTTTTAGAGTCTCTTCTTGAGCGTAAAGCGGATGAATGTCGAGCATTCCAGTCAACAGTAAACTAATAATAATGATTTGATAAAATGAGTGCATATGTCATTAATAGTTGTTGATTGTTGTGTGGCAAGATGGTATAGGTGCCATGGATGGATAGTGCGTTTATCGGAAATTCGGCTTAAAGGAATGAGTTCCTTTTTTGACCGATGGTGCCTCCGTCAACAACTTGGCAATCTTTGAGGGGTGATTCTGCCTTTTGATAATTAATTCTTTCTGATTCAAGCTGATGGATAACAAAGGCAAAGTTGGCAGCATATTTGCTTTCGCTAGTGTAACCAAAAATGCCCTGATTTAAAGGGTATCCATCAGATCCTTTTACAATGGGAACCTTGAGTTATGCAATTATTTCGTAGATTCTGGATTGTAGAAGTTTTTTTAGTTCTCTTGGCACTCTCTTTGGTGTTGAGTCCATTATCTGCAGAGGCGAATGAAGGGCGGACTCGTTCCTCTCAAAAAAAGGCCAATCATAAAACTGTCAATAATAAACGGGTACACAAAGCTGGGAAGCGTCAAGCCAATGTCGCACGAGCCGCCGCCGAAGATGTCAGTACCGCCAAATATGCCGACTTGGTGATGGATGCTGAAACGGGTCGGATTTTACATGCCACCGCACCGGACGAATTGCGCCATCCAGCTTCACTGACCAAAATGATGACGCTTTACTTAACATTCCAGGCGTTGAAATCCGGTCAATTCACCTTGAATCAGCGATTGCCGGTTTCTGCGCATGCTGCCAGTCAGGCCCCCTCCAAACTGGGATTGCGTGCTGGAAACACCATCCGAGTTGAGGACGCCCTGTTGGGACTGGTGACCAAATCAGCCAATGATGCCACAGTCGTGATTGCAGAAGCCCTGGGTGGTACAGAAGAAGAGTTTGCACGCATGATGACCCGCATGGCCCGTGAGTTGGGTATGCACAGCACGGTTTTTCGCAACGCTTCTGGTTTGCCCAATCCTGAGCAGGTGACCACGGCACGGGATATGGCGATTTTGGGACATGCTTTGGTTTATCATCAAGCGCGTTTTTATTCATATTTTAGTCGGGAGGGATTCACCTATGCGGGTGTGCGTCATGACAACCACAACCATTTGATGAAACGCTACCCTGGCATGGATGGGATCAAAACCGGTTACATTCGTGCGTCTGGATTTAACTTAGTGGCCTCCACCATGCGCGGCCAGACACGACTGATTGCCGTGGTCTTTGGTGGTCGTTCCGCCGTCATGCGGGATAACCGGATTGCCGCTTTGCTCGATCAAGCCTTTGCCCAAGTGCAAGAAGAGCGGACAACGCAACATGCCCGGATCTCCACCGACACACAGACAGATTCAGAGAACAAAATATCCGCTCGGCAACAGGTTGCAAGAGCTTCTTTGCGGGTTGATTCTTCGGGATATTTTTCCAAGTAATCTCAAGCCGGTTCCGCCAGCAAGGTGTTAATCTCGCCAAAGTGACGGAAAAATATCGGCACTTCCCCGGCCTCGACCTGATCCGCAAAGCGGAGGGTCGGGGCCGGATGCATTTCAACCTCAGGCCAGACTAGGGTGATCTCATTCTTGCCTAGAATAAGCGATTGATGGGGGATCAATAGAGTGGTCGTGGTCCATTTGGCACACACCGGAATCAACTGGATGGGGTGCTTGTTGATGCAGAGTTCAATCTTTCCAGGATTGGCCAACGCTTCCGGTATGCGGCAGGTGAGGGTCAGTCGAATGGCACAAGAGGGATCGGTGATGACGAGTAGGAAAGAACTCTCTTTGGTATACGCCTTGAAATTTATACTGTTTTTCCACCAATCGCCCTCTGGCTGGCACCAAGTGGCAATGTGATTCCAAGGGTCTAGTAGGTCAATG
>JADFYY010000021.1 GCA_015232825.1 Magnetococcales bacterium
CAACTTCCAGGGGCACATTTCATAGAGTAAAGAATGATGACCATGTTAAGCATCGTTTGTCAAGCAGGTATCTCAAAAAGATATGATCTCTTCTTATACGTGACACCGAGGCCCTGTCACCCTTGTGAGTTGAGTCAAATGATTTGGCAAAAAGTTGAAGTCAGAATCTTTGTTTACAAGAAACGCTTGACTTGAGGTGGTGTAGGCAGGATAGAATAGCCATTCTGGCAATTTATGAAATTCAGATTGGACGGCTTCTGGTGCTTGCCAGTGGTGAGACAAATTTTTGATATTTTCCTTAATTAATCGGCAATTGAATCGTGATTCGAATCTTTCGGCACTATCTGAATCGTTGGTCTTTGTTGTTGCTGACTGTGGAGACCCTTTTGGCGACGTCGGCGGTTTATGCCGGTGTGGCGATGCGATTCTCTGGGTTTGAACATCACGATGATATCCATGGGGGGGTGTTGTTGCCTAGGGCGTTGTTTTTTGCCTTGGTGATGGTGACCAGCTTGGCGGCGATGGGGCGTTATCAGCGGTTGATGGAAGAGGGTTTTTCTGGCGAGATGTTGCATGTGGGGCTAAGTTTTATTGTTGGTCTTGTGGTCATGAGTATGCTTTTTTATGTTTTTCCTGATCTTTTTATTGGGCGTGGTGCCTTCGGATACGCGCTTTTGTTTTCATTAGTGATGATTTTGTTGGCTCGATATCTTTTTTTCAAGTACTTGATTGATCTGAACGTACTCAAACGTCGGGTGTTGGTATTCGGGGCCGGGGATAATGCCAAGATGGTCTCCGAAACGATTATTATGGGGGGGGCGTCCGATTGCTCCATTGTTGGGTATTGGTCGGTTCCTGGCTCTCCTGAGACGGTGGACAGAGAAAAAATCATTCATGACGGGGCAGAGATTGATGAGTTTGCTGTAAAAAACCATATTGATGAAATTGTGGTGGCATTGGATGGTCCTTTTCCCAATTTGTATATGAATGACATTCAGGAGTGCAAAATTCGAGGTGTTCGGATTATGGACCTGATGGAATTTTGTGAACGGGAACGGCATATCGTCAATACGGATGTCATGGATGGCTCGTGGTGGCTTTTTCATTCCGAGGGGTTGTACCGGGAACCGTGGAGTGAAGCCGTCAAGAAACTGTTTGATGTCACCATCAGTTTGCTTTTGTTGATGCTGACATGGCCATTGATGGCCTTGGCCGCATTGGCCATTGTGATGGAGAGTGGGTGGCGTGAGCCGGTTTTTTATCGTCAGGAACGGGTTGGAATCGGAGGTCGGGTCATTTCCATCCTGAAGTTTCGCAGCATGCACACGGATGCGGAAAAGGATGGTATTGCTCGATGGGCGCAAAAGAATGATGCTCGGATTACGCAGGTCGGGCGGTTTATTCGTAAAAGTCGGATCGATGAATTGCCACAATTTTTCAATGTACTCAAAGGGGAGATGAGTCTGGTGGGGCCGCGTCCTGAGCGACCGGAGTTTGTGTCTGTACTCAAAAGGAAAATTCCTTATTACTCTGAACGTTTGCGGGTCAAGCCTGGCATGACTGGTTGGGCGCAAATTCGTTATGGATACGGAGCATCTGAGGAAGACGCAGCGGAAAAGTTGAAGTACGATCTATATTATGTGAAAAATCGTGGTTTGTTTTTGGATCTTTTGGTATTGATTCATACGGTGGAGGTGGTTTTGTTTGGCCAGGGAGCCACAGAACCAAAGTACCAGCAGGGAGCGCGTCGGAACTTTTTGGAGTGACTCTCTCTTCGTATGTTTTTTGGGTCGTTTGAACCTTAAGGCGTGGATTGGAACGCATGCAGCAGGAATTTGGCATTCGAGACGTTTATTTTCAATTGATCCTGTATGCTAGGGGCATGTGGCGTCACCGTTGGCATATGGTCGGTTTGGCATGGTTTGTCTGTCTGTCTGGATGGGTGTCGGTTGCAGTCATGCAGGATCAATATATGGCGAGTGCCTCGGTCAAAATTGAGGATCCCCGTCAGGAAATTGCCGATTATCTGACCAAAACCAAACAGGAAATTGATGTGACGCGGGAGGCGCATCGGGTACTCAATGGACTTTTGAGTACACAGGTTCTGGCCCATGTGCTTCGGGAGACGGATTTATCGTTTTCGGTTCGCAATGATCATGACCGGCAGGAGACCATGAACACCTTGCGTGCGCAGATCACGCTGACCTCGTCGGGAGAGAACATTTACCGCATCTCCCATCGACACAACAAGCCAGAGATTACACGACAGGTGGTAGAGGTTATCTTGGACAAACTGCCCATGAATACCATGCCTGTCAAGTCGGGGGCCACGGCTCGGACCGCAGAAGAGTATTTGCGCAAACGTATCGCCGAATATGAAGCCCGTGTCGCGGAAGCAACGCAGAAATTGCAGGAATTCAAAAGCAAAAATTTGGATGTCATGCCTGGAAAAGAGGGTGGATATCACGCACGTCTTGCCAATTTGCAACGGGATCTTGAAACCAGTCAATCCAGACTGCGGGAGTTGGAGCAAAGCCAAGAATCGGTGCGGCGACAAATGCATGAGATTGAACGAAGCAATGGTTCGCCAACAGAGGAGTATGATCGTAAGATCGACGCGCTTAAACAGCAATTGACTGGGCTTTTTGGTAAATTCTACATGAAGGGCGGTCGCAAGATGCCTTTGTATACCGAAAATCATGCGGAAGTCATTGCCATTCGTCAGAGCATTGCTCAACAGGAGCAACTGAAACAGGATAAAGTGAATGCGTTGCGATCCAGTGCGGATGATGCCATGTCGTGGGAGTTGGAGGCGAATCCCGTCTATCGCAATTTGAAAATGACGGCCAGCAAGCAAGAGGTGGAATTGACCTCTCTGCGCGCCCATTTGGTTGAGTTAGAGAACTTGATGAAGCGGCTCAAGTCTATGGAATCGACTTTGCCTGCTATTGAAAACGAATTGCAGCGTTTGGAAACCCGTGTCACCATGACTCAGGAAGAGATGGCTGCCATGCTGCAACAGGAGAGTAAGGCACGGGAAAGAGGGGAGTTAGAAGAGGACTTGAGTCGGTTTGTGCGCTTCAAAGTATTGGAGAGGCCGCAAACACCCAGACATCCTGTTGGGCCGGATCGTCCTTTGTTTTCTATTGTGGTGTTGGTTGGGGGATTGATGGCTGGTTTGGCTCTGGCGTTGTTTTTGTCGGTGATTCGCCCAGTTTTTGACAGCCCGGCCTCCTTGAAACGGGTTTTGGGTTTGCCGGTTTTGGGTATGGTCTCCATGGTCGATGAGGGCGTTGGTAATCGTTTGTCGCAATCGAGTCTGGTTTTTTTCCTGGTTTTTGGTGGGCTATTTTTTGTTTTTGCTCTCGTAATTTATTTTGTTCCTGTTTTGTGATGGTAACCTTAAGTGATCGATTGAGTGATGACAGAACCCTTAAATATCCATAAGAAAGTTATCCTTGATTTTGACAAGTTGCGAGCCAACGGCATTTTGACCCCAGATACGGGGCGCAGCATTGTTTCTGAGGAGTATCGCGTAATCAAACGCCCATTGTTGTTGAATGCCATGGGCAAGGATTCCGAACGGGTTGCCAATGGCAAAATGATCATGGTGACCAGTGCCTTTCCCAAGGAGGGCAAGACGTTTACTGCGATTAACTTGGCCATTAGTTTGGCGACGGAAATGGACTTGAATGTGTTGCTGGTGGATGGTGATGTGGCCAAGCCATCTGTGGCGCGCATCCTTGGTTTTAAGGCCAAGGTGGGGTTGATCGATTGTCTCTTGGGCAAGGTGGATAATTATGCCGATGTACTCATCAAGACCAATGTTCCCAAATTGACTCTTCTGCCGTCGGGTCGCCGTCATCAACATGCCACGGAATTGCTGGCAAGTGAGAATATGCGGATATTGCTCAAGCAGCTCGCGGATAGCCCGGATCGCATTGTGGTGTTTGACTCTCCTCCTTTGCTGGTGACGACCGAAGCGCGGGAATTGGCGCGTAACATGGGACAGATTGTTATGGTGGTGGAGGCAGAACGTACTCCGCAGTTTGCTGTGAAGGATGCTTTGGAACAATTGGAGAATCCTGATATTGTCGGGTTGGTTTTGAATAAATTTCGTAAGCGTGGGGCGAGTGGGGGGTATTATTATTACGGCTATGGTGGTTATGGCGGCTATGGTGGCTATGGTGGTTATGGCGGTTATGGTGGTTATGGCGGTTATGGGGCTGAACAGGAGGTTCCTCCACCCAAAAAGAGTTTTTTTAGACGATTGTTTGGCTTGAAATGAAATGTTAAACGCTTTGACCGTGGATGTAGAGGATTATTTCCAGGTTGCTGCTTTTGAATCCCATATTGATGGTCAACAATGGGATATCTATCCCCAACGTTTGGAAGAGAATACGCAAAGGATTCTTGATTTATTGGCGCGTCGGGGCGTTCATGCCACTTTTTTTGTGTTGGGGTGGGTGGCGCAACGTTATCCTGTTTTGATACGTCGTATTGTGGCTCAAGGGCATGAGTTGGCCAGTCATGGTATGCGTCATGTGCGGGTGACTGAGCAGACCCCGGAGTTGTTTTTGCGGGATGCGCGGGAATCCCGTCTGTTGCTAGAGCAGGTTGGGGGGGTAGAGGTATTGGGTTATCGGGCTTCTACTTATTCCATTGGTAAGGATAATCTATGGGCGTTTGCTGCGCTTTTGGATGCGGGATATCGTTACAGTTCCAGTGTTTATCCGATTCGGCATGACCTTTATGGTTGGCCAGAGGCTCCTCGGACTCCGTTTTGGCCCAGTGGTGAGTCTGGGCGTGGGGTAGTGGAGATTCCCATTGCTACGCTTTCTTGGTGGAACAGGCGTTTTCCGTGTGGTGGTGGGGGTTTTTTTCGGCTTTATCCTTATCTTTTTTCTCGTTGGGCTTGGCGTCGGCTGAACGACCGGGAAGGGATTCCTGGCGTATTTTATTTCCACCCTTGGGAGATGGATCCGGGACAACCTCGCATTTCTGGGATTGGTGTCAAGACGCGCTTGCGTCATTATCTTAATTTGGAACGGATGGAAGGTCGGATAGAGGCTTTGTTGAGTGATTTTCGTTGGGAGCGGATGGATCGGGTGTATGCCTCATTCATCGGAGATCGGGCATGAACCCTGAGGCTATGGATGTGCATCTTCTGGCATCTGGGGAGGAGGAGATCTGGGAGCAATTCGTGGCTTTGTGCCCTGAAGCGACCTTTTTTCACCGGGTAGGATGGAAGCAGATCACTGAAAAGGTTTTTGGTCATCAAACTTATTATCTATGGGCGCGGTCATCCGAGGGTGTGCGGGGGGTGCTGCCTCTGGTGCATGTGCGAAGTCGTTTATTCGGCAATGCTTTGGTTTCTACCCCGTTTTGTGTGTATGGAGGAGTGGCTGCCTTGGATGAGGCGGCCCGTTTGGCCTTGGAGTCACGGGCCGAAACGTTGGCGCGGGATTTAAAAGTCGGTTGGTTGGAGTGTCGCAATTCGTTGCCTAGACGGGCTGAATGGGCCGGAAAGCCATTTTATTTCACTTTTCGCAAAAGAATTGAACCCAATCCCGAAGCCAACCTCTTGGCAATTCCCCGCAAGCAACGAGCTGAAGTGCGTCGTGGTGCGCAGAATGGACTGATCAGTCTGTTGGATAATCATGTGGATGGTCAATGCTTTGATGTGTATTCAGAAAGCGTGCGTAATCTGGGTACGCCTGTCTTTCCGAGAGCCCTTTTTCGTGCATTAAAGGAGACCTTTGGTGACGATTGCGAGGGGTTGCGAATCGAGCAAAATGGTAAAACCGTCTCCTCAGTGGTCAGTTTTTATTTTCGAGATCAGGTGCTTCCCTACTATGGCGGGGGGGTGCGCGAAGCGCGAGCCCTAGGGGCCATGGCTTTTATGTATTGGGAGTTGATGACTCGTGCGGCAGATCGAGGTGCGCGTGTTTTCGATTTTGGCCGAAGCAAGCAGGGGTCGGGCTCTTTTGATTTTAAAAAATATTATGGATTCACTCCCGAACCGCTACACTATCGGTATTGTCTGGTACAGGCTAAATCTCTGCCAGAGATCAATACGATGAATCCCAAATACCAGATGTTTATCCGATTATGGAAACATCTTCCCTTGCCAGTGGCCGAACGGCTTGGTCCGTTATTGTCGCGTCATTTGGGGTGAGATTCGATGCATTTAAATAGAAGATCTTGCCATGGTTTACTAACCGTACAGTTCGGTTCAATAAACCATGGCAAGGAGCTTTGTGTCACAAGGTCAAACGTGTCTAGATATTGCGAGACTTTGTTTGACGGCTTGTTGATTTACTTCTTGTTCAGACCCTTGCGGAAGGTCTTTTTGACCCGTTCTGCTTCTTGACGAGCGGCTTCGGCTTCTTGACGAGCGGCTTCGGCATCCCGTTCAGCTTTCATACGTGCGGCATCAGCCCGTTCTGCTTCCATGCGGGCATTGCGGGCCGCTTCTGCGGCTTGGATTTCGGCTGCGGTTTGTTCAGAACCCGATTGGGTGGCGCAACCCGGCAAGGTGCTGCCGATTAATCCAGCGAGCATCAAAACGGGGATGATTTTGTAACCCTTCATGACTAAGTCTCCTTTGCTGACCGATTCTTAAAAGCGATAATAAGTGTTTTGAACCACATTTTGTCCATCATACCATAAAAATGGAGGAAAGTCTCATAAAAAATTATTTTTTTCGGAAGCTATTGGATCGAAATATTGGTATCCGAATTGCTTATTGAGTTAATTTTTTATTAATGAAAACCAACCATCCATTTTGACGATCTTGTTTGGGTGACGCCATGTTGACGATATGGATATTTAAGCAATTCAGATGCCAAATATAAAATTTAGGAGCGACGCCAGAATCCCAGCAATTTGCGACGGCTTACTTTGAGATTCATGGCAGAGGTGAGCGAGTTTTGTGGTGGGTTAGTTAAGGGTTCTCCCAGTGCGGCGGCCAAGGCTGCAGGGGAGGTGTCAAATTCTTGGGTGCAATGGAGCAGAGTTTCGACAAAATAGTGTCCTGTCTCCGGTTCCCAGGCAATGACAACGGGAACAAGACGGTTCTCCCCAGCCTCAAACAGTACCCCCTGGCCAGAGGAGACATGACCAGAAGAGTCCTGTTCCAGAGAGATGGCATGCCGTATGGGCGGATTTGACCCAGTGGCGGGATTGTGCCAATAAATCCGCTCCACCGCCCAGGGAGTGACTAAGAGTGCCTGTAACAAGCCGTTCGGTCCATTTTCCATGGTAACCGTGATGGCCAGACGTCGGTTGATTGCGGGATCATCGGCGGGAAGATCACGCAGAATTCTAGTGGCACTCACTTGCAAGGCCACAGGGTCTGGCCAGCGGCAGTCCCACAGTGGGGGCGGACTCTCCCGGTCGGTTGGTGAATCAGAAAAAGAGTCCATCCAAGGGGCTCGATGCGGTTGCGTAGAGTTTTTTGGGAATGCGCCCGGCCAAATAAGAGGCCCGTCCAGCTTCGACGGCCTTTTTCATGGCTGTGGCCATCAGAATGGGTTGTTTGGCTCCGGCAATGGCGGTATTCATCAATACGCCATCGCATCCGAGTTCCATGGCGATTGCCGCATCCGAGGCACAACCCACGCCCGCATCCACTAAAATCGGCACCTTGGCTTCGTCGATAATGATGCGTATGGTATAGGGATTGCGCACGCCAAGTCCAGAACCAATGGGGGCAGCCAAAGGCATAACCGCCACACATCCCATCTCCTCGAACCGTTTGCATAAGTAAGGGTCATCCGTGGTATAGACCATCACCTTGAATCCTTCAGCAATGAGGCGTTCGGCGGCAATCAGGGTTTCTGGATTGTTGGGCCACAGATATTTGGGATCGGAGAGGACTTCAAGTTTCACCAGATCCCAACCACCCGCTTCTCGCGCCAGTCGTAGGGTGCGCACTGCGTCATCGGCGGTAAAACAACCCGCCGTGTTGGGTAGATAGAGATATTTTTTGGGATCCAGATAGTCGGTCAGCATGGGAGCCTTGGGGTCGCTGATGTTGACACGACGCACAGCCACGGTAACAATTTCGGCTCCAGATGCCGCAATGGCAGCCGCAGTCTCTTCAAAATCTTTGTATTTTCCGGTGCCTACCAAAAGTCTGCTGGAAAAGGTGCGTCCAGCAATGATCAAAGGATCGTCGTTGTCTCCATCCCCGCCGCCAATGAAATGGACGATCTCCACGGAATCATCGGCAAGCAGTTGGGTATGGGCAAATTGCTCACGAGGGACGACTTCTAAGTTGCGTTCGACGGCAACACGCTGGGCATCGAATTGCAATTGTTCCAGCAGGCCAGTAATGGTGATGGCTTCAGGAAGTTCGTTGGATTCGCCATTTAAAATGATTTTCATGGTGATTTTCCTTGGGACACAAAAGCTTCATAGAGTAACAATCGTTAAAATGCGTCGCAGCATGTGTGTTGACTTTGCCTGATCGAACATTTGGAGTATATTGTATCAATCATTGTCTGGCGTGGCGCAAGGCTTTTTGCAAAAGGATTAGGAGAGGGACTGCGTGATGTTTGATGTGAACATTCAGATGGCCGTCTTGCTCCGGTTGGTGCGGGAAAATCGTTTGGAAGAGGCTGCATCCGTTTTGGAGACGGTGGTCGCCCACGTCCCAGAAGTGGCGGCTCAGTGGCTGGTGCTTGCACGGGTGATGGGGCTGGATGCGGCGCGTTGGGACCGGGAAATGCAAAACGCCTTGGGTCAATTGGGGATCGCGCCTTTATTCGCTTTTCGTCACGCGAACAAGGTGTTGGATGATGTTGTCGCCAGAAATGGTGCGAAACCTTGTGATGCGGGAATCCGTCTGGAGGCGTGGCTGACCCGCTTGCGGGACCAGGGTGGGGAAAAAGTGCCGGGGGTGGTGTCTGCCTTGGAACGTCTGCTCGATCAGGTCCGTGCGATGCGGGGAGAGCGAATGCTGACCACCTCAATACGGAAAATGGCACGTCTGGAGGAGTTGGCCGCTCGAATGGAACCTAAACCTGAGCCTGCCCCATTGGCCGCTGAACGGGTCATTGCAAGATTGGTAAAATGGCAACAGGTGCTGGCATGAGTAACCAAAGGAGATGGCAAATCCTGATACTCAATGGTCCCAATCTGAATTTGTTGGGGCGTCGGGAGGCCGGGATTTATGGCAACCAAACCTTGGCCGATATCGAATCGGTCTGTCGTCAGCGGGCCGAGATCTTGGGTGTGGATCTGGATTTTTTTCAGTCCAACCACGAGGGTCACTTAGTGGAGCGAATTCAGAATGCCTATGGGAAAACGGATTGGATTATTATCAATCCCGCCGCCTATACCCATACCTCTGTCGCCATTCGTGATGCTTTGCTGGCGGTGAGTATTCCGGTGATTGAGGTGCATTTGAGTAATATTCACCGTCGGGAGGCGTTTCGCCATCACTCTTATATCAGTGATATTGCCGAAGGGGTGATTGCGGGTTTGGGCGCGGATGGATATCTTTATGCTTTGGATGCCGGGGTGAGTCGCCTTGCCGTCAAAGCGGGGCTTTAGAATAAAAAAAAGGATGGTCAAACATGGCTTTTGATTTGAGAGAGATTCGTCAGTTTATACGGTTTCTTTCCGGCACGGACATTGCCGAAGTGGAAATCACGGAGGAGGGGCGGACTTTGCGAATAACTCGCGCCACGGCAACGCCCCCGGTTGTGGCCGCACCACCGCCGTTGCCGCCGCAACCTCTAACGCCCCATGTTGTGCAACATCGTTCTGGACAAGTGGCTCTGCCCCCGATGGCTTGGTCAACATCGGTGGCACCAACCCCTGCACCAAAGTCCAACGAGGATTCCAGGGATGGTACGGTGCCGATTATCGCGCCGATGGTGGGAACATTCTATAAGGCGGCTTCAGCGGAGTCGGCCCCCTTCGTGAAACTGGGAGACGTGGTGAAAAAAGGTCAGGTGGTGTGCATCATTGAGGCCATGAAACTCATGAATGAAATCGAATCCGAGGTGAGTGGTCGGGTGGTGAGTATCATCAAGGAAAATGCAACCCCTGTGGAATATGGGGAAGAGATGTTTTTGGTCGAGCCAGCCTGATGCCTATGTTCAATAAGATTTTAATCGCCAACCGGGGCGAGATTGCCTTGAGGGTGCATCGTGCCTGCAAGGAGTTGGGGATCCAGACTGTGGCAGTCCACTCTTCGGCGGATGCTGAAGCCATGCATGTCAAGCTGGCAGACGAGTCGGTCTGTATTGGGCCACCGGCCTCGATGGATTCCTATCTCAACATGACGGCCATCATGGCAGCCGCCGAGATCACCGATACCCAGGCCATTCATCCAGGTTACGGTTTTCTTTCGGAAAATGCCGCCTTTGCCGAGATCATTCAGGCCTCTGGACTGACCTTCATCGGTCCCGAACCAGAGGTGATCCGTTTGCTTGGGGACAAGGTGCGGGCTCGTCAGGCCATGATCGATGCCGGGGTGCCGGTGGTGAGAGGTTCGCCGGGCGTGGTCCTCAACGAGGAAATGGCCTTGAAAGTGGCACGGGATATCGGTTTTCCGGTGATCATCAAGGCCGCAGGCGGGGGCGGCGGACGTGGGATGAAGGTGGTCCATACGGATGCCGCTTTGATTAATAGTTATACCGTGGCCAGAAACGAGGCGCAGCAGTTTTTTAAAAACAGTGAAGTCTATATCGAGAAATTCTTGAAAGATCCGCGCCATGTGGAGATTCAGATCCTGGCGGATAAACATGGCCATGCCATTCATCTGGGGGAGAGAGATTGCTCCTTGCAGCGGCGGCATCAAAAAATTCTGGAGGAGTCCCCATCCCCCATGGTGACCCCAGAGGAGAGGGAGAACTTGGGACGTTTGGCCACCAAGGCCGCTTTGGCAGTGGGTTATACCGGGGTTGGCACGTTTGAATTTCTGCAATCAGAAGGCAGCTTCAATTTTATTGAGGTGAACACCCGAATTCAGGTGGAGCATCCAGTGACCGAAATGGTCACAGGTCTGGATTTGGTCAAGGAACAGATCCGTGTGGCGGCTGGACTGCCTCTTGCCTTAACGCAAGAACAGGTGCGGTTTACGGGTCATGCCATTGAATGCCGGATCAATGCTGAGGATCCAGAACGGTTTATTCCCTCTCCAGGTCTGATCACCGAATATCACCCCCCTGGTGGCGGTGGCGTGCGGGTGGACTCTGGTGCTTATGCGGGCTATCGAATTCCGCCTTATTATGATTCGCTGATCAGCAAGTTGATCGTGCATGGCGCGGATCGCGTCGAGGCCGTGGCTCGCATGCGTCGCGCCTTGGACGAATATGTGATCGGTGGAGTCAAGACCACCTTGCCGCTGCATCAACGGATTTTGCGTGATGGTGCCTTTGTCCGGGGTCGTTACGATTTGAATTTCTTAAGTCGTTTTCTGAAACGGGATGGTTGAGTGTCAAAAGGGGATGAGATGGAACCATTGGATCATATGACGCTTATGCTGGATGCGAATCGTATTCAGGAAGCCGTTCTTGACATGGCGCGACGCATTGATCAGGAAGTCATTGCCGCACTTTCCCTAGAAGAGGAGCCGGTGCTGGTTGTGGTGATGAAGGGAGGGTTTTTGTTTGGTAGCGATTTATTGCGGGCCTTGTCTAGGCCTATTCCGGTTGTCTTTGCCCACGCCCGTTCCCATGTGTCGCAGGTGGTGATGACCTTGGAGGATCAGGAGTTTATTCGGGGACGTCGTTTGATCGTTGTGGATATTCTGATGGATAGCGGTGGTAGCCTGAAGCGGTTGTGCCGTTGGTTGATGAACGAGTGTCGTCCCTTGTCCATTCAAGTGGCGGTATTGTTGCACAAGACCGTATACGATTCGGACCCTTTGCCATTGGATTTTTTGGGTTATGAAGTGCCAGATGTTCGTTTGGTAGGATATGGCATGGATGAAAATCAACGGTATCGTGGCCTGCCCGCGATTTATACTTGGTGGATTCCACCAACTTAGAGTTTGGCACTCTTTTATTCAAATAGAATTGGATTCGCGATGACCCCATTGACTCTCATCACCTATCTGACTCGTGATATGAAATTAATGCCTGTCGGGCCATTGTCGTTGGCCACGCTGGCGCGGCAAAAGGGGGTGGAGGTGGCTGTCGTCAACCTTCCTGCGCCACACGAAGAAGATGCCTTAGCCGAGGAGTTGGCTGGGCAACAGGTGGTGGGAATGAGTACTTTGTGTGCCACTTTTCACCGATCCTTGCGGTTGGCGGCCAAGATCAAGTCGATCAATCCCCGCGTTACTTTGTGTATGGGCGGTCCTCAGGCTTCGGCGGTGGCGGTGCCACTTTTGCAACGTCATGCCTACATCGATCTAGTATTTCGGGGTGAGGCCGAGGAGGGGTGGAAAGCTTTTTTGCAGGGGGATTCTCTGCACCAGATCCCCGGTTTGGTGTATCGTGCGGAGGGTACGGTGGTGGAAAATCCGTCCGCGCCTCTGCTTATGGATCTTGACCTCCTGCCCATGCCCGCTTTTGATCTCTATCCACTGTTCAATTGTTCGGTGCCGTTGGAGAGTGGTCGAGGTTGTCCTTTTGCTTGCACCTATTGTTCCACCAATCTCTATTTTTCCCGCCGCTTTCGCGTCAAGAGTCCTAGGCGCATTCTAGAGGAGATGGATCAACTGCATGCCTTGTATGGGGTGCGTGCTTTTGACCTCATCGAGGATACTTTTACCACCAATCGGCGCAAGATCCTGGACTTTTGTACAGCCATCCAGACCCATTCGCAACGTTATACCTGGAATATCAGTGCCCGTGCCGATCAGGTGGATGAGGATCTGTTGCAGCGATTGCGTTCTGCTGGATGTCGCGGGATCTATTTTGGCATTGAGACCGGCTCTCAACGGATGCAAAAAGTGGTGCGAAAGAATCTTCGCGTGACGCGAGTGATGGAAAATCTCCTTCTGGCGCAGAAATCTGGTCTGGCGACTACGGCATCGTTCATCATCGGGTTTCCTGGCGAGACCGCTTCGGATCTGCGTGAAACTTTACATGCGTTTGGCCGTTTGGCAGAGAAACGGGGCTTGGTGATGCAGATGCATATTCTGTCGCCATTGGCCGGATCCAAGTTGGTCGCCTCTGGCGAGAAATTGGCGTATGACGGTATGCCTACGGATTTCAATACCACAGAGGAGTTGCTTGGGCCTGAGGATTGGGAGTCGTTCCGGGAAGATGCCGAACTGTTTCCGCATATGCATTATTTTCGTGAAACCGAGGTGCCGCGTGCCCGTTACCTGTTTGTGGCGTATGTGATGCGGTTGTGTGATTTGTATTTTCCCAATTTTAGTCGGGCGGTTTTTCAATGGCGGTTGGATGGATGGTGTGACTATCTGTTGAACGGGCCGGTGCCTGAGGAGATGGTGAATGACCCGGCTTTTCCTCTGCCTGTGGAGCTTTGGATTGAACGGGGATATACGCTTTTTGTTGCTTTTGCCCAAGGGGCAGAGCTACCGGGGTTGGTTGAGATTTTGGCGTATGATCGGGCCTTTAGTCGGGTGAGTTATCTTGCCGGGGAACCCTCTGTGGTTTTGACTTTGCCACGAGCCATAGCCGGGCGTATGCCTGGGCGGTATCTGCCGGATGTGTTGAGTTCTTGGCATGATTTGGCATCTTATGTGTTAGGTAAGGATGATAATGGACGTCTGGAGTTGTCTTTACTGTTGACCGGCGCGGAGATTGAGGTTCGTTTGCAGGAGATTTGCGGTCGGTGTGGGGAGTGCTGTTTGGACGATGACGGGTTGATGTGCGGCATTGAGGAGTGGGGTAAGATTGCCAATTTTCTTGAGAATCAGCATCGTCTGGTACCGCGTATTACCCCGACTGCATGGCAGGGATTGCTTTTGGAGATAGGTGTGCGATATTTGGCCCATTCGGTTGAGGATGAGCTAACCATGCATGACACCCTAGAGGCGGCCCGTGCTGCGGTGGGAAGAGAGGGTTTTGTGCGTCATGCCTGCGCCCATCTGGAGGTGCGAGAAGGTTTGTTTTATTGTGCCATTCAAGAGGTAAAACCCGCAGAGTGTTTGGCTTTTCCTTTTCGGCCTATGGGTGATGGTGGTCAGGAGTGGCATATGGAAGCGATGCAGAGCAAGCGTTGTGCCTTGTCGCGGGTATTGGAGATTGAACCGACGTTTCGACGTCACTATTTGGAATGGGCCAAAAGTCGAATGGGGCCTCATTCTGGGGCTGTGGCGTTGGGAAGGTTGAATGCTGCCGAGGAGGAGGAGCAGAATCGGTGGGCTTGAGGTCGTATGGGGATTGGTCGGAAATTTTTTGGCGTATAAATAAAGGATAACCTATTCATATTGCAGATATTTCATATCACTCCTTGATTTTTTCGATTAAGCTTGATAAAATATATTTTTGGGTTGAATGTCAAGATGGCAATCTTGATTTTGATGCGTTTTAAAGGTTCAATCATGCAATACCTCCTTGTCCTCGTAGCTCAGTCGGATAGAGCAACGGATTCCTAATCCGTAGGCCGTGCGTTCAAATCGCGCCGGGGACACCAAATAAATCAATGAGTTAGATGGTGGTTGTTGAGAGATTATTTTCATACTTTTGATTTTGGGTTCCGTTTTGGGTTCCTTCTGCTTTTGACTCACCCTGATTTGACTTGAATTCATCCCGCTTTTGATGGTCATGAGTTCTCTTTAGAAATCCTGATTTTCCATCTCCGATTGCTTTTTTTTACAAGCTTAGTGCTTGGCTGGTTGCTTCCGCTAGGGAAAGAATACTCTTCTATAAATGTTGGGTCACAGTGAATGGGAAGATAAAACTACCTATGAATTGCAAACCATTAAAGACAATGTAAGTTTGTTCACACCAGATATGCTGGATAGAATTAACCAGATAGTCGTAAAAGCTGGCCACACCTTGTTAAAAAAAAGCCAGACGACGTACTGAGTGGACGTTGTTATTCTTTTGTTGTCGAAACTGATATTCATTACCCTGCAGACATCGGCACTGGTTCAGTTGAATGGGATGGCTATGTTGCCGTTGAAATTATGTAAATTTTTAGCACGGCTCAGTTCTTTGGGGATGATTGCATCGTCATTTCCTCCTGCATGGCACTGTGTGAGCGGATAGAGGTTAAAACAAGGTCACTGCTATTTTCAGGTCCGCAACTCTAGTTTGCGGATCAATTTCAAAAATTTATGAATGATTTCAGCATTTCCCATTCAACTGAACCAGTGCCGGCTTTTTCTGTCAGGCACTAAATAGTGGAAACAACCGTGTAGAGGAGGTAACCCCATGACTATGATCGAAGAGATCTATCAGCGCGTTCGGCAATTGCCAGAGGATAAAGCGGCAGAAGTATTGGAATTTATTGGTTATCTTGAGACTGCGATGCATCGTTGGCCAGCCATTCCAAGAAAACACCCCTCAGTTTCGGAATGGCTGAAGCCGATTCATGTCGCTTTCTGGGACGACAGCATGGATTTGAGCCGGGAGGCAATGTATGGCGACGATGGACGCTGATCTCCTGTTTCTCGACACGAACATTCTTGTCTATGCCAGCGTGGCTGATTCGTCACGACATGCAGAGTGTGTGGCATTCCTTCAACTTCAAGAAGATGCGGGCGTGGAAATGGTGATCAATCGGCAGGTACTGCGTGAGTTTATGGCTGTTCTATCCCGCCAGCAAGCCTTCACACCACGGATTTCAATGAGTGAAATCGTCTCTCTTGTCACTGCTTTCCGACAGGCGTGGAGCGTCCTTGATGAGACGGAAGCGACCAGTGACCAACTGCTGCGCTTGGTTGCCGAAATCCCTTGTGGCGGCAAACAGGTACACGACGCCAACATCGTTGCCACCATGCTGACCCATGGCATTCCGACCTTGGCCACTTACAACTTGACCGATTTTCGTCGCTTTGAGCAATACATTCACCTGACCATGCCGATGGAACTGCCATGACCTGCGGTCTTACCTGGAACAAATCATCCAGGTTCAACCAATGACCATTCGTCCTCTCTCTCGATTGCGGTTCGACGCTTTGGTGGCTTACAGCTGACGCCCTGAGAGTGTCCTTTATAGCGAAGAAATATCCTGGTGGGCGGATGGGAAAGAGATGGTTTTGGGGACAGTGATTCGTGACCGCCAGGACGAAGGCTATCTGTACATCATACTGGGACGGGATGAAGATCGACGATTCAGGGTTATCAACGGGGAAATCAATTACCAAACGGTCAATGATGCTGAAATGAGACTCATTGAAGCCATGAAGCAGATTGCATCTACTGGTGAGTCTGCGTTTCCTCAGGGGGATGAATCCCGTAAATACCTTGATTTGTTTACCCCGATTGTCCCAAGGGAACGCTTGCATCGTCACATCCAGTGCGTGACCGTGATGATGGGGGACTATGTGAGAGACCAAGACCTCCAGATTCATCACCGCCTATGTGGCCGACACACCAGAAAGCTTGGCAAAAATCAAGGCGGGACCGCGATGGGCATAAAAAAACCGCTGATTCGCCAAGCTGGCTCAGCGGAGGCCTTTGCAGGTTCTGCTGCCACTGGCAGAGAACATCTTCAGAATTGAATTTTTCGTGCAAAATGTCAACAAAAAAATGCGTTACCCCCTACCACCATCTGAAAGCTTGCACCGATGTACCACAACGCAGGCGGGGAGATATGGTGTGGGAGATTCCCACCCGATCAGGCGGCACGGTATGCGTGTTGTTGCTTCTGGAGTTCCAATCAGAAATCGATGAGTGGATGGTCCTGCGTTTGGATGTTTACACCGGCTTGCTGTACCAACAGTTGGTGGATGAACGGAAATTGAAGCCAGCAGACGGCCTGCCCCCGATTCTCCCCATCGTCCTCTTCAATAGCGAACCGAGGTGGAATGCCCCGACCAGTCTACGAGGGTTGATTCGTCTGCCAGTGGCATCGCCGTTGTGGCAATACCAACCGGAAATGCGGTATTATGTGATTGATGAGGGTCGTTTCCCTGAACAGGAGTTGAAAGGCCGTCACGCACTGACAGCGATTTTTATGCGGTTGGGGCATGCGGGTAGCCCGGAATCGATTCTGGATGCCAGTCGCGACCTGATTGCATGGTTTGCTGGGCATCCAGATGGCCCACCAGTGAAACGGTTATTCCGCGAACTGTTGGTCGGAGGTTTGGAAAGACTCAAGGGAACCGACACCCTTTTGTCCATACCTGAGGAACTTGAGGAGGTGATGAACATGCTGGCATGGAATGTTGAAAAATGGTCGCAAGACATTGAGCAAAGGGGGCGACGTGATGGACACCAAGCAGGCAGCCGGGACGGTGAGGCCAGGATGCTGACCCGTCAATTGCAGCGTCGGTTTGGTACTGTACCTGAATGGGCCACCGGAAAGATCGCCAAGGCCGACCTCTCCGTTTTGGAGGAGTGGGGTCTGCGCGTGTTGGATGTCGGATCATTGGATGAGGTGTTCTCAGACGATGCGTGATATCGTTTATCAGAACGCAATTGGGGGCTCCGAGGCCCAACACAGGGTGCCACCTGTGTGAGAATCCGTGTGAGAAAAGCTTTCCAAAATCTGCCAAAGTGTGAAAAATTAGCTAAAATTGGCAAGCGTAACCATTTGAAAAACAACAATATACTGATAAATGAGGAGGTTGTAAAGCCCAAGGCTGACTGCTTCCTAATCCGTAGGCCGTGCGTTCAAATCGCGCCGGGGACACCAACTTTATCAAGTAGTTGCATCCTACCTCTTACTCACCCGTTGCTCTATCAGTACCCACATAGTACCCACTTAAAAAAAATCCTACACCAGGAAATCCACGGATACTGTAAAGCTGTAAAACGCCATCTCTCTTGACACTAATTGACGACTCTCTTGAATCGTGTACAGCTCATCTCCTTCGAACGTGAGACGGAGGAAGTCATAACCCATCTTTAACCCATCTTTAACACCCTATAAAAAAAGAAAATAATAATCAATATGTTATATGCACTTTTTTGGGCGAGTGGCACTACAAAATTGCAATTCTTTGATTTGTGGCGTTCATACGATCATCTTTTTCACCCCTCGTGGAGATGGCGGAGGATGATTTGTACGAATTGGTAGGCCAGTATAGTAAGACTCACCTGTTGATGTGTTGCGCGTATGTGTGCGTCGAATATACATGCACGACAGGATACAGAATGATAGCAAAAAATCAAAGAGCGATTTATTAAAAATAATTTATATCATCAATAAAGTGTTAAACGTGGGCTGGGAGGAGCAGAGGGCGTTGTGGAAATTTCCAACTTTGGCGTGTTAAACAGCTCGCCAACAAAGAAAACAATATTAGTAACTAGATTGCAGAACTTATCGAGGATGCAAAAATGTTTTGACATCGGGGTCCACTTCAGGGGGCGAATGCCCCCTGGATTCATACAGCTTTTTCTTTCTCAGTTTTTTCAGGCTCTGATGATTTCCAGTCAAAAAGCTTGCGGAACGTCACGGTGAACTCGTCGAATATGTTCTTGCCACTCTTTTTTTCGAAAACATCCTTTTCCACCTCTTTCAACTGTTCGAACAATTCCTTGTAATCGCTCTTGGTTCGGCCATAGCCGAGCAGTTCCGCCAGTTCCAGGCTCTTTTTCGCCCCTTCGAGCAGTTCTTTGAGACGTTTTTCCTCACTGTCGTTTCTCGTGGCGTTTTCGGCCAAAGTCTTTGCCTCCTTGAGCATGGCCCGGCTACGAACCACCGGCAGAGGAATGACTATATCTTCCGTTACGACCAGGGTTCCGAGTACCGTCTGCAACGCCATCTTTGCTTCTTTGGTGCGACCGGCATCAATCATGGGGACCGCCGCTTTGATGGCAAGCGGGTAGGTGGCCAGGGGCAGACACGTGGTCTGAATGGAGACTTCGCTGGCCAAATTCGCGAGCATACCCCGCGCTTTTTGCACCTCGCCGTTACTGAGTGCCTTTCGAGCATACTCAATGCTTGGCTTGATCGAAGCGGTTCCAGCGAAAGTGTCGCGAACCACCGTCTTGACTTCCACCGGTGCCAACGCCAGCGACGGGTTGCGCGCCAGTAGCATCTCCAGCTTGCCAATGGCGTTGGTCAACGCCCCGATGGTATTATCTCGATCACCGACGTCTAGGGCGGCCAAGGCATTTCGGGTCTCCTCCACCGCAACTTTTGCTTCATCAAAGATCCTTTTGCGCCGTTCGGCTATTTCGGATTCCGTCTCCTGGTTGACGTGATCCTGTACCGACTGGATTACTTGGCTTTGCGGTTCCGGCTCTGATGGAACTGTAACTTCATTTGACTCTCCATTCAGATCATCCGCTGTGCGATTTTTCGGTTCCATGTGGCTCATGATTCTTCTCCTTGAGGTTTGAGGTTATGAGATCGATCATCGTTGTTCCCTAGAGCGACGAACTGCGCCCTGGATTCTGCCGAATTAAAGTGCGTCAGAAACCTTTTTCTTGATCCGGTCAAACCAGCCGTCTCCTGATTTCCCTCCAGAGGTTTTCTCTTCGATCCCATTCAACTGGGTATGCAGGGACTTGAACGAATCCTTGTCGCCATAACCGAGTACCTCGGCCAGTTCCAACTGATTGCGCACCTCGGCGAGTATCTTCTCGAGTTCCTCATTTTCCTCCTTTGAACGATTCTCTTTTTTGGACAACTCCTCGGCCTTGGTGAGCAGATGTTGGGCGCGGAGCTTAGGCAAAGGAATGACCTTGTCCGTGGTGACCACAAGGGTATTGAGTGCGCTTTGCAGGGCGGCACTGGCTTTCTCTATTTTTCCGTCGTCGATCAGGAGAACGACTTCCTTGATGGCAAGCGGATAGGTCGCCAGAGGAATGCTGCGCGTCTGATAGACGATTTCGCTGGCTAGGTTGCGCACAAGTGGGCGGGCTTTCTGGATCTCACCGTCCTTCAGATAGTTTCCCGCGTCGTGAATCATCGCCTTGACTGTGTCCACGCTTGCCAGAAGGTCATAGGTAATAATATTGGTATCAACTGGTGCCAGAGCCAACCCCGGATCACGAGCCAGAATCAGTTCCAGCTTTCCCGTCACTTTTTCCAGGGCGGCGATGGCTTCAGCCGATTTTTTCTCACTAAGGGCTTTCAACGCATTTTCGGTTTCCTTCAACGCGACTGAGGCCTCTTCTAGAATTTTCTTTCTCTTTTCCAAAGCCTCATCCGAGGTCTGGCTATCCACGTCGGATTTGATCGATTCGGTGGCGGCTGCCTGTTTCTGCGGCTCATTTGGCAGAGACGTTTTCTCGGCCTTGGCGACGCCCGGTGCCATCAATGCGATGGCGATCAGAGCCATATGAAAAGATTTCATCAGTTTATTCCACATAGTATTCCTCCTTTCATCACATTGAAACGTTGACGTCTTGACCAACAGGCTCACCAAAAAATTCAAACATGGTAGAGGGCGATACTTCGTTTTCATTGGTACATTCAGCCATGCCCGATTATTTGTCGTCTGTGGCCGATCTGGTAATCGATCCAGATCGGCCTTGCCACATTCAAAAAGGGTGCGTGGTTACGAGGGGCGTTGCTTTCAGACCGATCCGCCCGATCACGCTCAATGGATCTGCACCTGGATGGTTTTGGGTTTAGCTTTTTCCAGTTTGGGCAAAGTCACCTCCAGCACGCCGTTCTTGTAGGCAGCACTGATCTTGCCGGTATCGGTGGTATTGGGCAGCGAAAACGAACGACTAAACCGTCCATAAGACCGCTCAATGCGGTGATAATTCTCTTTATTTTTCTCGTCATCGAACTTGCGCTCGCCTGAGATAGTCAATTGGTTATTTTCGACATTGACGTTGATATTCTTCTGCTCCATACCGGGAACATCGGCCTTGATGACGATCTGATTTGCATCCTCGAGGATGTCCACCCGCATGGGCCAAGCGGTCATCTGACTATTGGTCGTGTCGAAATCCCGTTCAAACAAACGATTGATTTCGTTTTGCAGAGAACTGACTTGCCGGAATGGATCATAGGAAACGAGCATGGACATTTTAACCTCCTTTTAATAAGTCAATGTTGTTTGCCAAGTTGGCAGCTACCTTGCGCAATGAGATAGGAAGCGCATTTTTTGTTCGCAAGAGGGTGGACAGTTTTTTTTGGCATGCTTCAAGACCTTGAAAAAGTTGAATTAAATTACCATGTTGGCATTTCGGATGCATGATGGAAAAAATTCTGCACCTTTTTGAAAAGAGAAAAACCTCTTCCTATATTTTTTGGTGGTATCTTACGTTAACCTAACAGGTCGGGATGGAAATGAAATCCACTCATGAACCGTCCATACATGGTCAGCGAGGCCAGCAGCCATGGCTGGTGTTCGGGGTTCCCATTTTCCATTTTCGCTCTTATCCGTCATGCGCAATTAGAACAATTGCCATTTCATGAAAAATTGGTCATAATAATCCAATCCGTTTGACATTCTTCGACGACACAATTTCAGCCAAATAGGGAAAACAAATGAAAAAACATTTTGTTGCGACAGTGCTTTGGGGGTTGGCCTTCTTCCTGGCCGGGAGTGGTGGGGCGGCGGAAAAGATGGAACAATCCCCGTTCACCAATACAGAACTGGAACAATTCATCACCGACTACCCAACCTTTACACAATGGTCCTCTAAACAAAATCCCATGGTCGATACCATGCATGGTTCATGGGTTCTGGCCGGTCTGCGCTACAACAAGGATTTCATCACCTATTTGAAAGAAAAAAAATGGGATCCTGAACGCTTCTTCTATATGCTCAACCATATCAATACAGGCTTGTTGGTAAACGCAGCGGAAAAAAAACAGGCTGAAATGAAGGCGCAAACAGAAAAAAATCAACAAAAAAGTCAACAGGAAATGGCCGCCTCCAACCAACGTATGCGCGCACAAATGGCCGTGCAACAAGAGCAAATCCGTACCAATCCCTATATCCATCCTGCCCAGAAAGAACGTATTCTAGCCAGTATGAAAACCAGTTCCGCCTCGCTTAACGCCGGTCCTGTCTCAATGAACGAACAACAAAACAATTGGTTCAATTCTCAAGAACAGGCCATTCGTAACAATCCTTACATGCACCCCATGCAACGGAACCAAGCCCTGTCTCAACTCCAACAAGCCCGCAACGCCCAAAAACAGAATGCGGCCATGCCCGTAGCCAAATCCCTTACCCAAGAAGAGATGCAGTCTGATATGCAACAGTTGCATAAACAGTGGTATGTGAATCAAAAACAATCCATTGAGGCCAATGTCGCAATCCCACCACCTCAGAAAAAATGGATGCTTGATAGACTTCAAGAACAGGAAAAATATCTGAAGGAGTCAACTTCACGGCAATCGGTTGCTCAACCCATCATTCCTGGCGAAGAACAATCCCTGATCAATGACAATCAGTCGCGACTGACCGATCTCTTTTTCAAGAAGAAATCCTAACAACGTGGATATTCACTCCCTTGCTCGTCAAGGGGGTGAATTCGTCTCCCTTGGATGATGCAGAAACGTCTCTAGAGCCTTTCTGACTGGCATGAAATGGTCCCGCACAGTGTGCAAGGCCTCAGCAGCCTCTTCCCATGACTGATTCTTGATGGTTTCATGTAACAATCGGGTGTGGGGCTGCAACTGAGGAAAAATGGTGTTGGCCATGCTCCCCTTGAGTACATGGGCCGTGGCTCTGGCCATTTCATGATCTCCAGCTTGTAACTCGCGCTCCAGGTTTGCCAGAAGTTCAGGAATCTGATTGACCAATAGCTCTGCCACATCCCTGAAATCCTCTTCTGGCAGTCCAATCGATTCCATGGCTCCAAGAAGAATGTCTAAATCCATGTTTCCGTCGTTTTGAATACAAGGTGTGCAATCCGTCGTGGGTATCACCTCCCTTGGCAAGGAGTCCTGGGGGAGAATTTGGACTTCAGGGGTTAGAAATCGCTCCAACACCCCTTGCAATTCGCTCAACGTGACAGGCTTGGCCAGAAAGTCATCCATACCGGCCAATTTTCCCCTTTGCCGGTTGCCAGAGGTGACGTTGGCGGTAAAGGCGACAATGGGTACAGGACTCTTCTGGTGTTCCTTCTCCCATTGTCGAATTGTCTGGCTGGCCTCATAGCCATCTAGACCCGGCATCTGACAATCCATGAAAACCAATTGAAAAGGCTTTTCTGTGAAACGTTCCACACCCTCCCGCCCATCCACCGCCGTGATGATGTGCGCAGGATTGCATCCCAACCGTACCAGCATCCCTCTGGCTACGGTCAGATTGGCACCATGATCATCCACCACCAGAATCCAGTCTTTATAGATCACTGGATTTTCGATCTCCTTCTGCCTTTGTACGGCCAGGGTGGGTTGAGTTCCATCGCGTGCCAGCAACCATTCAATGGCAGAACGTAACCGATCCGCGCTGACCGGTTTTCTCAAGCAGGTGCAGATTCCAGGCAACTCCACCGCATGATCCCATCCCTGATCCAACAAATCGGTCAATAAAATGAATTTCGGTCCAGCCTCCACATTTCGCAACACCCGACACACCTGCCGACTGTCACGGCCTGGTCTTTGATTTAAAAGTACCAAATCATATCCGTGTCCCGAATTTTTGGCGTGACGCAATACCTCCATGGCCGTCTCTGGCTCGCTCACAAAGCTGAAGCGAACACCAAACAAGGTAAAAACATCTTCCAGAAAAATTCGTTGTAAACCATCAATTTCTACTCCAAGAATACGTAAATCCTTGAAGATTCCCCGATCCAAATCCGCCAAAGAGGGAATAGCTTGTTTGCGCAACTGCACGGTAAAATAAAAAATACTTCCCGACGGAACAGAAGGGTTGACATCCATTCCAATCTCGCCCCCCATCCTCTCCACCAGACGCTTGCTGATGGCCAATCCCATTCCTGTCCCTGAATACCCTTGCCCACGATGACTTTCAGCTTGGGTAAATAGCTCAAAAATTTTCTCCCGATCCTCTTCGGGTACCCCTGGGCCGGTATCTCGTACCTCAAAGAGATACTCAGTTTTATCCCCTTCCTCCTCTCCGACCGGACCGCCGTGCAGTTCTACCGTCCCCCCTTCGGGCGTGAACTTGATGGCATTGCCCAATAGATTGGTAAAAATCTGTCGCAATCGATTGACATCCCCTCGGACCAATGTGGGCATGTCATGTGGAAAAAAGGGGATCAGTTCAATCTCTTTGGTATGGGCCAGGGTTGCCAACGTCAAAGCAGACTCATTCACTAATGCACGTAGGTCAAAATCCATTTCGTCAAGAATAAGCCGTTCCGCCTCCATTTTGGAAAAATCCAAGACATTATCAATGAGTGCCAGAAGTGTTTTGCCAGAACCGTAGGCCAATTGAACCTGTTCTCGATGGTTGTGATCTAACTGAGCATCACGTAATAGCTCCAGCATGCCCAGAACGACATTCATAGGAGTACGGATTTCGTGGCTCATGATTGCCAAAAATTCACTTTTGGCATAACTGGTTGCCAAGGCCTGATCCCGTGCTTCTGCCAGATCCTTGGTACGCTGCTTCACCTGATCTTCCAAAGAGAGTGTCAGGTGTTGCACTTCGGCTTGCGCAAGACGCAACTGTTCCAGCACAGATCGATGAGACCATAAGATTGCGCCTACTACAATGACGCTCATGAGGCCCAACAGCAGGGCAATGGGATTAGAACTTGTCAAAGCGATGCCTGCTGCAACAAGCATCGTCACACCAACTCCCCAAAAGATCTGTTTACTGGTAAGCGTCATGTCCCTTTTCCTTCGTCTCCAGGCGCGAATTGGTCAGAAGATGTATGACTCGTCAAATTTAACCACATCCTCTAGCAGGTTGACGACCAAAGTCCGTTGTTCAGCCTCAGTTAGGGCATTTGTGAGGGCTCGGGTATGGTGAATGATCGCCATCCAGGTGTTTAAATGAATATGGTCAATCTGCGCGGCCACAACCGATAGGGATTCCATGGCAATCAGGTTTCTTTGGGCGATCTGTTGTAGCTCGACTCCAAGCTTTTGCTGCAATCCGTCGGAACGGATGGAATGGATGCTTTGTTGTAGAATTTCCGGTGGTGGCAGTAATTTTTCAGAATTGTTCACCATCGATTTCCAATCTGGCAAACAGTGGTCCACAAAGGGTGACAGAAAGCTACGCAAGGTGAATTTCCAATTGCGGCGAGCATCAATGGTGGAACGTTTTTCATACAGAGCAAAGACAATCACCAGAAATCCACCCTGTAGACAAAATCCGATCAGCTGCGGCAGCAGGCTTTTGGTCAGGCTGGTCTGGGCATACATCCAGAGAGTCAAAAAGGGGGCTGCCGCAAAAAACAGGACAAGAAAAAATAAATAGAATAAAAAGAATCCCTTAAGCCAGGAAACCTTTTCTCCAATTAGTGGTAATCGCATGGTACCCTCTCAAAATGAGTGATTAGTCTTCAGTTGAAGATCTTATAGTGCCAAATTTGCTTAAAATTGGCCATTAGAATTTCGTCACTGGGTCAATGAATGTTGCGGGAGGTATTGAACAGTACAGCCTGGAGCTGATCCCCCAACAAAATCACCACCCCTTCGCGCACGACAAAACCTGCCTCCAGATAACGAAATCCGTAGATGCGTCGTACCCGCAACTGTCCGTCTGCATCCCGCTTCAATCCCAATGAGGTGATGGTCACGGTTTCGTCGAGCCATTGCAGTTTCATTTCGGCACAACTCTTCTGCACCTCTTCCAAGGCCTGCTCCCTAGCCCGCATGGCCGAATACCATACCAGCGAGATTAATAATATTGAGAGTATCGCAAGAATATCCATCAGTGGAAATGGGTAAAGGCCTTTTTTATAAAGGGGCGGTAAGCCTCTGGCAATTGCGCAAGAAAAAATCGCTCAAACTCTTCACACAGATGCCAACCCAGCCGTGAATAGGGTCTGTGGGATTCATGCGCTTGACGAATTTTCTTAAATATAGTTCTATTAAATGATTTTTCTTCTGTAAGTTTATCCAAGGCATCTAGCAACTCGTTTCGCATCCTATTCACAACTTTTTTGCGTGCAATAATCAGTTCTTCTCGATTTAACCCGCAAATACGAATGGTCTCTTTTCCCTGCTTACTGCCATTTTTTTCCTCGATGGTTCCATTCGGGTGAAAAACCAAATGGTTGGTTGGATCTTCCAGTTCAGGATGAATCAACATGGCCTGTTCAGCCAAAAAACTGACTGAGTTGGCGCGCCACTCTGTCTGATCCATTTGTGGTTGATTAACCCGTTGGCCTTGAATGGGAAACTGGTCTGATTTGATGCGATTGCAACGTTCACAGGAGAGTACCAGATTGCTCCACTCATCGATTAACCAAGGATAGAAATGTTGTGGACGATAATGGTCAATCCTTGGGGCGAATCCTGCATTGATCTTTGTTTCGCAATAGGCGCATTTGTCTTGATAGATCTCTTGCAATCGAGGCCGGTATTGGTTTTTATGAGGAGGGGGTAAACCATCTTTGGAAATAGGGATCATGCGGTTTCCTCATCCCCCAATTGGGCAAAAAAATCGGCATTGTTTTTGGCAAATTGTTCCAAACGGTGATTCCTCGCCTTTTGACGTTCAATCTCTGGATAAGAGTCTTCGGTTTCCAGATCATCAAAGCTTTTGATGCGCGGATTCACGATGGAATCTAGTTCAAACAAGGGCGAACTCAACAAGGCGTTGGGCAATAAGGTGGTGACGTCGATATCCAACCGTTCGACTTGGGTGCCCTGTTCCAAATCGCGGGTTACACGCAGGAAAACCGACCCTTCCGGGGCTCCCATGAAGGGAATCACGCTATGAGTCGTGGCGATGAACTGCACCTTGGGAAAAACTTCGGAGAGTTTTTGTGGAAATTGTATCTGCCACTTGGGATGGAGATGGGTCTCTAATTCGTCGATCAAGACAATGCCATGATATTCTGCTGGATCCTCCACATCGGGTTGGGATGCAGAGAGGCGAATCAATAAATCACCGATCATTGCCAAAATGCTCTTGTGACCCGATGAGAGATGATGGGCCGGAACCGGCATCCCTTTTTCCAGATAAACCACCTTGCTGCCCTGAATCTCGATTCGGTCTACATTGGGCATCAATGAGGCAAGCAATGCCATGCGTCGGCGGTTGCGCTCCAGCAATTCTGGATTGTTTCGCGCCTCTAACTCGAAATCCTTGAGCCATGGTTCGACATTGTAGAGATTTGTGCCGTGATCAAGCAGGTTAAGGAATGGAGTTATCGTCTTGCGTTCCCCGGATAGCTCTCCTTGTATATTTAG